>CAJXMR010000310.1 GCA_913056305.1 uncultured Ralstonia sp.
TACTTCGACCCAACTCGTCGCATTACTCCCGATTCAATCGTTACAGGCCACTAGTGAGCCACTGCAGCCGTGCTAGGCAAGCGCACGAGGGGGGGCCACCGCGCGGGCGCGTGACGCCACCGAAGTGAAGGGGCGGCGCTAGTGAGCATGGTGCACAAGATGCACCGGTGCTGCGCGATCCTGATAATCCATCGACCCAGATATTCTCTGAAAGGCTCAATTGATATGAAGATTTCCGCACGAGTAACCATCACGCTGTGCCTTGGCGCTTTGCTGAGCGCCTGCGGAGGTGGCTCGGATAGCGGCACAACAAGTGCGGCGATCCCACAAAGCGTGGCTCCTGGAACGAGCGTGACGCTTGCGGCGAACATGTCGGTAGAAGTGCCGGCAGGGGCGACCGTCAGGGCCCCCAACGGTACCGTTGTAACCATCAATGGGGCATCCGACAAGGTCTATACGCAAGCGGGCGCAGTGGTGTCAGTGCCGGCGAGCGCGACTGGACCTGCGAATGACGTCGTAACTGCAGGCCCGGCCTCCGGCGGTGGCTTGGTGACTTCGGCAGTGTCGGCTACCCGCATCGCGGGTTCAGCCACAACCAATACTACGCCCGTGGACGGAACGGGTTCGGCTGCTGTGTTTTGGGGAGGCGGACATCTTGCCACGGACGCATCCGGCAACATTGTCCTGTCGGACCGCGGTGCGCTTAGGAGGGTCACTCCCGGCGGAGTCGTGACCACGTTGTCGACACAGACCACATGGGATGGTGTTGTGCTTGATCCGTCTGGGAATATCTTTGGGTCGGGAGATTCGCCGATTGCTACGTTTCCGATGACGTGGAGCGCAGTGCTGAACGAACTGACACCGACAGGCAACTATCAGCAATTGTTTGCCAACTGGGAAAGCTCCACCTCTGCTGTATCGACTGGTAACGGCGGTCTCGCGATGGACAGCAGAGGCAACCTCTTGCTTGCCGATGTGGTGAACAACCGTATCGTGAAATTTTCGCTCGACAGCGGAACATGGGCGGTGCTTGCTGGCAGTGGGGTGAGTGGCAATCAGGATGGCCCTGGGCCCAACGCCACGTTCACGCTGTCCGGCAGTCCCGACCTCGCTATCGACAGTGGCGACAATCTCTACGTGAGAAGTCTCGACACGGTTCGGAAAATTTCGCCGGATGGAACAGTGACGACGGTAGCGCGACAACTCCCGACCGCGTCTGGAGCCATCGCGGTGGACCGTTCGGGAAGCATCTACACAGCAGGGAATTGGGCAGTTCAGCGTGTGTCTGCGAACGGTGACGTCGTGTCATACCCTTTCGCGAACACGTCGGATTTCATTACGTCCCTAACCATTGACAACAGCGGTAATCTTTACGCTGGCACCCGAGGCGTCGGGGCACAAATCTTCAAGCTCAGCTTCTGAATGTTGTCAGAAATGCCGGAGCCTGGGCTCTTGAGGGGGGGGCGTCGAGGTAGGTACTGCCACGCGGCATCCACCAGCAACGCGAGGAGACCCAGTCGTGGGCAATGTCAGTGCTGCTCGGATGGCGGGCTCAACATGGTCCGGAGCCCTTCGATGCTCAGAGCTGGCACCCGACTCTGCTCCGTTACGAAACCTCGGTTTGCGGACTTAGCGGTGTATCTGACGACCGCCTGTGGCACCTGGGGTGTATGGTACGACCTAACTTGGCCGCGATCGCCGCGGTGGAGATTCCCACAGCAGCCATTTCAGAGGCAAAACTCACTTGCGCAGCCGCTCCAGAACCCGGCTTTGGCGAGCACGGAGTGATCCTGGGGTGGGACAAAGATCCCGAGGCAAAAGACAAGCGATTGGCTGCTCAATAGGAGCTCGTGGCGCCTTTCCAGGCAGACTCGGTAAAGCGACCTCTGCCATCAGCTTAGCAACCCACGAGCGGGCTACACGCCGCGCGTTGCCGACCCAGGCGGCCAATCCCGGAGGAAGCGAATTCGTTTTTTAGTACACAAGTTAGTACACTGCAGAAGCTGCCAGGTCTTGGGGTGGCTTAAGTAAGCCATCTACGGTTCATCGCTAGGTTTTGAATTGATGACGGCCATGCCCATCTACCCCGTCTCCGTCAAAGGCGTCCTGCGGTTGCCCACCGGCGAGGTCGTCCTCCTGCTCAACGAGCGTGACGAATGGGAGTTGCCCGGCGGCCGCATTGAGTTGGGCGAATCGTCCACCGAATGCCTCGCACGCGAGATCGCCGAGGAGCTGAATCTGCAGGTGGAAGTTGGCGCGCCGCTCGACACGTACCTGTTCGAGGTCATCCCGGGCAAGCACGTGTTCATCGCCACCTATGGCTGCACGCTGGTCGGCCCATTCGCGCCGGCGCTCAGTCACGAGCACAAGCGCCCGGGCGTGTTTGCGCCCGATGCGCTGCCGGCCAATCTGCCTGGCGGCTACCGCGCCTCCATCACCATGGCGTGCGCAACGGCCGCCTGAACGCAGATGCGCGCGCTCTTCATCTGTAGCCGCAACCGCATGCGCAGCCCGACGGGCGAAGCGGTATTCGCCCAGTGGCCGAATGTCGAGACCGATTCAGCGGGCCTGGCGCTGGACGCGGAGGTTGTGCTGACGGCCGAGCAGATCGACTGGGCGGACGTGATCTTCGTCATGGAGCGCGTGCATCGCCAGCGCCTGTCGCAGCGGTTTGGCCCGCAGCTGCGCGGCAAGCGGGTGGTCTGTCTCGATATTCCCGATGACTACGCGTTCATGCAGCCGGAACTCGTCGCGCTGCTGGAGCGGCGTGCGGGTCCGTATCTGCGAGCGTGAATCGCGGTGATGGGCGGCTCAGTCTTCGCGCCAGCGCCATCGCGGTGGCTCGCCCTTCCACCAGCAAACCAGCACCAGTAGCAGGCTCAACGCCATCGTGTAGGCGACGAACAGGATGGGCGCATGGGCGGGGCGCAGGATGATTACGCCGGCAATCAGCAGGATGAAATAACCGACGAAGACCAGCCACCCTTGCCAGCGCACGGGCAGACCCCATCCCCAGCCGTAGCGCTTGGCGCGAAACCAGTAGGCTGGCGGCTCGGACGGGTTCGAAGATGAGGGTGATGGGTTGGCGGCTGACATCACTGCACCAAAGCAGCGTGGCGTCGTCGCTGCGCGGGGCAGTCAAGACGAGCGCGCTTCATCCGCGCGCCGGCCCGCGTGTTCCTCGGCTTCGCGGTTGCGCCGCGCCGCACGTTCTACACCGCTGTACTCGACGACAAACAGTGCGACGATGGCCAGCACGACGCCCGCTCCCAGCAACCATTGATTGATCAGGCTCATGGCCGTAAGGCGCTTTGCGCCCGGAATTGTTCACGCCTTCAGCGTACGGTGCGGGCCGTCAAAAAGTCGTAAAGAAGCCGGAGCGCGAAGCAAAATTCGCGTCAATGCCGCGGGTGCTGCGGATGAAGGGCAAAACCGGGTGGACAAACGCCAACAGCCAGCCGGTCAATCACCGCTGGCGGAGGTCGTTTGCAACAGAACGGGCGCTCGGGGCGCGCCGAAGCTGCGGGGTCTGGCCAATCTGGCCATCAACCGCGGTCTTGCTGACTGCTGTATCGGAGAGTGGAGCGTTGGCGCGGGCCGGAAAGGCTTCCGGTGTGCGTGCGGATGCAACGCGGGCCAAGCTCGGCGGGCTGGAGGTCGACTGACTTCACGCCGCCAACGGCAGCACCCAGTTGGTGCTACCGGAACAATCGCGCGATCTTAGTAGAGCTTCTTCGGCAGCATTTGCGAGCGCAGGCGCTTACGCGTACGCGACACGGCGGCAGCCTTCTTGCGCTTGCGCTCGGTCGTCGGCTTTTCGTAGGCGGTGCGGGCGCGCAGTTCCTTGATCAGGCCGGTGCGCTCGATTTCACGGCGGAAGCGGCGCAGTGCGACTTCGACCGGCTCGTTTTCTTTCAGGCGGATGGTGGTCATCGGGTCCCTTGCTCAGTACTCAGGTATTCGGGTGGACGGCGAAACAGCGGATTATATACCGCCCAGAGGGCGTGCAGT
>CAJXMR010000311.1 GCA_913056305.1 uncultured Ralstonia sp.
ACCAGGCCGCGCGGCGAGCCGACAGCGATACCGATGTCGAAGTAGCCGTGGTAGACGATGTCGTTGCCGTCAACCGACGCGTTGATGACCGGGTACTTCTTCAGCGCGTGGACGGCCGCTTTCACGAAGAACGACATGAAGCCCAGCTTCACGCCGTGGGTCTTCTCGAACTGGTCCTTGAACTTGGCACGCAGGTCCATCACCGGCTTCATGTTGACTTCATTGAAGGTGGTGAGGATGGCGTTGGTCGACTGCGATTGCACCAGGCGCTCGGCGATACGGGCGCGCAGGCGGCTCATCGGCACGCGCTCTTCCGGACGGTCGCCCAGGGCGGCGAAGTCCACCGGCGCAGCCACTTGCTGCAGGGCCGGACGTGCGGCTTGCGGAGCGGCAGCAGCCGGGGCCGGCTTGGCGCCACCAGCGACGGCACCCAGCACGTCGCCCTTGGTGATGCGGCCATCGCGGCCGGTGCCGGCCACTTGCGAAGCCGACAGGTTCGCTTCCGCCATCAGCTTGGCAGCCGACGGCATGGCCACGCCACCAGTGGCGGCAGCAGCGGCCGGAGCAGCGGCAACCGGGGCCGGAGCGGCAGCGGCGGGAGCCGGTGCAGCGGCAGCCGGAGCAGCGGCGCCAGCCTTGCCTTCGGTGTCGATCTTCGCCAGCAGTTGCTCCGACGTGACGGTCGCGCCGTCGGCGACCAGGATCTCGGCCAGCACGCCAGCCGACGGGGCCGGCACTTCCAGCACGACCTTGTCGGTCTCGACTTCGATCAGGATTTCGTCCACGGCAACAGCTTCACCCGGCTTCTTCTTCCAGGAGATCAGCGTGCCCTCTTCAACGGACTCGGAAAACTGCGGGACCTTGACTTCAACGATAGCCATTTCGATGGTTCCTTGGATTCATGTGTGCGCGCCCGTTCTGGCGGGCCGCGCTTCAATTCGATATACGGTGGAATTCGGTCGCGAAGATGTGCCAAGGCGGCGGCTGCAATCACAGCCCTGCCGCCCTGGAACCGGTCTCGCTTACTTGGTCAGCACGAAGCCCTTGAGCTTGCCGAACGCAGCATCGATCAGCGCCTTCTGCTGCTCGTTGTGCTTGGCGTAGTAGCCCACAGCCGGCGACGCCGAGGCCGGACGGCCTGCGTAGCCCAGCTTGTGGCCCTCGGTCATGTTTTCCATGATGAAGTGCTGCACGAAGAACCAGGCACCCTGGTTCTGCGGTTCGTCCTGGCACCACACCACTTCGGCGAGGTTCGGGTACTTCTTCAGCTCGGCCGCGAACGCCTTGTGCGGGAACGGATACAGCTGTTCCACACGGATGATGGCGGTGTCGGTCAGGCCGCGTTCCTTGCGGGCGTTGACCAGGTCGTAATAGACCTTGCCCGAGCAGGCCACGACGCGCTTGATCTTGGCGGCGTTCAGCTCTTCGTGATCGGCGATCACCGTCTCGAAGTGGCCCTTGGCCAGATCGGTCAGCGGCGACACAGCGTCCTTGCTACGCAGCAGCGACTTCGGCGTCAGGATGATCAGCGGCTTGCGGAACAGGCGGATCATCTGGCGACGCAGCAGGTGGAAGATCTGCGCCGGCGTGGTCGGCTGCACCACTTGCATGTTGTGGTCTGCGCAGAGCTGCAGGTAGCGCTCGAGGCGCGCCGAACTGTGCTCCGGACCCTGACCTTCGTAGCCGTGCGGCAGCATCAGCGTCAGACCCGAGGCGCGGCCCCACTTCACCTCACCCGACGAGATGAACTGGTCGATCACGACCTGTGCGCCGTTGGCGAAGTCACCGAACTGGGCTTCCCAGATCACCAGGGTGTTCGGCTCGGCCGACGAATAGCCGTACTCGAAGCCCATCACGGCCTCTTCGGACAGCACCGAGTCGATGACCGTGAACGGTGCCTGGCTCTCCGACACGTTCTGCAGCGGGATGTAGCTGCCGGCGTCCCAGCGCTCGCGGTTCTGGTCGTGCAGCACGGCGTGGCGGTGCGTGAACGTACCGCGGCCGGCGTCCTGGCCGGTGATGCGCACCGGGTAGCCCGATGCCACCAGCGAGGCGAAGGCCAGGTGCTCACCCATGCCCCAGTCCAGCGACAGATCGCCCTTGCCCATCTTGGCGCGGTTGTTGACGACGTTCTCGACCAGCGGGTGCAGCTTGAAGTGGTCGGGGATGGCGGTGATGCGCTCGGCCAGACGCTTGAGTTCGGCCATCGGCACAGCGGTGTCGGCCGAGTCCGTCCACTTGCGGTTCAGGAACGGCATCCAATCCACTGCGAACTTGTTCTTGAAGTTCGACAGCACCGGGTCGACCGTGTGCTTACCGGCGTCCATGGCGGCGCGGAATTCCTGCACCAGGCCATCCGGCTCTTCGGTTTTCAGCGTGGCTTGCGCGACGAGCTTATCTGCGTACAGCTTGCGCGTGCCGGGGTGCGTGCCGATCTTCTTGTACATCAGCGGCTGCGTCATCGCCGGCGTGTCCTGCTCGTTGTGGCCGAGCTTGCGGAAACAGATGATGTCGACTGCGATGTCCTTCTGGAACTCGGTGCGGAAGTCGATGGCCAGCTGCATGGCCAGCACGACGGCTTCCGGATCGTCGCCGTTCACGTGCAGGACCGGCGCTTCGATCATCTTGACCACGTCGGTGCAATACAGCGTCGAGCGCGAGTCGCGCGGGTCCGACGTGGTGAAGCCGATCTGGTTGTTGATGACGAGGTGGATGGTGCCGCCCGTGCCGTAGCCGCGCGTCTGCGCGAGGTTGAGCGTTTCCATCACAACGCCCTGGCCGGCGAAGGCCGCGTCACCGTGCACCTGCACGGCCAGCACTTGCGCGCCGTGCTTGTCGTCGCGGCGCTCCTGGCGTGCCTTGACCGAGCCTTCCACGACCGGGTTGACGATTTCCAGGTGCGACGGGTTGAACGCCAGCGACAGGTGGACGGGGCCGCCCGGGGTGGTCACGTCGCTCGAGAAACCCTTGTGGTACTTGACGTCGCCGGCCGGCAGGTCGTCCACGTGCTTGCCTTCGAATTCAGCAAACAGGTCGGCCGGCATTTTGCCCAGCGTGTTGACCAGCACGTTCAGACGGCCGCGGTGGGCCATGCCGATCACGATTTCCTGCACGCCCTTGGCGCCGGAATGCTGGATCAGCTCGTCCATGGCAGCGATGAAGCTCTCGCCGCCTTCCAGCGAGAAGCGCTTCTGGCCGACGTACTTGGTGTGCAGGAAGCGCTCGAGGCCTTCAGCGGCCGTCAGGCGTTCCAGGATGTGCTTCTTCTTCTCAGCGGAGAACGTCGGCTTGGAGCGGATGCTCTCCAGACGCTCTTGCCACCAGCGCTTCTGCGCCTGGTCGCTGATGTACATGAACTCAGCGCCGATCGAGCCGCAGTACGTTTCGCGCAGGTTGTTGACCAGCTCGCGCAGGCTCATCGTTTCCTTGCCGAAATACGTGTTGCTGGCGTTGAAGACGATGTCCTGATCGGCTTCGGTAAAACCGTAGAAGGCCGGGTCGAGATCCGGCACCGGCGGGCGCTCCTGACGCTTGAGCGGGTCAAGATCGGCCCAACGCAGGCCCACGTTGCGGTATGCAGCCACCAGCTGCGTCGCGGCGACGCGCTTGCGACCCATGTCGGAATCGGCAGACGCGACGATCGTCTTGATCGGGCCTTGCTTGGCGCGCTCAGCGAACGAGGTGACGATGGGGGCGTGGGGGATATCCCGGGCGTTGGAACCGTCGACGGCGGGGACGTTCTGCAGCGCATCGAAATACGCGCGCAGTGCCTCGCTAACGGACGTGGGATCTTGAAGATACGCTTCGTACTGGTCTTCAACGTAAGCGGCATTGCCGCCGGACAGATACGAGGTATCCAGGTACTGCTTATACAGCTCAGTCATTGGGCGCTCACCTTTCTCCGGGTCTGCCGGAGTTCAGCGGGTTCATCAACCTTCCGCGACACGGCTTGACCGGTTAGCGGATCGCAAACT
>CAJXMR010000312.1 GCA_913056305.1 uncultured Ralstonia sp.
TCGCCGAACACCACCATCCGCTGCACCTTGGCAACGTTGGCGTTGCCACCCTGATCGGTTTCGCCGCCGCCGCACGCGGTCAGGCCCAAGGCCAGGGCCGCCGTGGCGACACCGATCCATTGACGCAATTGCATGTCTGTCTCCCTGTGGATTTGTAATGGTTGTAGTGCGGCGCCAGTGCCTGCTTTCAATGCACAGGCCGACGCGCAAGCCGCAGTGTAGCGAGGTAGACAGGCGTTCGATGAACGCAGACCGCAGAAGAATTAGAGGCCGGATTCGAACGCGGCGGCGGCGCGACACAGGCGGTCGTTGACAGCGGCCCAGGCGGGCGCGTCAGGCAGGGTTTCCACCCAGATGGCGTGATACCCGCCGCGATCGAGCTCGCGCAGCAGCGCGTACAAGACGTTGGCGTATGCGGCAGCGGTCGCGGGCGCGGCACGCTGGTCGCACCCGGGCGGCAGGTCGACCGGCGCGCCGACCCACACGATGCGCTGCCCCGCGGGCACTGCGGCCAGACGCGCCGGCACCTCGTCCGCGCGCAGCAAATACAGCGGCGTGCGCGGCGCGTAGTGCGCGCGGAGCGTGCCGGACGCGCGCGGCGCAGCGGCGTCGGGCAACGCCGGCACTTGGCCGGTCACACGTTCGATGTCTTCCGGCGTGATGGCACCCGGGCGCAGCAGCACGGGGCCGATGCCCTGGTCCAGTCGCGACAGGTCGATGATGGTGGACTCGATGCCGACATCCACGCCATCGCCTTCGAGCACGAACACGGCATCGCCCATGTCGGCGAATTCTTCCCGCACGTGTTGCGCGGTGGTCGGGCTCACTTGGCCAAACTTGTTGGCCGAGGGTGCCGCAATGCCGCCGCGCCCGCGCTTGAAGCGCGCAAGCAGCGCCTGCGCCACCGGGTGCGACGGACAGCGCAGGCCGATGCTGCCCTGCCCGCCTGCCACCGCCGCCGGAATGTGCGGCGCTCGCTTGAGGATCATGGTGAGCGGGCCCGGCCAGAAGGCTTCGGCCAACTGCAGGGCGATGCCCGGCACGTCGTCGGCCCAGTACGACAGGTCGGCGCCATCGACCACGTGCACGATCAGCGGATGGCCGGCCGGCCGGCCCTTGGCCGCGTAGATCTTGGCCACCGCCTTGGGGTTCTCGGCATCGGCGCCGAGGCCGTAGACGGTCTCGGTCGGAAAGGCGACCAGCTCGCCCGCCTCCAGCCTGCGCGCAGCCTCATCGAGGCGCTCGCGCGAAGGCATGACGTACGGCATGGTCGACTTGTGCATGATGCGATGTGCTCTCAGTCCGGCTGCAGGCCGAGCACGTGCGCGGCATGGCGGAAGGCCTCGTCGACCACCTCGGGCGAGGTGCCGACGCAGTTCACGTGGCCCATCTTGCGGCCCGGCCGCGCATCGGCCTTGCCATACAGGTGGACCTTGGCGCCGCTGTGGCCCATCACCTGGTGCCACGCGGGCGAGCGCTCCAGGCCGTATTCGAACCACACGTCGCCCAGCACGTTCAGCATACGCCCCGGCGAGTGCTGGCGCGTGCTGCCCAGCGGCAGGCGGGCCATGGCGCGCACCTGCTGCTCAAACTGGCTGGTCTCGCACACATCCATGGTGATGTGGCCTGAGTTGTGCGGGCGCGGCGCCATCTCGTTGGCGACGATCGAGCCGTCCTGCAGCACGAAGAACTCGATGCACAGCACACCCACGTAGCCCATCTCTTCCGCGATCATCGCGGCGGCGGCGCGGGTGCGCGTGGCGACGTCGTCCGACACGCTGCGCGACGGCATGATGGTCGAGAACAGGACGCCGTCGCGGTGCACGTTCTCGGCCAGCGGCCAAGTGGCGGTGCTGCCGTCTGCCGCGCGGGCCGCCAGCACGGACACCTCGTAGGCCAGCGGCAGCATCTTCTCCAGCACACACGGCACGTGCTGCATGGCGCCCCAGGCGGCACGCAGCTCGTCACGCGTCGACACGCGCGCCTGGCCCTTGCCGTCGTAGCCCATGCGGGCGATCTTGAGGATGCCGGGCAGCAGGTCTTCGGGCAGCTGGTCGATATCGGCGTCGTGCTCGATCACCCAGCTCGGCGCCGGGTGGATGCCGGTGCGGGCGGCGCACAGCGCGAAGAACTTCTTCTCGGCGATGCGGTTCTGCGCGATCGACACGCAGCTCGCGCGCGGCGCGACAAAGGCGCCCAACTGCTCGAGCCGATCCAGCGCCTGCGCGGGCACGTTCTCGAATTCGGTGGTGACGGCCGGGCACAGCGCGGCCATCTCGGCCAGCGCGGCTTCATCGGTATAGCCGGCGCACAGGTGGCGCTCGGCGATGGTGCCGGCGGGGCTGTTCGGGTCCGGGTCCAGCACGCAGACCTTGTAGCCCATGGCCTGCGCGGCGTGCGTGAACATGCGACCCAACTGGCCGCCGCCCAGCATGCCCAGCCAGGCATCGGGCAGGATCGCGTTGGGCACGTTCAGCGCGCGGGATTCTGCGGAATGCGCCTGCGACAGGCGCGGATTCAGGTCATCAGCCATGGGAGGTGGTGCGTAGGACTTAGGCACTGTGCACGGGCAGCGTCATGCCGCGCGCCACTTCGGTCTGGCGTGCGCGGAATTCTTCGAGCTTGGCCGCCAGCGCGTCGTCGGTGGTGGCGAGCATGGCGATGGCCGCCAACGCCGCATTGGCCGCGCCCGCCTCGCCGATGGCGAAGGTCGCCACCGGAATACCCTTGGGCATTTGCACGATCGACAGCAGCGAGTCTTCGCCGCGCAGGTACTTGGACGGCACCGGCACGCCGAACACCGGCACGATGGTCTTGGCGGCAATCATGCCCGGCAGGTGCGCCGCCCCGCCGGCACCGGCGATGATGGCGCGCAACCCCCGGCCGCGCGCGGCTTCGGCGTAGCGGAACATGTCGTCCGGCATGCGGTGCGCGGAGACGACCTGCGCCTCGTGCGGAATGCCGAATTCCTTGAGCAGGACCACGGCGTGCTGCATGACGTCCCAGTCGGAGCTGGAACCCATCACCACGCCAACGAGCGGAGCCGGTTGCTGTGCAGTCATCGTCGGCTCCTTAGCGCAGGGTTTCGCCGGTCAGGCGGGTCAGCGCTTCGCGGTACTTGCTCGCGGTCTTTTCGATCACGTCGGCGGGCAGCTCGGGCGCCGGCGCGGTCTTCGGCCACGGCTTGCCGTCGATGCGCACGGCTTCCAACCAATCGCGCACGAACTGCTTGTCGAACGACGGCGGGTTGGTGCCCACCTGGTACGAATCGGCCGGCCAGAAGCGCGACGAATCGGCCGTGAGCGCCTCGTCCATCAGCGTGAGCGTGCCGTTCTCATCGAGGCCGAACTCGAACTTGGTGTCGGCGATGATGATGCCGCGCGTGGCCGCAAAGTCGGCTGCTTCCTTGTACAGGCGGATGCTGACGTCGCGGATCTGCGCGGCCAGTGCGGGGCCGATGCGGCGCTCGACCTCGTCGAAGGAGATGTTCTCGTCGTGCTCGCCCACGTCGGCCTTGGCGGCAGGCGTGAAGATCGGCTCGGGCAGCTTCTGCGCGTTCTGCAGGCCGGGGGCCAGGTGCACGCCGCACACGGCGCCGGTGGCCTGGTAGTCCTTCCAGCCGCTGCCGGCCAGGTAGCCGCGCACCACGGCTTCCACCAGGATCGGCTTCAGGCGCTTGACCACGATGGCGCGGCCGCGCACCTGGCCCACTTCGTTCGGGGCCACCACGGTTTCCGGGGCGATGCCGGTCTCGTGCGTCGGCACGATGTGGCGCAGCTTGTTGAACCAGAAGTCCGACATCTGCGCGAGAACCTTGCCCTTGTCCGGAATCGGCTGGACGAGGATCACGTCGAACGCCGACAGGCGATCGGTGGTGACCATCAGCAGCTTGTCGTCGCCGACGGCGTAGTTCTCGCGCACCTTGCCACGGCCGAGCAACGGCAGGCTGGTGATCGACGATTC
>CAJXMR010000313.1 GCA_913056305.1 uncultured Ralstonia sp.
CCATGTCTTGTTCGCAAGGCATCGAGGAGAGACTCTTCCGGCCCGCCGAAAGCGGGCCGTTTTCTTTGGCGCGACGCTTTTGTGCGACCCGTTGGCACACCGCGCAGGTGTGCTGTACCTAGGTTTGGTTGGGCAGGATGTTGCCCGGTTGCGAAGATTGCCGCGGCCAGCTGGAGAAGGCGAAGATCCACAGTGCCACCAGGTTGACCAGCGGCACCAGCACCAGCAGCGTCCACCACTGCGAGAAGCCGGTGCGCAGCAGGATCTGCCGCACCGGAATACCGACCACCAGCAACACGATCAACAAGCCGAACAGTCCGCGCATCGCTTTTCTCCTTCGGTTTGGGGCGGGAGGCGCCGCCAAAATGCGAGCCGGGCGGCACAAACGTTATAGCACCGGCGTGCTCAAGCGCAATGCCGACCGGATGACCTATCGCGGGGCCGACTACAATACGCGGCTTCCGGGCGCGCCGCGCCGCGCAACTCCTTTCCGCTTTTCTCGATGGCCCTGTTTTCCATTACCGATGCGCAACTGGCGTTCGGCCACGTGGCGCTGCTCGACCACACCGATTTCTCGCTGGAGGCTGGCGAGCGCGTCGGCCTGATCGGCCGCAACGGCACCGGCAAATCTTCGCTCTTGAAGATCGTGGCCGGCATGACCGCCCCCGACGATGGCTTGATCGCCCGCCAGAGTGGCGTCACGTCCGCCTACGTGCCCCAGGAACCGGTGTTCGACCCGGACCAGACCGTGGCCGAAGCCGTGGCGATGGGCGTGCCGCATGCCGCTGGTCTGCTTGCTGAATACGAAGCGCTGGTCACGTCGATGGGCGATTCGCATGACGATGGCGAGCTGCATCGGCTGCACGCGCTGCAAGCCCAGCTCGAAGCCGCCGACGCCTGGCAACTACACACCCGCGTGGACACCACCATCGCCCAACTCGGCCTGCAGCCGGGCGCGCGCATCGGTTCGCTCTCGGGCGGCCTGACCAAGCGCGTGGCGCTGGCGCAGGCGCTGGTGGGCGCACCCGACATCCTGCTGCTCGACGAGCCGACCAACCACCTCGACTACGACTCGATCCGTTGGCTCGAAGATCTACTGCTGACCTTCCGTGGCAGCGTGCTTTTCATCACGCACGACCGCGCGTTCCTCGACCGTGTGGCCACGCGCATCATCGAGCTCGACCGCGGCAAGCTGCGCTCGTACCCCGGCAACTTCACGGCCTACCAGACGCGCAAGGCGCAGCAGCTCGAAGCCGAGGCGCTGGAGAACGCGCGCTTCGACAAGCTGCTCGCGCAGGAAGAAGTGTGGATCCGCAAGGGCGTGGAAGCCCGCCGTACGCGCAGCGTCGGCCGCGTCGCTCGGCTGGAGCAGATGCGTGTGGACCGCGCCGTGCGTCGCGAGGTGCAGGGCAACGTCAAGCTGGAGGTCTCGCAAGGCGATCGCTCCGGCAAGATCGTCGCCGAGCTGATCGACGTGACCAAGGGCTACGGTGACAACACCGTGGTCGACAACTTCACCGGCACCATCCTGCGCGGCGACAAGGTGGGGCTGCTTGGCCCGAACGGCGTCGGCAAGACCACGCTGCTCAAGCTGATCCTCGGCGAGCTGTCGCCGGACACGGGCACGGTGCGCAACGGCACCAACCTGCAGGTCGCGTATTTCGACCAGATGCGCACGCAGCTCGACCTGAACCGCTCGCTGGCCGACACCATCAGCCCCGGCAGCGACTGGATCGAAGTGAACGGCCAGCGCAAGCACGTGATGAGCTACCTGGGCGACTTCCTGTTCGCGCCGGAGCGTGCGCGCTCGCCGGTGTCGTCGCTGTCGGGCGGCGAGCGCAACCGGCTGCTGCTGGCGCGCCTGTTCGCGCGGCCGGCCAACGTGCTGGTGCTGGACGAGCCGACCAACGACCTCGACATCGACACGCTGGAGCTGCTCGAAGAACTGCTGCAGGAATACAGCGGCACGGTGTTCCTGGTCTCGCACGACCGCGCCTTCGTCGACAACGTCGTCACCTCGGTTGTCGCGGCCGAGGGCGAGGGCCGCTGGCGCGAATACGTGGGCGGGTTCTCGGACTGGCAGACGCAGTCGGTGCGCTCGGCGCGGATGGCGCAGGCCGCCAAGCCCGTCGCCGAAGAGAAGAAGCCCGAGGCGGCCCGCCCGCGCGAGCGCGCCATGGTCAAGCTCAGCTACAAGGAACAGCGTGAGCTGGACGCGTTGCCCGCCCGTATCGAGGCGCTGGAGGTCGAGCAGAAGCAGGTCGGCGCCGAGCTGGAAGACGGCACGATCTACGGACGTGATCCGGAGCGCGCCCAGAAGCTGGCCGAGCGCCACGAGGCGATCGAGCTGGAGTTGCTGGAGGTGCTGGAGCGCTGGGAAGCGCTCGAAGGCAAGCGCGCCGGCACGCCGTGATGCACCGGTAGTCCGCCAATATGTCACCGGGATGTCGGCCACGCGCCGCATCTCGGGCTGACGATCCCTCCGCATTGCCAAGGACAGCTTCCTTTACAATGCGCGCTGCATTCCCGGCGCTCGGCGATAGACCTCGCGCTGGCTCGTATTTCCGTCCTCCATGAGCAAAACCTCCCAATACAGCGAATCGTCGATCAAGGTCCTCAAGGGCCTGGAACCGGTCAAGCAACGGCCGGGCATGTACACCCGCACCGACAACCCGCTGCACATCGTGCAGGAAGTGATCGACAACGCCGCCGACGAGGCGTTGGGCGGCTTCGGCAAGCTGATCGCGGTGACGCTGCACAAGGACGGCAGCGTCAGCGTCGAGGACGACGCGCGCGGCATTCCCGTCGGCATCCACCCGCAAGAGGGCGTGCCGGTGGTCGAGATCGTCTACACGCGCTTGCACGCGGGCGGCAAGTTCGACAAGGGCCGTGGCGGCGCGTATGCCTTCTCCGGCGGCCTGCACGGCGTGGGCGTGTCGGTCACGAACGCGCTGTCGACGCGGCTGGAGGTGACGGTCTGGCGTGACGGCAATGTGTCGACGCTCACGTTCTCGGGCGGTGACGTCATCGAGCCGCTGGCGACCCGCAAGGCTGAGCGCGGTGAGAAGAAGAGCGGCACGCGCGTGCGCACGTGGCCGGACGCCAAGTATTTCGATTCCGAGAACATCCCGCAGGCCGAGCTGCAGCGCCTGCTGCGCAGCAAGGCTGTGCTGCTGCCGGGCGTGAAGGTGGCGCTCACGCTGGAGAAATCCGGCGAGACGCTCGAATGGCAGTACGACCAGGGCCTGCGCGGCTACCTGGTCGAATCGCTCGCGCAGGGCAGCGGCGCCGATCCGGTGATCCCGCTGTTCGAGGGCGAGCACTTTGCCGACCCCGACAAGCCGGGCGAAGAGGGCTTTGCCTTCGGCGAAGGTGCGTCGTGGGTGGTGGCCTGGACGGAAGAGGGCGCGCCGGTGCGCGAGTCCTATGTCAACCTGATCCCGACGCCGGCTGGCGGCACGCACGAATCCGGCCTGCGTGAAGGCCTGTTCCAGGCCGTCAAGAGCTTTGTCGAGATGCACGCGCTGCTGCCCAAGGGCGTCAAGCTGATGTCGGAAGACGTGTTCGCGCGCGCCTCGTTCGTGCTGTCGGCCAAGGTGCTGGACCCGCAGTTCCAGGGTCAGATCAAGGAACGCCTGAACAGCCGCGATGCCGTGCGGCTGGTGTCCACCTTCAGCCGCCCGACGCTGGAGCTGTGGCTGAACCAGCATGTCGAGTACGGCAAGAAGCTGGCCGAACTCGTCATCCGCCAGGCCCAGGCGCGTACGCGCGCGGCGCAGAAGGTCGAGAAGAAGAAGGGCTCCGGCGTGGCTGTGCTGCCCGGCAAGCTGACCGATTGCGAGTCAGACGACGTCACCCGCAACGAACTCTTCCTGGTCGAGGGCGACTCCGCCGGCGGCTCGGCCAAGATGGGCCGCGACAAGGAATTCCAGGCCATCCTGCCG
>CAJXMR010000314.1 GCA_913056305.1 uncultured Ralstonia sp.
CCTTCATTACTTGAAGGCTTATGATAGCGAACTGGCCTCATCTTGGCATGACCCCGGGTTCGTTTGCCGAGGCGGCCCGTGTGCTGCACCTCGCGCCACCCACGGTCAGTTTGCATATTGCCGACCTGGAGTCGCGGGTTGGCGGAAAGCTGTTGTCGCGCACACGTGGGCGCATTCAGCCTTCGGCGATTGGAGAAACGCTGGTGGAGCGCGCGCGGCGCCTGTTGGCGGATGCGGAGCAGGCGCTTGAGGACGTGGAGCGTCAGGTGCAGGGCTTGGCCGGGCGTGTGCGGCTGGGTGCCTCCACAGGGGCCATCGCACAGTTGATGCCGCAAGCTTTGGAGACGTTGGGCCAACGCCATCCCGCTATCGATGTGCAGGTCGCGGTGCTCACGTCGCAGGAAACTTTGAAGAAGCTTGCCGAGGGCTCTTTGGAGATCGGTCTGGTCGCGCTGCCACAGACCCCGGTGAAGGAATTGCGGATCGAGCCATGGCGGCGGGACCCGGTCATGGCCTTCTTGCCGGCTCGCTGGGAATGCCCGGATGTTGTGACCCCCGGTTGGCTGGCCGCCCAGCCATTAATTCTGAATGACAAAACTACTCGGCTTTCGCGCTTGACCTCGGAGTGGTTCGCCAGTGATGGACGGCAGCCCACGCCGCGTATTCAACTGAACTACAACGATGCGATCAAAAGCCTAGTGGCGGCCGGTTATGGTGCGACGTTGTTGCCGCATGAAGCCTCCACGCCATTGCCCGATACCAGGATCGTCATGCGGCCATTACAGCCCTTATTGTGGCGTCAACTTGGTATTGCCCACCGTGGTGGGGACGTCGAGCGGCCTACGCAACATGTGCTGGATGTGTTGTGGGGGTTGAGTGCGGGCTAGGGCGATGTTGTCAGAGAAAGGACCGCTTTCGACCCGGTCATACGGTGATTGAGGTCCCAGGCGTCAGCTACCGCACCTGAAGCCGTCGTTCATCGCTCCAAAGCCGGTGCCTGTCTCCGTTCGCCCAGGCCAGGGTGTCGTAGTACTTGTGCAGCAGCTCGGTAATGGCGGCGGTGTCGTCGGTCATGGGGTTTCCTTGGGGTTGGCGGTGAGGACTGCCTGGACGCGTGCTTGCAGCGCGGGCAGCACGTCTTGTTGGAACCAGGGGTTGCGCACCAGCCAGCGATTGTTGCGCGGGCTAGGGTGAGGCAGGGGGAACGCTTGCGGCCAGTGCTCGCGCCAGGCTTCGACCACCCGGGTGAGCGGCGTCTTGCCAGTACCGAGGTGGTAGTCCATGGCGTAGCTGCCCAGCACGATGACCAGCGACAGGCGCTCGAAACGCTGCATGAAGGCTTCGCGCCAGGCGGGGGGCGCACTCCGGGCGTAGCGGCAGGTCACCGCTTTTGCCGGTGCCCGGATAACAGAAGCCCATGGGCAGAATGGCGATGCGGGTAGGGTCGTAGAAGGTGTCGCGGTCCACGCCCAGCCAGGCGCGCAGACGCGCGCCGCTGGCGTCGTCGAAGGGCACGCCTGAGGCATGGACCCGGGCCCCCGGTGCTTGGCCGGCGATGAGGATGGGCGCACTCGGGTGAAACTGGAAGACCGGCTGCACGCCGTGTGGCAGATGCGGTGCGCAGCGCGTGCAGGCGCGGACGTCGGTCAGAAAGGCGTCGAGTGTCGGCATGGCGCGCTTCCGGAAAGGGTGGCTCGCGCAGGACGGAGGTGCCATCCTGCGCGAAGCGTAACCCGGCAGCAAGTCAGTGCTGGGTCAGTGTCGGATAGCCCTGGATGAATACGCGGTCGGTCTTGGCCGCCGGCACATGGCAGCCCATGCAGTCGGCTTCGTAGCTGACGGCGACATTCTTGGCGGGGGCGTCGGCCTTGAACAGCGCCCAGCCCCAGCCGTCGCCCCACAAGGGGTTGCTGGCGAAACGGCCTTTGGCGTCCTTGACCATCACGAACCACACGGCCGCATCGGAACCCCAGACCACAGGGTTGCCAGTGGTCATGGCGCTGGTTTCGAGCTTGCGGATCTCTTTCACCAGCGTGGCGCCGTCCAAGAACTTGCCGGTCTTGCGGTAGTGCTCGGCCGAGGCCTTTTCGGTGTACACATCGTGCAGGCCGCGAGAGGCGGATTTTTCGTCCAACACCGCATATGAGCCCAGGTGGACGAAGTTTGTGCGGAAGTCTGTGGGGCGGCTGATGCCGCCCTGGCTGTCCACATAGGGCGAAAAGTCGCCGGCCGTGACGGCCAGTGGCAGGACGAGGGCGCTGGCGAGCAGAGCGCCGGTGAGTGCGATTTTCGTTGTGTTCTCCTTATATGCCTATGGAGATCAGACGGCGACCACGGGGAAATCCACCGTGGTGTCGGCGATGTGGTTGGTGTAGTTGGTGAGCGTGTTCAGCGCGATGTTGGCGATCACTTCCAGTATCAGGCCGTCGTCGAGCCCCGCGCGGCGGTAGTTGGCCATGGCGTCGGCCGACACCACGCCGCGTTGCTCGACCAGCGCGCGGGCAAAGCCGGCAATTGCATCGTCAAGTGCGTTGGCCGCCTGGCCGGTGCGGGCCGCGGCGATGGCCTCTGCCGACAGTCCGGCACCTTTGCCGATCAGGGTGTGTGCGCTCAGGCAGTACTGGCAGCGATTGGCTTGACCGGCAGCCAGCGCAACGATCTCGCGCTGGGTGGCACTCAGGCGGCCGGTGCCCAGCGTTTCGGACAGGCCGAGGTAGCCGTTGAGCGCTGCCGGCGCGTGGGCCAGCGTGGCGAGCAGGTTCGGCACCATGCCGAGCTTGGCTTTGACGGCCTTGAGTGTGGCAGCGGTAGCGGCGTCAGCGGTGTCGATGGTCAGGGGGGCGATTTGGGTCATGTCTATCTCCGTAGTGGGTGAGGTGCAAGAGCAAGTGGGCATGATCGCCCTTTGTTTGGTACGATATGGCACGTAAAGTATCAAATACGTAACCTATCGTCTTATATGGAGAGTGGAATGGCGGATCGACTGGCCGGCTTGCTCCGGCACTACTCGCTTTCGGCGCGCGTTTTTCACAGCGGCGCCTTCTGTGAGCAGCATCATTACGCGGCGCCGCATGGCTATATCCATCTGGTGCGGCGCGGCCCGATTACGGCGCGTTCGCCCGTGCATGAAGATCTGCTGGTTACCGAGCCGAGCCTGCTGTTTTATCCGCGCGTGGCGTCGCATCGTTTTGTCGCCGCCCCCGGCGATACCGCTGAGCTGTTGTGTGCGGAGGTCGATCTGGGCGCTTCGACGGGCAATCCGTTGGCCATGGCCTTGCCGTCGATGCTGCTGATTCCGCTGGCGGACTTGCCCGGCCTCGGGCCGACGCTAGAGCTGCTGTTTGCCGAAGCCGAGCGCGACCAGTGCGGTCGGCAGGCCGCCATCGACCGCTTGTGCGAGTTGCTACTGATCCAGTTGCTGCGTTATCTGATGGATGGGCGGCTTGGCGCCACCGGACTGCTGGCGGGACTGGCCGACCCGAAACTCGCGCGCGCCATAACCGCCATGCACGATGCGCCGCAGACCGCGTGGTCGCTCGAGGCGCTGGCGGCGCAGGCGGGCATGTCACGCGCGCGCTTCGCCGCCGCGTTCAAAGACGCGGTGGGCGTCACGCCGGGCGACTATCTGGCCGACTGGCGGATGAACGTCAGTTGCACCCTGCTCAAGCAGGGGCGTCCGGTGGCGGTGGTGGCCGACCGCGTCGGCTACGGCAGCCCGAACGCGTTGGCGCGCGCCTTCCGCGTGCGCATGGGCTGCGCCCCGCGCGACTGGCTGGCGCAGCAGCGCGGTGACGCGTCGCTCAGCGGTTCGTGAGTTTGAGGTCGATTCGCCGGTTCTTGGCGTAGGCGGCGTCGGTGTTGCGCTCGTCGAGCGGGTGAAATTCACAGGCGCGGCACGGGAATCAAGGCATTGCGATTCTCGAAAATAGTTCTTGAAAT
>CAJXMR010000315.1 GCA_913056305.1 uncultured Ralstonia sp.
TTACTTTCTTTGGCAAGACAAAGAAAGTGAGTCGGCCCCGGCAGGGGACGAAGCGAGGGATGCACCAACAACAGCAAACACATCCCCCATCCAACTCACCCCGTAATCAAAATCGCCCGGAAGTCATTCACGTTGGTCCGGGTCGGCCCGGTGACAATCAAATCGCCCAGTGCCTGAAAGAACCCATACCCATCGTTGTTATCCAGCAGCTGCTTCGGCTTCAACCCAAGCGCCTCAGCACGCGCCAGGCTATCCGGCGTGAGAATCGCCCCTGCGTTGTCTTCCGAGCCATCAATGCCATCCGTATCGCAAGCAATCGCATGCACCCCCGGCAGGCCATCCAACGCCACACCCAGCGCGAGCAGGAACTCGGCATTCCGCCCACCACGCCCATTGCCCCGCACCGTGACGGTGGTCTCACCGCCCGACAGAATCACGCACGGCTTCTTGAACGGCTGATTGCGCGCCACGATCTGCCGCACGATGCCGGCATGCACCTCCGCCACATCGCGCGCTTCGCCTTCGATGCTGTCCGACAGAATGTGTGCCTCGTAGCCCAGTGCACGCGCCTGCGCCGCAGCCGCTTCCAGCGATTGCTGCGCGGTGGCGATGACCTGGCTGCGATGGCCGGCAAACCGCACGTCGCCAGGCTTGGGCGTCTCGCCCGCACCGCTCTCCAGATGGCGCCGCACCGCCTCCGGCACATCGATGCCGTACTTGTTGATGACGGCCAGCGCATCCGCGCAGGTGGTTGCATCGGGCAGCGTGGGCCCGCTGGCAATCAGCGTCGGATCATCGCCAGGGATGTCGGAGATCAGCAGCGTCTCCACCCGCGCCGGCGCACAGGCCAGCGCCAGGCGCCCGCCCTTGATCGACGACAGGTGCTTGCGCACGCAGTTCATCTCGCCGATGCTCGCGCCGCTCTTGAGCAGCGCGCGGTTGACGGTCTGCTTGTCGGCCAGCGTCAGGCCTTCGGCCGGCGCGGCCAGCAGGGCGGAGCCACCGCCGGAGATGAGGCACAGCACGAGGTCATCACGCGTCAGGCCATCGAGCAGACCGATCATGCGTTGCGCGGCGCGCTGGCCCGCGGCATCCGGCACGGGGTGCGCGGCTTCCACGACTTCGATGCGGCCCTGCGTACCCGGTGCACGGCCATGCTCGTAGCGGGTGACCACCAGGCCCGACAGCTCGCCTTGCCAATGCTGCTCTACCGCTTCCGCCATCGCAGCAGCAGCCTTGCCCGCGCCGATCACGACGGTGCGCCCACGCGGCGGCTCCGGCAGAAAACCCGGCAGACACTGTGACGCGCTGACCGCCGCCACGGCGGTATCGAACAGACCGTGCAGCAATGCACGCGGCGATGGATTGGGCAGGGCGGCGCGCAAGGCAGCCTGGGCGGAGTGGTCGTTGTACATGTCGGAAGGCGAGGGGACAGCTCAAACAAGACTGCCGCCACCCGAAGGCGACGGCAGGGTGCGCGACTTAGGCGATGTCGTGGTTCGACATGATCTCGATCGCGCGGCACAGCGCCGAGTGGTCTTGCTTGCCCAGGCCGTTGGCGGCGCAGGTGTTGAACAGCTCCTGCGCGGTGGCGGTGTTGGGCAGGGCTACGCCCAGCGTCTTGGCGCCTTGCAGGGCCAGGTTCAGGTCCTTCTGGTGCAGCTCGATGCGGAAGCCCGGATCGAACGTGCGCTTGACCATGCGCTCGCCGTGCACTTCCAGGATGCGCGACGCTGCAAAGCCGCCCATCAGCGCCTGACGCACCTTTGCGGGGTCTGCACCGGCCTTCGATGCGAACAGCAGCGCTTCCGACACGGCTTGGATGTTCAGCGCCACGATGATCTGGTTGGCCACCTTGGTGGTCTGGCCGTCGCCGTTACCGCCGACCAGCGTGACGTTCTTGCCCATCAGGCGGAACAGCGGCTCGACGCGGTCGTACGAGGCTTGCTCGCCACCGACCATGATCGTCAGCGACGCGGCCTTCGCGCCCACTTCACCGCCCGACACCGGGGCGTCCAGGTACTGCGCGCCGGTCTTGTTGACGCGGGCGGCGAAGTCCTTGGTCGCGATCGGCGAGATCGAGCTCATGTCGACCACGATCTTGCCTGCGGCGACGTCCTTGCCGGCGTCCTTCAGGGCCTTCGCGACGCCCTTCTCGCTGAACAGCACCGACTCCACGTGGTGCGTGTCCGGCACCATGATGAAGATGATGTCGGCGCGCTTGGTGACTTCCTCGGCGCTCGTGCAGACCGTCACGCCGGCTTCCACCAGTGCGGCCGGGGCCGGATTGACGTCGTTGACGAACAGCGTGTGGCCGGCGGCGCGCAGGTGTGCGGCCATGGGGGTGCCCATGATGCCGAGGCCGATGAAACCGAGGTTCAGATTGCTTGCCATGGTGAGGGCTCCTTGATGTTGGTGGTTTGATGGTTTGGACCTTGGTGGTCCACCTCCCTTTTCGTCCCCTGCCGGGGCCGACTCACTTTCTTTGTCTTGCCAAAGAAAGTAAGCAAAGAAAGGCGCGCCCAAGATGGCGACTTCCCCTTGAATTTCTGCAACCGGGCGGGGAAGGGGAAAACTCGCTGCGCTCAGACAGTTCCCCTTCCTTTTTCCGCCCGCTTGCAAAAATTCAAGGCGCCATCTAGGGCAGGTACGGCCAAACCATCGGGGCGCATGTGTTCGCGCCGTGATGTGTCTCCTATTCGTTATGCGCTTTCTGGCTGCGCGTTCCATTGCTCGCGCAGGCGTTTGCGAACTTCCGACGATGCGCCGCGCAGCGGCGCGCCCAGGCGGCTTTCCAGCCCGCGCGATGGGTCGGCTGCGATATCGGCCAGCGCCGCCGCGAGCGCCGTCTGCACGGTATCGATGTCAACTGCATTGGGCGCGTCGGCAGACTTCACCTTCAGCAGGTTCCACAGCAAGCCGAGCGAGGCGAAGCTAGCGATGTCGTACGCCATGGGCGGAACCTCTTGTGCGAGGCGTTCCAGGTCGGCGACGGAGCGCAGCGTCACGCGCGCGGCTGCAGCCTTGCCCATCGCGTGCACCATCACGTCGGCATCGTCCAGGGCGAGCAGGCGATTGGCTTGGTAGCCGTGCGCCAGCAAGGCGCCCGACATGGCGCGACCGACGATGAGGCCGATGACGGGGTGACCGCCCAGGCGGGCGGCAGCGTAGGCATCCGCCGCTGCAGCCAGGGCGAGGTGGATGCCGTAGGCCTCCTCGCGGCGCCCGTAGGCTTGGCTTGCCACATCGATGACGGCGACGATGGCGCGCTTCTTTTCCTGCCCTGCATCGGCACGCATGGCATCGCGCACGGCACGTGCAAGCTGCCAGCCTTCGATGAGACCGACTTCACCGTTGCGCGCGCGGGGGAAGCGGTTCCCGGCGTCGGGCACGATGGCGATGTAGCGAGTGGGCCGTCCCGCCAGCGCGGCATCGACGACTTGCAGCGTGCTGCCGTAACCTGGCACCGGCGCGCCGCCGGCAAGCACGCGCATCCAGGTCGCGCCGCGCGTGGAAAGTTCGTTCTGGCTCATGCGACGTCCTTTGCGTAGTGCGTGCGCACATCTTCTGCCGTGGCTTGACGTGATGTGTCTACAGCGGCGAGTTGTGCGAGGTAGTGGTCGATCTGCTCGCTGCGCTGGTGCGTTGGTGCGCCGGCGCGCAGCCACTCGATCACCTGCGCGCGGATCGTGACGGAATCGTCCTCGATGCAGACATCGGCCAGCCCCGTGGCGGCGCGTTGTTCGCCCCCCGTCAGGCTCCAGATGAAAGGGCGATCGCGCGAGTCGTATTCTTCGATGCCGGCTTCCTGCTCGATCACCTGTGGGCCGT
>CAJXMR010000316.1 GCA_913056305.1 uncultured Ralstonia sp.
GCAAGCGCATGGGCCACGCCGGCGCGCTGATCTCGGGCGGTGCCGACACCGCGCAAGCGAAGCTGGACATCATGGAAGAGTGCGGCATCAAGACCACCAAGAACCCGTCGGAAATGGCAGCGCTGCTCAAGGCGATGCTGTAATCGACAAGGTTTGAGATTGTGCGAGAACGGGGGCTTCGGCTCCCGTTTTTGTTTGATCGCGATGCAGCATGCGATCCAGGCACGACATGTGTATAAGCGGGCGAGAGGCTGCAAACCGAATCACCTTCCGCCAACCCCCAAGGACATCCTCGACAACACTATGGCGCTCACCTCAAGCGCATTCTGGTTCGCACTCGGCTCCATCATCCTGACCAACATCGTGCTGTCGGGCGATAACGCGGTCGTCATCGCGCTGGCCGCACGCAACCTGCCGAAGCGCCAGCAGAAGCAGGCCATTTTCTGGGGCAGCGCCGGCGCCATTGTGCTGCGCGTGGTGTTGACCGTGCTGGCCGTCAAGCTCCTTGCCTTGCCATATCTGAAAACGATTGGCGCGGTGCTGCTGGTCTACATCGGCGTGAAGCTGCTCGCGGAAGCCGAAGAGGAAGCCGCCGATCGCCATCAGCGCGACGGCCTGTGGCCTGCCATCCAAACGATTCTCATCGCCGACTTTGTGATGACGCTCGATAACGTCGTTGCCGTGGCCGCCGCGGCCGAGAAGGGGCCGCCGGGCACGACGTTTCTGTTGCTGGTGCTGGGGCTTGGGTTGTCAGTGCCGCTGATCGTGTTCGGCAGCACGCTGCTGGTCGGCGTCATGGCGCGCTTCCCCGTCATCATCACGCTCGGGGCGGCGCTCCTTGGCTATCTTGCCGGCGACATGCTCGTCACCGATCCGATTGACGCGGCGTGGTTTGAGCGCGCGGTGCCGTATGCGGATGTAGTGGTGGGGTGCGTGGGGGCGCTGCTGCTCGTAGGCGTAGGCCGGTGGCTTGGCCGGCGAACGTTGCGCCAGGCCTAATCTGAACGATTCCCCCCGAAAGTAGGTGATGACGGGTTCTGTCCGGAATTCTGTCAAGAACGGTCAGACTTGCGTTCGGATTCGGCCAAAGTGCGCCAGTTTTTGCGCAGATACACAGTGTGTGCTTTGGCATAGTCCCTGCGAGTGGCCTCCCCACAACAAAATGCCTTTTGGGGAGAGGTCATGGGCTTTAAGCACAGCAAGGGAACAACGCGTCGAGCAGGCGGATTTACGCTGATCGAGTTGATGATCGTTGTGGCGATTGTTGGGATTCTGGCGGCGATTGCGCTGCCGGCTTACAACAACTACATGGTCAAGTCGAAGTTGACCGAGGCGACGACCATGCTGGATGCGTCGCGGGTGTCGATCACTGAGGTTTACACGTCAAACGGCGGTGTCTTTCCGTCGCAGTCCTCGCCTCCGATCATCGTGCAGGCAGTGGCGAGCAACGCTGCTTATGTCACTGCGGTTCACTACAACGTTTCGGGGTCCAACGCTTCCGTGATCTTGACCCTGGGCCATACCGGAGTCAGTCAGATCGACAATGCGTATCTTGGCATGTTTGGTACCGGCCAAGCCGACGGCACTGTGACTTGGACCTGCGCGACGGCTAACGGTCCGAACACTCCGACGTACGGGTCGGGTGTTTCCGTGTCATCGATGTACCCATATCTGCCCGCAAGCTGCCAGAACTGAGTGGGAACGCACTTGTTGCGATGCGTAATCGTCGCTAATGACGCAGACACCGTGATCGCCGCATCAAGACCAGGTTTTTTTGATCCTGATGCGGCGATCGCCGTTTGACGGATCGGGAAACAGCGCAATGCAGAGGGACCTACGAGGGCGCCGGATGTTTCATGTTGAATGGTGGACTTCGGGGGCAAGTGCCATCTCAGGATTGCTACAAGATCGCTCAAGGTGTGTGATTCAAGCGCCACAAAACTAACGTGTTGTGTCAATTGGTGTCGAAAATTGTCACAGAGAGGCTGGTCGAGTGCCAATTTCATGTCGGATTGGCCTTGAAAACAACCAATTCTCGCCTGGCACAGTCCGTGCTCTATCTCCCCCGGCATCACCTTAACCAAACATTCCGGGGGATTTTATGAAGTCGATGCGTCGTATGAACAAGCGTGTCCAAAAGGGTTTCACGCTGATCGAACTGATGATCGTGGTTGCGATCGTCGGTATCCTGGCTGCCATCGCGCTGCCGGCCTACAACAACTACATGATCAAGTCGAAGCTGACGGAAGCGACGACGGATCTGGATGCAGCGCGGGCAGCCATTTCGGAGGCTTACGCAAACAACAACAATGCGTTTCCGACGAACGCTCCGATCTCCACGACGCCTGCGAATAATGCCAAGTATGTCACCTTGGTCAACTACAACGCACCCACTGGTACCAGTAACGTCGGGGTGGTGCTGACGCTTAACAACACTGGCAATACGAACGTTGATACCAAGCTTCTGGCCATCTTCGGCCTAGGCAAGGCGGACGGTACCGTTGGCTGGACCTGCGCAACGGCGCAAACCACAAACGACAGTACCCAAACCACGGCTGCCGCCCTGACCGCGACGCAGAGGGCAATGTTCCCGTACTTGCCTTCGTCTTGCCAGAACTAACTGACGCGATGATGTCCTTGCAAATGGCAGGCAGCGATTGCTGAACCATTGAAGGACTGCAATGCAGGGCGCCCCTTTGGGCGCCCTTTGTTTTGCCATTGCCCTGCTTGCCGGTAGGCTGACCTGCCCGGCACTGACTGGCTCCCAGCGGCACCTTCGGCCCGTTCGGTTTTACCTCCGAAATCCTGTCAGTCTGTTGGGCACTCTATGGCCACTTTTCCTTCGTTGCCCATGCTTGGTTCTCGCTTTCTGTCATTGCCGCTATGGCTTGCCTTTGCGGTATGCGGGAGTGTTCCGTTTCTGGTGCGGCTCCACACGTTTCCCATCCCGACGTTCTACAGCGAGGTTGCCGCCGCTGTATGCTGGTTGACGCTGGCTCTCGCCATCCTCGTGGCAGCTTGGCGAAGCGAAAGCGGGCTCCGCTTGCCAAAGATTGCGCTGGCACCCGCCGGCTTGATCGGGGCGCTATTCCTGCAACTGCAATTTGCACCACCGTTGAACCCCTTCTTCTCGCTGGTTGCCGTGGCCTTCCTGCTAGCCGCCGTGCTTGCTTGTGGCCTGGGAGCCTACAGCCGAAAGATCCCGGGGGCAGTGGAATCGTTGGCGGTTGGGCTGGTGCTGGGCGGCGTCTTGACGTTCGGCGTGGAGCTTGTGCAGTTGTTTCGCGTGCAAGGGCTTCCTTTCGAATTGTTTTCCACGGATCTGGATGACACCGGCCGCCGCTTGAGCGGCAACCTGAACCAGCCGAATCACGCGGACTCCTATCTAGCAATGGGGCTGGCTGCCTGCCTGTTGCTGGCCAACAAATGGCGCAGTTGGCGGTGGCCGCTGGCGGTGGTCGTGCTGGCGTTGCTGCTGGGCATGTCCCTAACGTTTTCCCGCACGGCCTGGTTGCATCTGGCCATGCTCGGCCTCCTGTCCGGATGGGTGATCCTGACGACGGACGCGGGCGTCCAAGGCGCCCGCAAATGGCTCAAGGCTACCGCGCCGCTGGTCTGCCTCCTGGTCGTGTACCAGTTGTGCAACTGGCTGGTCGCCTACGCCAACCTGCGCTGGCACTTCGATCTACAGACCTCACTTGCGGAGCGCATGGCGCACGGCGTTTCCGACCGGCTGCCCATCTGGCGCCATGGCTGGCATATGCTCGTCACGCACCCGTGGTTCGGCGCCGGGTGGGCGGACTTCGCCTGGAACCAGTA
>CAJXMR010000317.1 GCA_913056305.1 uncultured Ralstonia sp.
CGCCGTCTTCCGCCACGCGCTGCGCCATCGCGTTGATGGTCAGGTCGCGGCGGATCAGATCGTCTTCGAGCGTGACGTCGGGCGCGTAGTAGACCGAGAAACCCTTGTAGCCGGCAGCAGTCTTTCGCTCGGTGCGCGCGAGGGCGTACTCGGCCTGCGTGCGCGGATGCAGGAAGACAGGGAAGTCCTTGCCGACTGCATGAAAGCCGCGTGCCTCCAAGTCCTCCGGCGTGGCACCCACCACGACGTAGTCCCGATCCTGCACGGGCAGCCCGAGCAGCACGTCACGAATCGCGCCGCCCACGGCATACACATCCAGCCCGTGCGTGACCGGATCGACGACGGCGTCCCCCGCTTGTGCTGCGCGTTCCGTCATTGATTGGCGGCGACCAGCGTTTCCTCGTCCGGCGCGGTGCGGTACGGCTCGTCGTCGGCCAGGAAGTCGTGCTCGGCGCGCGCGGCGTCGATCCACTCCTGCATGGCCGGCAGGTTGAGGATGTGATCGGCGTAGGCCTTGGCGAGTTCGGGCAGACGCACGCCGTAGGTCGCAAAGCGGCTCACCACCGGCGCGTAGAACGCATCCGCCACCGTGAAGTGGCCGAACAGGAACGGGCCTTGCGCGGCGTACTTCTGGCGCAACTCGGTCCACATCTGCGCGATGCGGTCGATGTCCTGCTGCACGGCCACGTTCCAGCCCATGCCGGGCAGCATGGCGGTCACGTTCATCGGCATGTTGTTGCGCAGGTTGCCGAAGCCGGAGTGCATCTCGGCGCAGATCGAGCGGGCGTGCGCACGGGCCTTCGGATCTTCCGGCCACAACTGCGCGCGCGGAAAGCGCTCCGCCAGCGTCTCGCAGATGGCGAGCGAATCCCACACGTTCAAGTCGCCCTCGACCAGCACCGGCACGCGGCCGGCCGGCGAATAGCGCCCCACGTCGGCGGCGAAGCTCTCGCTCAGCAGGCGCACGCGGATCTCCTCAAACGGGATGCCGGCCTGCTTGGCCAGCAGCCAGGGGCGCAGCGACCATGACGAATAGTTCTTGTTGCCGATGAGCAGTTTCATGTTTCCCGTCCTTGGAGAGCGTGTTGCTGTTGTTGTGGGAGCTCGCGCGTGGCGCCCGCGTGCGCTTGTGTTGGGGAGCTGCGCGCAGTGGCGGCGGCCGGCGAGCAGACCATTCTAGCCCTGCGTTGCAGCGCCACAAAATGAATCAGATTGGCCACGGTTGTGAAATGGGCTCACAACCCCTCCTGCCGGCCAGCGTGGGGCGGGCCGGCGGTAGGGGCACCGGCTAGCGGTGCGAGTGGTGCGAGCGGGTGCGAGCGTCATCCAGCCAGCTGCCCGGACCGCGGCCGGCCAGCGCTGCCACCATCACGGCTTCCATGCCGAGTGCATGGACGCCCAGCTCTTCGGCGATGGGCTCTGCTGAGATGTTATCGATGCGCATGGAGTCGAGGTTGTCGCGCGAGAGCGGCGCGCCGGGCAGTTGTTCGAACAGCGTGGCCTGCCAGCGCCCGACCGCATCGGACAGCGGCACGATCATGCGCGGGTGGCCGCTGGCTGCGCCAGCAAACCGGACCAGTTCGGCCAGCGTATAGACGCGCGGGCCCACCAGCGGATAGACGTGACGCACCGTGGTCGGGTTGTCCAGCGCATTGACGAAGGCCGACGCCACGTCTTCCACATACACCGGCTGGAAGCGCGCATTGGCGCACGCCAGCGGCACGAACGGCGCCAGGCGCTGCATGCGGGCGAACAGGTTGAGGAAGTGGTCTTGCGGGCCGAACACCACCGACGGGCGGAACACGGTCCAGTCGAGACCGCTTTCCGTGACGACGCGTTCGCCGTCGCCCTTGCTGCGCTGGTACATCGACGGGCCAGCGGAGTCGGCGCCGAGTGCGCTCATGTGCAGCAGGCGCCTGACGCCGTGGCGCCCGCATGCGGCCACCAGGCGGCGCGGCAGGTCGACGTGCGCGCGCCGGAAGAGCGGCCCGTAGGGCTCGGCGCGCACATCCTGCAGCACGCCCACGAGGTTGATCACGGCGCAGTGCTGGCTGCCCTCGGTGAGCGCCTCGAGCAGCGCATCGAGGGTGTCGTCGTTGTGGACATCGGCTTCCATCACGTCGACGCGGGGGAGCAGGGTCAGGTTATGTGCCCGCGCCGATTCGGCATCGCGCGTGGGCACGATCACGCGGCCATCGGGCAGGCCGGGTGCGGCAAAGGTTTCGGTGACGAGATGCGACAGCAGCTGTGAGCCGATAAAGCCGGTGCCGCCGAGGACGAGGAGGTTGGAGGTTTGCATGATTGCATCTCCAGGAGGGGAAGGGCCTAAACACAATAGGTCGCGCATGCCGCCGCATCCAGACTCGTCCACGGCGCTTTTTCCCCGGATTGCGACGGCGCACGCACGCCCAATGAAAACGCCCACCATGGGGTGGGCGTTCGGCGTGGCGCCGCGATGGCTTATGGCAGATCGTCCGGCGTGACGGCTTCCGGCGCCACCTTGCCCAGGCGGTCCTTCAGCGACTGCGGGCGGCCGGTGAGCAGCGCGCTGTAGTAGGTCGCGTTCGACAGCACGTTCTTCACGTAGGTGCGCGTCTCGTTGAAGGGGATCGTCTCGGCGAAGATCGCGCCTTCGACCGGCCGCGTGAGCGTCGAGCGCCAGCGCTTCGGCCGGCCCGGGCCCGCGTTGTAGCCGGCGGTGGCCAGCGTCATCGAGCTGTCGAGGTCGGTCAGGATCATCGACAGGTAGCTGGTGCCGAGCAGCACGTTGGTGTCGATGTCGCTCATCTGCGAGGGGCGGAAGCCCGGCAGGCCGATCTTCTTGGCCACGCGCTTGGCGGTTTCCGGCATCACCTGCATCAGGCCCGAGGCGCCCACCGACGAGCGCGCGTCCATGATGAAGCGCGATTCCTGGCGGATCAGGCCATAGGCCCAGGCCACGTCCAGGCCGACCGCATCGGCGTTGCGCTCGACCACGTTGCGGAACGGGGTCGGGAAGCGCAGCGAGAAGTCATGCTCGGTCTTGGTCTTCTCGGCCGAGTTGACGGTGCGGTCGAGCAGGCCGAGCTTGCGGCCATATTCCGCCGCGGCCAGCAGCTCGCGGTCGCTCATGTTGCGCAGCTCCCAGTTCCACTCGCGGTTGCCTTCAAAGCGCAGGTTCAGGTCATACAGCCGCTTGGCGCGGCCGAAGCCCGGGTGGTTGCGGCCCATCGGGTCGATCTCGGCGTCGGTGACGGTGGTGCGCGGCGGCACGTTGATGCGCTGGCCGAGCTCTTCCTGCGCGAGCTGGCCATAGAAGTTGAACTGCCCGGCGATCGACTGGAACTGCTGCTTGGCCTCGTCATTGCGGTTGTCGGCCTTGAGCGCGCGGCCGTACCAGTAGGTCCAGGCCGGATCGCGGCTGCGCAGCGTCGGGCGCATGGTCTCGATGGCCTGGCGCACCATCTTCCAATCGCCGGCGCGCAGGGCAGTGCGCACGCGCCATTCCTGCGCGTCGTCCGACAGCCAGGCGTCGCCGCCCAGCGTCATCTGGCGGCGGTAGGCGTCGAGCGCGTCAGGCGTCTGCTTCTTGGCGGCGTACTGGCCGATCACGCCCCAGCCTGCGCCCTGCTCTTCCTTCGACAGGCTGCCGCTCTGCGCCAGCAGGTAGGCCGTCGCCTGCGACGGGTCGTTGCGCGCCATACGCGTGACGTTGGCCAGCGTGTCGTTGTCGACGCGATCGCCCTCGGGCAGCACGGCGGCAATGCGCGACGCCTGCGTGACGAGGTTCTGCTCCAGCGACAGCCGCGCCG
>CAJXMR010000318.1 GCA_913056305.1 uncultured Ralstonia sp.
TACAACGGCGAGCAGGCCAAGATCAAGGCCATGGTGGAAGCCAAGCACGTCAACTGGGACGTGGTGGAAGTCGAGTCCGGCGACATCGGCCGCGGCTGCGATGAAGGCCTGTTCGAGAAGCTCGACTGGAGCAAGATCGCCAAGAAGGCCGACCTGATTCCGGAAGCCCCGCAAGCCTGCGGCGTCGGCTTCTTCGTGTGGTCCACCGCGCTGGCCTACAACGCCGACAAGCTCAAGAGCGCCCCCACCGGCTGGGCCGATTTCTGGGACGTGAAGAAATTCCCGGGCAAGCGCGGCATGCGCAAGGGCGCGCGCTACAACCTGGAATTCGCACTGATGGCCGATGGCGTGCCGGTCAAGGACGTCTACAAGGTGCTGGCCACCAAGGACGGCCAGAACCGCGCGTTCAAGAAGCTCGACGAACTGAAGCCGAACATCCAGTGGTGGGAGGCCGGCGCGCAGCCGCCGCAGTTCCTGGTGGCGGGTGACGTGGTCATGTCCACCGCCTTCAACGGCCGCATCGACGCCGCCCAGCGCGAAGGCAAGAACCTGAAGGTGGTCTGGAACGGCAGCATCTACGACCTGGACTACTGGGCCATCCCCAAGGGCACGCCCAACAAGGCGCTGGCCGAGCAGTACATCGCCTACACCCTGTCGCAGAAGGCGCAGCAGGAGTATGCGAAGCACATCGCCTACGGCCCGGCCAACATCGCCGCCATCAAGGCGCTGGACGCCAAGACCCAGGCCAACCTGCCGAACTCGCCCGAGAACGGCAAGAACGCCGTGCTGCAGAACCTGCAGTTCTGGACCGACCATGGCGACGAGCTCGAACAGCGCTTCGCCTCGTGGGCGTCGAAGTAAGGACGTAACGCAGTAATGAAGTGACCGTGCGGATGCCGCGCCATGCCACAACGGCGCGGCATCCGCCGGAAAGATTCCCGCAGCACACGGCGAGGCAGGATTGAACACCATGACGATCGCGGCTGAATCGGTTCCCGAATCGACGGCCAAACTCAAACGCGAACTGAAGAGCGCTGAGGCGCGCAAACGCGCCATGGCGTTGGCCTTGGTCGCGCCGCTGGCCATCTTCCTGCTGCTCATCTTTGTCGTGCCGATCGGCGCCCTGCTCACGCGCGCCGTGCAGAACCCCGAGGTGGCCGACGCGCTGCCCAAGACGGTGGTCGCGCTGGGCAGTTGGGACCGCAAGAGCCCACCCGCCGACGCCGCCTACGCCGCACTCGCCGCCGACCTGACCACCGTGAGCGAAGGCGAGGCGATGGGCGCGCTGGCCCGCCGCCTGAATACTGAAATCCCCGGCTTCCGCTCGCTGGTCGCCAAGACCGCGCGCGCCATGCCGCTGGTCGACGATCAGAACCACGCACTGGCCCCGGCCCAGACCCGCGCCAAGCTGCTCGAACTCGACGAGCGCTGGGGCGACCCGACCTACTGGCAGGCCATCGCCAAGAACGGCAGCCGCACCTCGCCGTTCTACCTGCTGGCCGCGCTGGACCACCGGCAAGACGCTTTCGGCCACATTGAAGCAACCGACCCCGACGAGCAGATCTACGTGACCGTGTTCGGCCGCACCTTCGTCATCAGCGCGATGGTGACGCTGTTCACACTGCTGCTCGGCTATCCGCTGGCCTACTGGATCTCCACGCTCTCCGAGCGCCGCGCCAACCTGGTGATGGTGATGGTGCTGATCCCGTTCTGGACCTCCATCCTGGTGCGCGTGGCGGCGTGGATCGTGCTGCTGCAGACCGAGGGCCTGGTCAACCACGCGTTGATCGACCTCGGCGTCATCAAGGAGCCGCTGGCGCTGCTGTTCAACCGCGTGGGCGTCTATATCTCCATGACGCACATCCTGCTGCCCTTCATGATCCTGCCGCTGTACAGCGTGATGAAGTCGATCCCGCCCACCTACCAGCGCGCGGCGGTGTCGCTGGGCAGCCATCCGTTTGCCGCGTTCTGGCGCGTGTATGTGCCGCAGACCTACCCGGGCGTGGGCGCCGGCGCGCTGCTGGTGTTCATCCTGGCGATCGGCTACTACATCACGCCCGCGCTGCTGGGTGGCCCGAACGACCAGATGGTCAGCTACTACGTGGCCTACTTCACCAACGTCACCATCAACTGGGGCATGGCGTGCGCGCTGGGCGCCCTGCTGCTGGCGGCCACGTTGGTGCTGTACGGCGTCTATGGCCGCTTCACGCGCGCCAAGGTCCGCCCGTGAACACGAAGACAGAATCGGAAAACGCGTCATGAAATTCCCGAAACCGATGTTCGCCCCGCACACCTCGCTCGTCGAGCGTGTCTGGTACTTCGCGCTGCGCGGGCTAGCGGTGCTCACGCTGCTCTACCTCGTGCTGCCGGTGCTGGCGATCGTGCCGCTGTCGTTCTCGTCGAGCACCTTCCTGGTCTACCCGATCCCGAGCTTCTCGCTGCGCTGGTACCAGAACCTGATCGCCTCCGATGAATGGCGCATGGCGGCCAAGAACAGCTTCATCGTCGCGCCGGCGGCCACGGTGGTGGCCACGGTGCTCGGCACGCTGGCGGCCATCGGGCTGTCGAAGGCGGAGTTCCGTGGCAAGGGGCTGCTGATGGCGGTGCTGGTGTCGCCGATGATCGTGCCGGTGGTGGTGGTCGGCGTCGGCATGTATTTGTTCTTCGCGCCGCTGGGGCTGGCCAGCACGTATATCGGCCTGATCCTGGCGCATGCGGCACTGGGCGTGCCGTTTGTGGTGACGACCGTGCTGGCGACGCTGCAGGGCTTCAACCACAACCTGGTGCGCGCCAGCCTGTCGCTGGGCGCCAACCCGGTCACGACCTTCTTCCGCATCACCCTGCCGGTGATCGCCCCGGGCGTGATTTCCGGCGCGCTGTTCGCCTTCGCCACGTCGTTCGACGAGGTGGTGGTGACGCTGTTCCTGGCCGGCGCCGATCAGGTCACGCTGCCGCGCCAGATGTTCACCGGCATCCGCGAGAACATCTCGCCGACCATCGCCGCGCTGGCGACCATCCTCATCGTCTTCTCGACCTGCCTGCTGCTGACCTTCGAGTGGCTGCGTGGGCGCGCGGCGGCCAAGGCGGTGGCCTGAGCGCGCACGCCTTCAAGCTCCCGCCGCAAAGCATTTCGCTGCACGCGCAAAGCCCAACGCTCCAATCGCAAAGCCTTGCAGCTTGGCGGTGGGAGCAAAAAGCTCGGCGATTGCAGCCCTGAGGCTCTACCGTCGGAGCCTTTTCCTTTGCGCGCGAAGCTTTTTGCTTTGCGATTGGAGCAGAAAGCTCGGCACGCCCAGCCTTCAGGCTCCAGACGCGACGCTTTTTGCTCGGCGTCTGGAGCTTTGGGCATCGCGCGTGGCGTGTTCTCGCTCTGCGCGCCGAGCCTTGAGCTCCACACGCCGCGCCGGAACCGGCTTACAGGAACATCCCGCCCGAAGCCTCGATGCGCTGGGCGTTGATCCAGCGGTTGTCAGGCTGGAGCAGCGAGGCCACCACCCCACCGATGTCATCCGGCTGGCCCACGCGGCCCAGCGCCGTGTTGGACGCCACCATGGCGTTCACCTGGGCGTTGTCGCGTACCGTGCCGCCGCCGAAGTCGGTCTCGATGGCGCCCGGCGCCACCACGTTCACGGCAATGCCGCGCGGCCCGAGTTCCTTCGCCAGGTACTTGGTCAGCACCTCGATCGCGCCCTTCATCGCCGCATACGCGCCGTAGCCCGGCAGCGCAAAGCGCGCCAGCCCCGACGAGATATTGACGATGCGCCCGCCGTC
>CAJXMR010000319.1 GCA_913056305.1 uncultured Ralstonia sp.
AAGGCGAATCGGGAACTGCAAAATCTCATACGCGATAATGGCGAATTATCACGTGGGATACCTTCTTGCGGGAGGGCCGATGCTGGCTTCCAGTACGAAACCGCAAACTATCGCCTCGTTCCCGAGGGCCCGTGCGAGCCCCGCAAATGGCATCCACCGCCAGCCCACCCCGCGCTCGTGCGGTGCTCGGCTTCCCTAGACCGAACCGGTGGCACGCGCGGACTCATGCGAACGCTCAACGATGTGACCAGGCCTTGTAAGCAGAAACGAGCAGAAGCACGACGAGAATCCTCAACAAGGCCCCGACCGAAACCAACCCGAGGCTGGCCCCGCCAAGAGCAGCGCCGGCGATCGAACCAAGCGCCAATACGAAGACGAAGCGCGCGTTCTCTCGCAAGACGACAAAGCTTTGGTCTCGGCTATAGCGTGCGAAGCCGACCAGCATCGTCGGCAGGCTCACCGCCAGCGACAGGCTCCCGGCGAGCTTGACGTCAATGCCGAACAGGATGACGAGCGTGGGAATCAGCAGCTCGCCGCCAGCGACGCCGAGCAAGGATGCGACCGCGCCAATCGCAAGTCCTGCGACCACGCCACAGACCAGAAGCCATGGCCCGTTGACGAGCGGCTCGTGAGCGGAGCTTCCATGTCCGAACAACAGCATTGCGGCAATGCACACCAGCAGACCCGCGATCACGCGTCGCAGGGTCGTGTCCGAAATCCTCGTGGCCCAGCCGGCGGCAAACCAAGCGCCCACAAGACTGCCCGCCAGGAGATTGGCGATTACGCTCCAGTGCGCTGCGATCTGGCTCCACGGCACAGCGCTGCTGCGAAACACTAGGGCCGACGCCACCACGACAAGGCTGGTCGCCTTGTTCAAAATCACGGCACGAAGCGGTGCGAAACCGAATACCTGCAGCAGAATCGGCAACCGAAACTCTGCGCCGCCCAAGCCAATGAGCCCGCCAAGCGTGCCGACTATCGCGCCGCTGAAGAAGGTGGCGACGGTTCGCTGGTTGGCTGAGTCGGAACGGTTGATATTCATGGTCGGTGGCGAAGCGGCATGACATGGATGAGGCGGAGATCCAGGTCAACCCAGTACGACTGACCGATTCCCGGTTCCAGCCGCGCCGGGCCAGAGAGCGTCAGCCGTATGACTGCACCTGGCATCTCCGCCAGGGCCAGGGAGACGAGGGAAATCTCGCCAACGTGACGTGCTTCCGTGACCGTCGCCAGAAAAGCCCCGTCCTGAGCCCACAGTGGTTCCGGGGACAGCGCGATACCGTCATTCGGAATGACCCAAGTGACCGGCTGGCCGGCAGGGATCCGACCCTTGTCCCGAACGGTCAGGATGGGCGCGGCATCACCGCCGCCGGCGACGTCCCAACGCAGCAGACCCCAGCCGGGTGCCGCAGCGGGGCCTAGCCACCGCCCGCTGAAATGGTTCTGTACGCCGACCAGCTCCGCGACGCGCGCATTGCGCGGCGCGAAATGGACGGTGTCAGGTGTGCCCTGTTGCAGGATTCGCCCGGCATCAAGCACGACCAGTTGATCGGCCAAGAGACGAGCTTCAGCCAGATCGTGCGTAACCAGGACAATGGGAATGGCCAATTCGCGCCTGAGGTCCGCCAGCAGCGAATAGAGCGAGCGCCGACTCATCTGATCCACCGCCGAGAACGGCTCATCAAGCAGCAACAGGCGAGGCTGTCGCGCCAGCGCCCGGGCTACTGCGACGCGCTGCTGCTGGCCTCCGGAGAGTGCCACGGGGCGGCGGCCCTGCTCATCGGGCGTCAAGTGCATGTGCTCCAGCCACCGACAGGCCTCTTGCCGGCGGGCGTGCCGAGGCAAATGCAGAAGCGATAGGCAGACATTGTCCAGCGCGCTCATGTGCGGCATCAAGGCGTAGTTCTGGAACACCAAGCCGACATGACGATGACGCGCTGGCACGAAAACACCGCGTGCCGTATCGCACCAGACCTCTCCGCCCACGCAAACGCGGCCGCGCTCAGGCCGCATCAGCCCGGCCAGCACCCGCATCATCGAACTCTTGCCGGCGCCCGAGGGGCCGACCACGGCAAGCAGCTCCCCGGGGTGGCAACGAAACGCCCCCGCCAGCGGCATGGGCCGGTGTTGCTCGATCTCGAAGTCGAGTGCCAGGTGCGTCTGTGACGTCGTGTCGCCGCTCATCGCCTTGCCGTCAGTCTGGTCGACGCAAATAGCGAGCTTGCGACGGCGCCCAGCGACAGCACCACCAGCAGCAATGCCATGTGGTTGGCAGCCGTAAGATCAAACGCTTGGACGCGATCATAGATAGCGATCGCGATGGTCTTGGTCTCACCGGGAATGCTCCCGCCGATCATCAGCACGACACCGAATTCGCCCAGCGTATGCACGAACGTGAGCACCATGGCCGATAGGACGCCGGGCCATGCGAGCGGCAGTTCGACGCGCCAGAACGTCTGCCAGCCATTCAGGCCGCTTACGGCCGCCGCCTCACCCAGCTGTCGAGGGATGGCCTCGAAGGCCCGCTGCACCGGCTGCACCAGAAACGGCACATTGAACACGATGGAAGCCAGCACCAGCCCCAGGAAATTGAAGGTCAATCGGAGATTGAAAGCCTGCGCAACCCAGGCACCGAGCGGTGACGCACTGCCAAGCGACGAAAGAAGGTAGTACCCCAGCACCGTCGGCGGCAGGACCAGGGGCAACACAACCAGCGCCTCGATCCAGGCTTTCCCCGTAAACGCCGTGTAGGCAAGCCAACGGCCCAGGCACAGGCCCGCCGGTAGCAGTATCGCGAGCGTGACGGCCGCGAGTTGCAGGGAAAGGGATAGCGCTTGCCAATCCATGCTGCTGCTCGGTCAGCGTTCCTTGGGCATGGCAAAGCCGTAACGCACCATGATCTCCTGTGCGGGTGCGCTGGCTAGGTAGTCGTAGAAGGCTCGTGCCGCAGGCGGCGCATCCTTGACCAGCACCATGCGCTGCCTGAGGGGTTGATGCCAATCCTCGGGGATCAGCGCAAAGTCACCGAGTGCTGCCATGGCTGGTGCCTTGGCCAAGGACAGTGCGATGATGCCCCCCTGCGTGGAACCCGAAGTGGCGAACTGGGCCGTCTGCGAGATGTTCTCGCCGAGGACTAACTTGGACTGGATATTCGTCCACAGGCCGGCATGCTGCAGCGCCTCGCGAGCCCTGGCCCCGTAGGGGGCATGCTCGGGATTGGCGATGGCGAATTTCTGCAGGCGGCCGTCCTTGAGCGCAGCCGCCAGGTCGACGAGCTCGCCGTCGGGCTTGAGCGACGAGCCCTTGGGCACAATGATGCCGATGCGGCCCACCGCGTACAGACGTCCTCGATCCACCGTCTTGCCTGCCTCAGCGAGCTTGAAGACAAACGCCTCATCCGCGGACATGAACACGTGGAACGGCGCCCCTTGCACGATCTGGGAATAGAAATTGCCGGATGAGCCGAACACCAGGCGGATCTTCTGGCCAGTATCGTGCTCGAAGCGGGCCGAGACCTCTTCCAACGCAAACTTCAGATCGGAAGCTGCAGCCACCGTCGCCTGGGGCTGGGCGAACGACGGCGTGCCAAACGCGGCAACAGCAATGGATGCGGCCAGCCACAAGGTGAATCGACGGCGTTGCATGACCATCCTTGAGAATGGGGTTGTGGAAGCGATATCTTTTCTGGAAGATATCGCCTGCGCAGTATAACGGGGTCATGCCAAGATAAGGCCAATTCGCTATCATAAGCCCGCCAGTTATGTAGA
>CAJXMR010000320.1 GCA_913056305.1 uncultured Ralstonia sp.
GAGGCGATGCAGAACAAGGAAGTCATCGGCGCGGCGCCATACGTGGGCGCACAGGCCATGATCACGCGTGACGACGCGGTGCGTGGCGTGCTGCTGCGCGGGGTGTCGCCGGCGGATGAGCCGAAGGTCTCGGACATTGCGAAGGATTTCAAGTCGGGCACCATCGACGATCTGAAGCCCGGCGAATTCGGCATCGCGCTGGGTTCGGGGCTGGCGAGCGGCCTGGGTGTGCGCCAGGGCGACAAAGTCACGCTGGTGGCGCCGCAGGGCACCATCACCCCGGCCGGCGTGTTGCCGCGCCTGAAGCAGTTCACTGTCATCGGCGTGTTCGAGTCGGGCCACTATGAGTTCGACAGCTCGCTTGCCCTCATCAACATGGACGACGCCGAGCGCCTGTTCCGCCTGGACGGCCCGAGCGGCGTGCGCCTGAAGCTGGTCGACATGAACCGCGCGCCGCAGGTGGCCGAGGCACTCTCGCGCACGCTCACCGGCGAGCTCTACATCCGCGACTGGTCGCGCCAGAACCGCAACTGGTTCGCCGCCGTGCAGACCGAGAAGAAGATGATGTTCATCATCCTCACGCTGATCATCGCGGTGGCGGCGTTCAACCTGGTCTCCACGCTGGTGATGACGGTGACGGACAAGCAGCCCGACATCGCCATCCTGCGCACGATGGGTGCGCAGCCAAGCTCCATCATGAAAATTTTCATTGTGCAGGGCGTGGCGATCGGCTTTATCGGTACGCTGCTGGGCGTGGCCTTTGGCACGCTCATCGCCTACAACATCGACGTGATCGTGCCCTTTATCGAACATCTCTTTGGCGTGCAATTCCTGCCCAAGGACATCTACTTCATCAGCGAACTGCCCTCGGACCCCCGCGTGAACGACATTGCGACCATCGGCATCATTTCCTTCGTCCTCGCCTCGGTGGCGACGCTGTATCCGAGCTGGCACGCCTCGCGCGTGAACCCGGCGGAGGCGCTGCGCTATGAGTGAGGCCGTGATGACTTCGATCGAGACGCCGGCGGCGCCGGCCTCCACGGGCGCGGTGCTGCAGGCAGAAGGGCTGGTCAAGGCGTTCAAGCAGGGCGGGCTGGATGTGGACGTGCTCAAGGGCGTCGACATCCGCATTGGCGTGGGCGAGAAGGTCGCCATCGTGGGTGCGTCGGGCTCGGGCAAGAGCACGCTCTTGCATGTCCTGGGCGGGCTGGATGCACCGACCTCGGGTCGTGTGTCGCTGCTCGGCAAGCCCTTCACCGCCATGAGCGAGCGCGAGCGCAATACGCTGCGCAACCGGGCGCTGGGCTTTGTCTACCAGTTCCACCACCTGCTGCCGGAATTCACGGCGCTGGACAACGTCGCCATGCCGCTGCGCATCCGCGGCGAGAGCGAGGCACAGGCGCGCAAGACCGCGCAGGCGATGCTCGAGCGCGTGGGTTTGGGCAAGCGCACGGCCCACCGCCCGGGCGAGTTGTCCGGCGGCGAGCGCCAGCGCGTGGCGATGGCGCGCGCACTCGTGGGCTCGCCCGCCTGCGTGCTGGCCGACGAGCCCACCGGCAACCTCGACGACCACACCGCCGGCGAAGTCTTCGACCTGATGCTGGAACTCACGCGCACGCTCGGCACCAGCTTCGTCATCGTCACGCACGATATCGAGCTGGCAGGCCGTTGCGACCGCATCCTGCGCCTGCGCGACGGTCACCTGCACCAAGAGCGCTGAGCTTTCCGCCGCCACGCACCGCCATGTGGATCGACACCCACTGCCACCTCGACGCCCGTGAATTCGACCCCGACCGCGATGCGGTGGTCGCGCAGGCGCTGGCGGCGGGCGTCAACCACATCGTCGTACCGGCGGTGGCGCGCTGGAATTTCGACACGGTGCGCGCGCTGGCGCACCGGCACGCGAGCTGCAGTTACGCGCTCGGCATCCATCCGCTGTGCGCCGCGCAGGCCAGCGATGACGATCTCGCTGAGTTGCGCCGCCAGGTCGCCGCGTCCATGGACGACCCGCGCTTCGTCGCCATCGGCGAGATCGGGCTCGACTTCTTCATCCCCGATCCGGACGTTGCGCGGCAGAACGCCGTCTATCAGGCGCAGTTGCGCATTGCGCGCGAATTCGACCTGCCGGTGCTGATGCACGTGCGCAAATCGCAGGATCAGGTGCGCAGTGCGGCCGCCAAGGCGGGCGTGCGGCGCGGCATTGCGCATGCGTTCAACGGCAGCCCAGACCAGGCGCGACACTTTGCGGAGTCCGGTTTCAAGCTTGGCTTTGGCGGCGTGTTCACCTTCTCGCGCGCCAACCGCATCCGGCGGCTGGCGGCTGAAGTGCCCGTCGAGTCCATAGTGCTGGAAACCGATGCCCCCGACCTCGCGCCCGCGTGGCTGGCTGACGACCAGTTCAGCGAGCAGGTCGGCACGCGCAATGCACCAGCCGAGGTGGCGGGCATCGCTGCGGCGCTGGCGGAGTTGCGCGGCATCTCGATGGACGCGCTGGCCGCGCAGATGCGCCGCAACAGCATCGACGCCATTCCCCGCCTCGCGGCATTGCTGGACCCCTGATTCGTGCCCGTGCGGCTGCTGCTGATCGGCTTCGTCGCGGGGTGCATGGCGCTGCAGATGCAGGCGGCGCTGGTGCTAGCGTGGCAGCCGATGGGCATGGCGGCTGCGTGTCTCCTGTGCGCGCTGGCATTGCGGCGCGCGCGGAAATTCCCGGTCCTCATTCCCGTGCTCACCGTGTTGGCGGCCGCCTCCGCAGGCTTCGGCTGGAGCGACTGGCGCGCGCAGCAACGCTTGTCCGTGGTGCTGGCGCCAGCGTGGGAGGGCAAGGACATCATCGCGACCAGGGTGGTGGCCGAACTGCCGCAACTTGGCGACGAGGCCACGCGCTTCCTCTTCCATATCGAATCCAGCGACGCCGGTGATGCCGTGCCGCCGCGCGTGCGCCTGTCGTGGTACGGCGCGCGCGGCTGGAATACGCAAGACGAAGAGGGTGCCGCGCCCGACCGCCGCGCCGGCATCCCCGACTTGCAGCCCGGCCAGCGCTGGCAACTGACGCTGCGCGCGAAGCGCCCGCACAGCCTGTCCAACCCCGGCGGCTTCGATGGCGAGTACGCCATGCTCGCCGACGACATCCGCGCCACCGGCTACGTGCGCACCGGCAAGCGCGCGCAGAACACCCTGCTGGGCGAGGCCGACGGCGGCTTCTGGATCGACGTCGAACGCTGGCGCGCGGCCGTGCGCCGCCACATCCTCGCCGCGCTGCCGGATGCGCGCTACGCGCCGGTTGTCGTCGCGCTGGTGGTCGGCGACCAAAGCGGTGTTGCGCGCGAAGACTGGGAGCTGTTCCGTCGCACCGGCATCAGCCACCTCGTCAGCATTTCTGGCATGCACATCACGATGATTGCCGGGCTCTTCGCCGCGCTGTGGATGGCGTTGTGGCGGCGCTCGTTCGGGCTGGTGCGCTGGCTGCGCACGCCCTTGCCGCTGCGTATGCCGGCCCAGCGCGCGGGCGCCATCGCGGCCATGGTCGCGGCCATCGTCTACTGTCTGCTGGCCGGGATGGGCGTGCCGGCGCAGCGCACGTTGCTGATGCTGTCCACCGTGGCGATCGCGCGGCTGACCGATCGCAGCGTGCCGGCCAGCCTGTCGCTGTGCTGGGCGGCAGCGGTGGTGGCGCTGGTCGATCCGTGGGCGGTCATGTCCGCCGGCTTCTGGCTGTCGTTCGGCGCGGTGGCGATCATCTTC
>CAJXMR010000321.1 GCA_913056305.1 uncultured Ralstonia sp.
AGTTGCCGGCGGCGCCCGCCACCGATTCCATCGACTCCACCAGCGGCGTACCGGCCGCGAACATGGTCGCGAGCGTACGCGTCCAGCGCGCGATGGTGGCCTTGCGGATGATGCTGCCAAAGATCGGCATCTTCAGGATGAAGCGGTGCGTGGAGCGTTGCACATCCTCCGACTTCTTGAACGCCCGCGTGAACAGGATGATGCCGATCACGGGCGCGAACACGATGATGAACCACCACTTCACGAAGAAGTCGGAAATGGCGATGACCGCCAGCGTCGGTGCGGGCAGCTCGGCGCCAAAGCCGGCAAACACCCCCTTGAACGACGGCACCACGAAAACCATCAGCACGACCGTCACCAGGAAGGCCACCGTCAGCACCGAGATCGGGTAGATCATGGCCGACTTGATCTGCGCCTTCAGCGCGATCGACTTCTCCATGTACATGGAGAGGCGCTCGAGCAGTGCATCGAGAATACCGCCCTGTTCACCGGCGTCGATCAGGTTGCAGTACAGCGGGTCGAAGTACTGCGGATGGCGGCGGAAGGCTGTCGCCATGCTGCTGCCCGACTCGATGTCGACGCGGATTTCCGTCAGCAGCTGGGTGAAGTTCGGGTTTGCATGGCCGCGCGCGATGATGTCGATCGACTGCAGCAGCGGCACGCCGGCCTTGAGCATGGTCGACAGCTGGCGCGTGAAGTAGGCGATGTCCTTGCCGGTGATCTTCTTGCCGCGCGCGGCGCGCCGGCGCTTGGACTTGGTGATCGACAGGCCCTGTTTGCGCAGGATGGCATTGACCTCGCCGATGTTCTCGGCGCGCATCTCGCCCTTGAAGATCTTGCCCTTGCGGTCCTTGCCTTCCCATTCGAAGACGTACTGCGTGGCTGCCTTCTTGGCAGCGGTCTTGCGTGCCGGCGCTGCGGCGGTCGCGCTCTTTTGGGCCGGTCGTGCGGCGGGTGCTCGTGTGGCCATGGTCGGTTCCTACCCCCCGGTATGGGAACGATTGATCGAGAAGGTTATTGGTTCGTTGTAGCCAGCACTTCCTCGAGGGAAGTCAGCCCCTGCTTCACTTTCCTCAGCCCCGATTCGCGCAGCGACAGCACGCCGTCCTTGCGTGCCTGCTCGGCGATCTGCAGCGCGGTGCCGTGCGTCAGGATGATCTCCTGGATCGCCTCGGTGATCGGCATGACCTGGTAGATACCCGCCCGGCCCTTGTAGCCGCTTCCGTTGCAGGTCTCGCAGCCGACCGGATGGTACGGCTGCCAGCTGCCGTCCAGATCCTCTTCCTTGAAGCCGGCATCGAGCAGCGTTTCCTTGGGCAGCGGGCCCGGCTTCTTGCAGTCCTTGCACAGCCGGCGCGCGAGACGCTGCGCCGTGATCATCAGTACCGACGACGCAATATTGAACGGTGCCACGCCCATGTTCATCAGGCGGGTCAGCGTGGTCGGCGCATCGTTGGTGTGCAGCGTGGAGAACACCAAGTGACCGGTCTGCGCGGCCTTGATGGAGATGTCCGCCGTTTCCAGGTCCCGGATTTCGCCCACCATGATGATGTCCGGATCCTGCCGCAGGAACGATTTGAGCGCGGCCGAAAAGGTCAGCCCCGCCTTGTCGTTCACGTTCACTTGGTTGATGCCGGGCAACTGGATTTCCGCCGGGTCTTCCGCCGTGGAAATATTGATGTCGCCCTGGTTCAGCTTGTTCAGGAAGGTGTACAGCGACACCGTCTTGCCGGAGCCGGTCGGGCCGGTCACCAACACCATGCCGTATGGGCGCTTGATCACGTCCAGCAGCAGCTGCTTCTGCTCGGGCTCGTAGCCGAGCTGGTCGATATCGAGCCGCTCGGTGGACGATTCCAGGATACGGATCACGATCTTCTCGCCGAACAGCGTCGGCAGCGTCGACACCCGGAAGTCGATGGCGCGCTCGATCATCTCCTTGTTGTCCTTGTCCTTCCGGTCTTTCGGGACGGTGATGAGCAGCTTCATGCGGCCGTCCTGCGGCACGCGTTTTTCCGAGATATCCAGGCGCGAGAGCACCTTGATGCGGGTGGCGACCTTGTCACGGATATCGAGCGGCGGCTGCGCGACCTGCGCCAGGATGCCGTCGATGCGGAAGCGCACCCGGTAAAACGTTTCAAAGGGCTCGAAATGCAAGTCCGAGGCGCCGCGCAGCAGGGCTTCGGTAAAGAGCTTCTGCAGGAAGCGCACCACCGGGGCATCGTCGATGCCGTCCGCATTGGGGCGGCGCACGGCGGCGGCGGCGCCCGCATCGTATTCAATCTGCGTGGCTTCCTGCTTGGGGAAGAGCGACTTGATCTCGGCCGGCGCCTCGTTGGCGAGGCTCAGCTGGCGCACCAGCTTGTCGTGCTCGACGATGACGGTTTCCACCGCCACGTTCATCTTCTGGCGCAGCTCTTCGATCGGCTTGGGATCGCTTGGGTCCGAGGTGGCGACGATCAGGCGGTTCTCGCGCCGGCCCAGCGGCAGCAGGCGCAGCTGGTGGAAATGCTTGTTGGCCGACAGCACGGCCGGCACGGTGTCGAGCTTGTACTGCGCAAGATCCAGCAGCGGCATCTGGTACTTGCCCGCCACGAAGACCGCCAGATCATGCGCGCTCATGATGCCGCTGCCCACCAGCTCGTCGATCAGCTGCGTGCGTTTTTCACGCGCGCTCTGTTCGAGCTGGGTGAGTAATGTCGGCGCAATCCGCCGGCTCTGCGCAAGAGCGAGTCCGAGAGTCATGAATCCGTCTGACTGACCATACAGCGCGCGCCCGGCCCCACGGCCGCGACGCCCGCCCGCCCCCCAAGGCGAGTTGTTGTGTTTTTTGCAGTCGGCACCCCACCCATTCGTGGGGGGTGAGGCCCGGAGTCGGGGCAGTTTGCCGACCGCTATGCAATTTGTAAAGCACGCTTAAAAGCGACACGTGCATTTGTGCCACATCGGCAGAAAACCGCGTGGACTGAAGTGCCAAGCTTCTAAGTGTGGAGTCAGCTGCGCTTCTCGGGGGCTTTCGGCCGATGCAGCCGCACCGTGCGGATCGATTGGCTGTCCATCTGCACGATATCCATCACGCACCCGGCAATGCGCACGCTCACCGTCGCTTCCGGAATCTCTTCCAGTACTTCCAGCACCAGCCCGTTCAGCGTCTTCGGCCCGTCGGTCGGCAGGTGCAGGTCCAGGCGCCGGTTCAGGTCGCGCAACGACATGCCCGCGTCGGCCAGATAGGCGCCATCCGCACCCCAGGCCAGCTTGCCGGCATGCGGCAGCGTGGTGGTGAACTCGCCGATCATCTCTTCGATGATGTCTTCCAGCGTCACCAGCCCCAGCATGTCGCCGTATTCGTTGATCACCAGGCCGATGCGGCGGCGATTCTCCTGGAAATACTGTAGCTGGCGGAACACCGGCGTGCCGCTCGGCACGAAGTAGGGCTGGGCGAGCAGGCCGCGGAAGTCGTCGTGGGTTAGCTCCGGATGACCCAGCAGCGACAGCGCCTTGCGCACGTGCAGGATGCCGATCACCTGGTCGGTGTCGCGCTCGAACACCGGCAGCTTGTTGTGGTAACAGGTCTCCAGCTGGCCGACGACCTCGTCGATCGGACGCGACAGGTCCAGCGATTCCACCTTGGCGCGCGGCGTCATCACGTCGTCCACCGTAATGGCTTCCAGGTCGAACAGGTTCAGCAGGATGCTGCGGTGCTTGTGCGGGATGAAGTTGCCCGATTCCAGCACCAGCG
>CAJXMR010000322.1 GCA_913056305.1 uncultured Ralstonia sp.
TCCAGCTCGACGTCGACCGCATCTACCGCCAGATCCACGAGGTCAACCGCTTCCTGCAGCCGTCGGTGATCGTGGTGGACTACTCCATGCCGCGCATGAACGGTCTGGAGTTCTGCGCCAAGCTCAAGGATCTGCCTTGCATGACGATCCTGCTGACCGGCATGGCCGATGAGAACATCGCCGTCGACGGTTTCAACGATGGGCTGATCGACCGCTACATCAAGAAAGACCACCCCGCCATGGCCGAGCGCCTGAGCGCCGAGATCGAGGCGCTGCAGGTGCGTTACTTCAGCAAGCTGTCGAACACGCTGCGCGAGTTGCTGTCGCGCCACTCGTTCAGCTTCCTGTCCGACCCGGTGGTGACCCAACTGGTGCGCGAGCTGGCCGGGCGCTATCGCTTTATCGAGTATTACCTCTACCCGCACCCGGCTGGTGTACTGCTGCTCACCGCGGACGGCCGCGCCACACTCATGGTCATCGAGACCGGCGCGAGCATGCTCACGCACCTGGAAAACGCCGAGGCGTATGACGCGCCGGAAGCACTGCTCAAGGGCCTGCGCGACAGGCAGATCGTGCCGTTCTTCTGGCCAGGCGACGGCATGTACACCCCCGCCTGTGTCGAATGGGAACAATACTGCCTGCCCGCCGAAGTGTGCGAAGGGCGCGAGCCCTACTACTACGCACTGTTTGACATGCCCACGCACCTGCTGCCGGCACAGGTCTACGGCTACACCCAGTTCCTTGCCAACTACAAGCAGGATCCGGACGCGCTCACCGGCCGCAAACCGCGCTAGTGGGCGCTCTCTGATTTGGGCCGCAACACAGCAAACCACGTTGTGTGGCCCCAATCCGGCAAGTACAATCGATTGGATCATCCGAAGACCATGACGTCAGAGCATGGGCCGAATGAATGGCCTTGATGAACGTAGGGGATGCCTACTGCATCATGGTGAACGAGGGCATCTGCAACGATACGGCGCCCCGGTGTTATTCCTGTGCGGGACTCTCCTTGAGAGAGGATTTGGGTGCAGCAGCGGGTTGCGCGCTGAGCGGGCACGCAACACGGGGGGTTGGGGAGTGCATCGTTCCAGTTCGGTTGCGGTCGCACGATTCCCGTCACCACGTTGCTGATCCGGCTGCCGGCAGATGGGGGTACCCACTGCCTGGCCGGACAGATTCCTGATCTTCTCGAAGCGGGTTTGGGCGAATGCGCCCAGGCCAGGTGCGCCATGCGCCTGACCTGCGGCCTGCTTGGGCACGCTGGCAAAACCGAGGGACGACGCATCGACCCGGGTGGGTTTCGATGTGTGTCGAAGGCCGGCGTCGCAGTGCGGCGATGGCACCCCGGTTGTTGAGTGAGTGCCCCGCTTGGTGGACGTGATCTCTGAAGTCTCCGGCCAATTTGCACTGTGTACTCACCCAACCAGATCGACCCGGCAGTCAGCTTTAGGAACTCCCAGGGTCAGCAAGTCCGCGGCACCATCATCACGCTACAACGGCGTGCCTTGGTGATGGAAATCTACAACCCGTACTCCATCGTGCAGGTGAGCGAGGTGCTGTCCGAGCTCGCCATCAAGATCGGGACGCGCCAGGTCTATCTTGGCAAGGCGGTGGTGATCAGCCTGGTCAACACGGGCCTGACTGCCGTGGTGTCGCTCACGCTGATCGACGAATGGCGCGAGCTGTCCGAGGTGGCCGACACGCCCGCCTCGGTGGGCGAGGAAGCGCGAACGTTCGTGCAGGATTGGCAGGAACGCTTCCGCATCCGCCGCGAATACCAGATCGTCGTCAACGAGATGCGCGCTTTCCTGGCGGAAGTCTCGCGCTGGGTCGAGCAGGTCGACTTGTCTAAATCCCTGCCACGTGAAGACAGCAAGCTGCGTCCCGATGTGTTCATGGAACTGGCCGAACCGGTCATGCTCCGGGTCAAGCATTACCTGGACATCCTGGAAGCAGAGGCCGTGGACATCGAAGCCAGCCTGGCTCCGTCCCACCGCGCCTTCGCGCAGACCGCGCTGCATCCGCTGTTGCTGCGCTCGCCCTTCGTGCATCGCACCTTCACCAAGCCACTGGGCTATGCGGGTGACTATGAAATGGTCAACCAGATCCTGGCCGACCCCCAGCAAGGCCCGAGCACCTACTTCCAGATCGTCAATGTCACGTTCCTGAAGGCGCAGGTTGCGCAAGCGCACCGTAACCGCATCAATATCCTGGTCGACTTCCTCAAGCAACTTGCGATTCAGGCGAAGGCCGAGGGGCGTCCCTATCGCGTGATGAATCTCGGTTGCGGACCGGCGGTCGAGATCCAGCGCTTCCTGCGTGAGTTCGAAGAGCCCGAGCTGCTCGAATTCGAGTTGATCGACTTCAGCCAGGAGACGCTGGACTACGCCCAGGCCCAACTGGCGGAAGCCGCCAAGCAAGGCGGTACCTCCCTGCGCGCCCAGTTCGTCCACCAGTCCGTGCACGAGCTGATCAAGCGGCCGGCGCGCAAGGCCGCGGAGGTGCGCGATTGCGATGCCGTCTATTGCGCCGGCCTGTTCGACTATATTTCCGACAAGGTCTGCAACCGGCTGCTGACCTACTTCACGACGCGGACGCGGCCTGGCGGGCGGATTCTTGCCACCAACGTGCACTCGAGAAATCCGGAGCGGCTCTTCACGATGGAGCACCTGCTCGAGTGGTATCTCATCTATCGCGACGAGCAGCAGCTCGCGTCCACGTTCCCGGAGGAATGCCGGGACATCAACGCCTACGTCGACGCGACCGGCGTCAACGTATTTGGCGAGGCGACGGTGATCTAGATGGCCGAGAGCGCAAATGATCCCCTGAAGACCGCATTCAATCGCGCTGAGCAGGAAGGCTTTCGCCTGTCGTTCAGCCGGACGTGCGCGCTGGTCGGTATCGTTCTCGTGCTGATGGGCAGCGGCCTGGACTACAACACCTATCCGGGCGAACTGCGGCCGTTCTTCTTCGCGCGCGCCTTTGTCTCGTCGCTGATCTTCGTCGTCTACCTGATCCTGCCGACCCGCTGGGGCCGGCAGAACCTGTCGTACCTGACCCTGCTGTGGCTGTGCTTTCCGCAAGTGATGATCGCGTGGATGATTTCCGCCACGCAGGGGGCACATTCGATCTACGCGACGGGCCTGCACCTGGCCGTCTTTGCGGCCGGCAGCGTGCTGCCATTCAACACCAAGCAGACCATCGGCTTCGGGGTGCTCACCTATACGCTGTATTTCCTGGGCTGCCTGCATCACGATCCGGCCAGCGTGACCGGCAGCACGTTCTTCGTGAACTCCCAGTTCCTCATCTTCACGTCCACGCTGGGAGTCTTCTGCACCTACTTCAACGAGCGCAGCCGGTTCCAGCTCTTCAAGCTCAAGGAAGAAATCGCCGATAAGAACGTGCAGCTCGGGGACACCAACACTAACCTAGTGGAAATCAAGGGCCAGCTGCTGCAACAGGAAAAGATGGCGGCCATCGGCACACTGTCGGCCGGCCTGCTGCATGAGATCAACAACCCAGTCAATTTCTGCCTGATGGCGATCGCGGTGGCACAGGAAGACACGGTGGCCAAGTCCAGCCCGATGCTGCTCGAGTGCCTGGTCGACGCCAAGGAAGGCATGCAGCGCGTGCAGCATATCGTGTCGGACCTGAAGACCTTCGCCTATCGCAGCCCCGAAAAGGGCGAAGCCGATACGCCGTTCCTGCTGGAAAAGGCCATCG
>CAJXMR010000323.1 GCA_913056305.1 uncultured Ralstonia sp.
GATGTTCGTGCAGACCAAGCTGAACCCGACCCCGCCGGACCCGGTGCAGGCCAAGATGATGCTGTTCATGCCGCTGGCGTTCTCGGTCATGTTCTTCTTCTTCCCGGCCGGCCTGGTGCTGTACTGGGTGGTCAACAACGTGCTGTCGATCGCGCAGCAGTGGTCGATCAACCGCATGCTGGGCACCAACAAGAAGGCCGCGGCCGCCAAGTAAGGCGAACGCACTTCAGCCAAAAGGGCACCTCCGGGTGCCCTTTTTTTATCGCCCGGCGGCGCGAGGCCGGGCTGGCTCCGTGCGCCGGGCTGCCGCACAATACCGCCCATGACCGCTTCCACCCAGCCAATGACTTTGCCGAACGCTTCCGACGCGGCACGCCCGCCTCTCCGCACCATCCCCATCGCGGCGATTGCCACGGCGCCTGGGCGTGGCGGTATCGGCGTGGTGCGCGTGTCCGGCCCGGACGTGCGCGCGGTGATGCAGGCCGTGTGCGGGCGCACGCTCCAGCCGCGCCAGGCAACCTACCTGCCCTTCCTCGACGCCGACGGTAACGCCATCGACCGCGGCATCGCGCTGTGGTTTCCGGCGCCGCACTCGTACACTGGCGAGGAGGTGCTGGAGCTGCAGGGCCACGGTGGCCCGGTGGTGATGCAACTGCTGCTGCAGCGCTGCCTGCAGGCCGGCCGTGAGATCGGCCTGCGGGTGGCGGAGCCCGGCGAGTTCACGCGCCGCGCCTTCCTCAACGACAAGATGGACCTGGCCCAGGCCGAGGCGGTGGCCGACCTGATCGAGGCCAGCACCGAGGCCGCCGCGCGCTCGGCGGCGCGTTCGCTCGATGGCGTGTTCTCGCAGGCGGTGCATGCGCTGGTCGAGCGCGTGATCCACCTGCGCATGCTGGTGGAGGCGACGCTGGATTTTCCGGAAGAAGAGATCGACTTTCTCGAAGCCGCCGATGCGCGCGGCCAGCTTGCCGGCATCCGCGCGCAGCTCGACGGCGTGCTGGCGCAGGCGCGCCAGGGTGCGTTGCTGCGCGAAGGCCTGCACGTGGTGCTGGCCGGGCAGCCGAACGTGGGCAAGTCGTCGCTGCTCAACGCACTGGCCGGGGCCGAACTGGCCATCGTCACGCCGATCGCCGGCACCACGCGCGACAAGGTCCAGCAGACCATTCAGATCGAGGGCATCCCGCTGAACATCGTCGACACGGCGGGCCTGCGCGACACGGAAGACGAGGTCGAGCGCATCGGCATCGAACGCACCTGGGCCGCCATCGCGCGTGCGGATGTGGTGCTGCATCTGCTGGATGCGGCGGACTACCGCGGCAACGGACTCTCCGCCGAAGACGCCGCCATCGACGCACGCATTGCCGCACACGTGCCGGCCGGCGTGCCGACGCTGCGCGTGGTCAACAAGATCGACCTGACCGGTGTGGCCGCACCGGGGCGTGTCGAAGCCGCGCCGCCTGAGGTGTGGCTGTCGGCGCGCGATGGCGTGGGGATTGAATTGCTGCGCGCGGCGTTGCTGGAGATCGCCGGGTGGCAAGGTGGCGGCGAGGGGTTGTATCTGGCGCGCGAGCGGCACCTTGCCGCGCTACGCACGGCCAAGGAAAACCTCGCCACGGCGGCGGACCATGCGAACCAGCAGGCGCAGTCGCTCGACTTGTTTGCCGAAGAGCTGCGGCTGGCGCAGGAGGCGTTGAACAGCATCACCGGGGCGTTTTCCAGCGATGATCTGCTGGGGGTGATCTTCAGCCGGTTTTGTATTGGAAAATAATCGGTTGCCAAGGGATGCCCGAGGTTGCCAAGAACATCCAAGCAAACCGTTGTTTTGCAAGGAATTATTGGCTGATGTTGCCAAGCGATTCCCATTGACGCCCATCGATCTATTGTGCGCAGCAATCAGTACACAACTCGCTTGTGTACTGATTGCTGTGTACTAAAGATGCCCCGGGCAGTCCCTCCCCTCACCGATACCCGCATCAAGGCCCTCAAGCCGAAGACTGCCCGTTACCAAGTAGTGGATGGCGGGGGCTTGGTGCTAGAGATTATGGTGTCCGGGTCCAAGGTGTGGCGGTACCGTTACTCGCTGCATGGCAAGCAGCAGCCCCTTGTGACGATCGGCGACTACCCTGCCGTCAGCCTGACAGCAGCACGGGGACGCTCCCGCAAATATTCAGAGATCGTGGCCTCCGGCGTTTCGCCGGTTGCCCAATCCAAGAAGGATCGGGGTGCCGACGCGGCACCGACTACCCTACGCGAGTCCTCCGCCCAGTGGTTCGAGGCAACGATTGCCGACAAGTCAGAGGAATACCGCCGAGGCGTGCGGCGTGCCCTGGATAAGGACATCCTGCCGGTCATCGGTTCAAAGGCGCTCACCGAGGTCACGCCAGGCGAAGTGCTGGAGCTCTGCGACAAGATCAAGGCTCGTGGCGCCCCCAAAGATGGCCCTCTTCACGCGCAACGTGCTCAAGCGCATGTATGAGTACGCCGTGGCTCGGCACGTAGCCACCACAAACCCCGCTCAAGCCCTCGTTGCTCGCTTCATCGCCACGCAAGAGAGCCGCACCCGCGTTCTGACACCAGGCGAGATCGGCAACGTTCTGCGGAGCATCTACGCCTCCGACATCCGCCGCCTGCACAAGCTCGCCCTGCGCCTGCTCATCCTGGCGATGGTGCGCAAGTCCGAGCTGATCGAGGCGCGCAAGTCGGAGTTCGATCTGGATGCCTCGATCTGGCGCATCCCCGCCGAGCGCATGAAGAAGGACAAGGAGCACTGGGTCTATCTGTCAGCCCAGGCCGTTGCCATGCTGCGTGCGATTTTCGCGCTCACCGAAGGCCGCGCATTCCTCTTCCCGACGAGTCGCGGGGGCAAAGACGTTCCGATTGCCAAGAGCACACTCAACACCGCAGTGCGCGCGCTCAGCATGGACGTGCAGCATTTCGTACTGCATGACTTCCGCCGCACCGCGTCCACGCACCTTCACGAGATGGGGCAGTCGTCAGACGCCATCGAGAAGGCGCTTGCTCACAACATCAAGGGAATCAAAGGTGTCTACAACCGCGCCGAGTACGCAGAGGCGCGGCGTCGCATCCTGCAGCTCTGGGCTGACTTCGTGGACGCGCAGATATCGGAGGAAAAGAAGGTGGTGATTGGCCGCTTCGGCAACGCTGCTTAGGGTTTGTATGACCGCGCCTGACGGAATCAGGCGAAGCGGCAGGCAGGAACGATGTTGGCGCATCGAACCTGCCTCACCGCTACCAAGCTAATAAGAAGCTTGAACCATGGCTGACACCCTAACGCCAATTGCTGTGGCGCACCCTCCCAGAGCGGGGTACGCACGCACTGGCCTGCCATGAGCAAATCCCCAGATGACAACGGGAGCGTCGGATGAGGAGAAAATCTCTATTTGCGGTTCTCTCGCTGCTGGAAGCGACTTCGGTCCATGCGGATTGCGCGATTGGTGCTTCGCTGACTACAGCGTTTCGTGTTTTGGACAGCCACACGATCGTCTTGTACAGCGGGTCCACTCCCAAAATTCTCATCAAGACGTTTTCTTTCTTCTAGCCGTCATCGTTGGGCACCGTACTCAAAGACTCGTTCTGTGACTACGAGAGCGCGGTCCTTTATGTAGACGGCCAAGCCGTAGATGCGCAGTAGGTCAAGCACCTGAGCTAGTGAACCGTAACGTTTAATTAGGAAGTAATATCGTACCCACTGGAGGGTGC
>CAJXMR010000324.1 GCA_913056305.1 uncultured Ralstonia sp.
CCAGACCTCGTTGTAGGTCAGGCGCGCCTTCGAGTGCATCACCGCCGGATAGAACTGGTAGGCCTTGATCTCGCCCTTGGCCGTAATGACCGCGTCGCAGACCATGCACAGGCGATCCACCTCGGGGTTCAGCGAGCATAGACCGTTGGAGAGCTTCTCCGGCAGCATCGGAATCACGCGGCGCGGGAAGTAGACCGAGGTCGCGCGATCGATGGCATCCGCATCGAGCGGGTGGCCCGGCTTGACATAGTGCGAGACGTCGGCAATCGCCACGATCAGGCGCCAGCCCTTGCTGCGGCCGATCTTGACGGGCTCGCAGTAGACCGCGTCGTCAAAGTCGCGTGCGTCTTCGCCGTCGATGGTGACGAGCGCTACGTCGCGCAGGTCGATGCGACCGGCCAGATCGGCATCACGGACGGCGTCGGGCAGTGCTTCGGCCTCGCGCTGCGCCGCTTCGGCAAACTCATGCGGCACGCCGTACTTGCGCACCGCAATCTCGATTTCCATGCCGGGATCATCGATCTCGCCCAGCACCTCGACCACGCGGCCGATCGGCTGCACGTAGCGATCCGGATATTCCAGGATCTCCACGCTCACCACCTGGCCGACCTTGGCCTTGCCCTGCCCCTTGGGCGCGATCAGGATGTCGCGGCCCAGGCGCTTGTCTTCGGGCGCCACCACCAGCGTGCCGCTCTCCGACAGCAGCCGACCGATGACGAAGCGGTTGGCCCGCTTCAAGATCTCGACGATCTGACCTTCCGAGCGTCCGCGGCGGTCGTAGCCGACGGCGCGCACCAGGGCGCGGTCGCCGTGCATCGCCTTCTGCATCTCGCGCTCGGGCAGGAAGATATCGGGCTCGCCGTCGTCGCGCACGAAGAAGCCGTAGCCGTCACGGTGGCCGATCACGCGGCCCTCGATGAAATTGGGTTGGTGCGCCAATTCGTAGCGCCCCTTACGGTTGAGTTCGATCTGACCATCCCGCTCCATGGCGGTCAGACGCTTGATAAAGCCGTCATGCTCCTTGCGCGTGACCGACAGCGCCTTGGCAATATCGGTGGCAGACAGCGGAGACCCCGAAGTGCGCAGCACGCCGAGGATTTCTTCCCGGCTCGGGATCGGATAAGTCGGTTGATTCAATTTTTTCTTCTAGAGTGTTGACAGGATCGCAGGATCCAGTAATAATCATTGCTTCGGTACACGCACACCTGCCCAGGTGGCGGAATTGGTAGACGCACTAGTTTCAGGTACTAGCGGGTAACTCCGTGGAGGTTCGAGTCCTCTCCTGGGCACCAGAGTTTAGGAACGGCGCAACGCAAGTTGCGCCGTTTTTCTTTTCCGAGCCCGGATCATTGATCAGTTGCTGACGCGGCATTCCGCGAAGGACGACAGGCATTGTGTCTTGGCTATCGCGCCAGGGTTGGACCAGGATCACCAGTCTCATCTGTCCCAGACGCTGGGTGGGTTCGACGCCCGGCGCATCCATCAAGACGCGCCCCGCTTCGATCGACCGCGCAGGTGAACCGCAAAGCCAGTCCGTGCGCGGGTTTCGGGCCAGTGTTGCGGCCCGTGACGTGAGGTTACCGAAGTGGCACGCACGGCGCAAGCCGCACACACCACTCCCCGCTTGCTTCGACGCAAACCGCCAACGGCTCAAGCCGCCGGGGCCTCGCTGCTCATCTCGCCACCATTGGCCGCGCGCGCCTTGCCGCGCTTGATCCAAGCCGACAGATTGTGCGGACGCAGCGTGTCGTATTCCTCGAACGGCTGGTGGATCCACGGGTTGGTCGGCAGGAACTGCACCGCATAGTCCGGCTTGATCTTCGAGCACGCCTTGTGCCACAGCACCGCCGTGCGCACATCGGTCACAGCCGGATAGCGCTCCTTCAGGTGGCGCCCCACACGCTCTAGCGTGATGCCCGAATCCACCAGGTCGTCGACTAGCAGCACGCGGCCCGTCAGCTCGCCGCGCGTCATGGTGATGTACTGGGCGATATCGAGATCGCCCTGCTGCGTGCCGGCCGCCTCACGGTAGCTGCTGGTGGCCAGGATGGCGAGCGGCAGATCGTAGATGCGCGAGAGCTGGTCACCCACACGCAAGCCGCCACGCGCCAGACACAGGATCTTGTCGAACTTCCAGCCCGACTCATGCACGACCAGCGCCAGGCGCTCGATCAGGCCGTGGTAGTCGTCCCAGGACACCCACAGGTGCGAGTCGTCGTTGATCGGCTGGTTCATGGTGTTCCTCTTCGTGATCGTGAATGCGGCGTGGGTTGCCGCTGTCGTGTTCGATGAAAACGCCGCCCAATGCAAATTCGCCCGGCGAATCACCGGGCGAATCTGGGCGGTGCGCGTCAATCCTTGTACGGATGACGCAGCAAGATGGTCTCGTCGCGGTCGGGGCCGGTGGAGATCATGGCGATCGGGATGCCGGCCACTTCCTCCACACGCTTCAGGTACGCCTGCGCGGTCTCGGGCAGCGCATCCCACTCCTTCAGACCGAAGGTCGACGTGTTCCAGCCCGGGAATTCTTCGTAGATCGGCTGGCAGCGCGCCACGGTGTCGGAGCCGCGCGGCAGGATATCGACTTCCTTGCCGTCGAGCATGTAACCGACGCACAGCTTGATGGTTTCCAGGCCGTCGAGCACGTCGAGCTTGGTGATGCACAGGCCCGACACGCCATTGATCTGGATCGCGCGGCGCAGCGCGGCGGCATCGAGCCAGCCGGTGCGGCGCGGACGGCCCGTGACCGAGCCGAATTCCTTGCCGACATTGGCCAGGCGCACGCCGGTCGGGTCTTGGCGAGCGGGGTTGTCCGCGTCGTACAGCTCGCTCGGGAACGGGCCGGAGCCCACGCGCGTGCAGTACGCCTTGGTGATGCCCAGGATGTAGTGCAGCTGGCCCGGGCCCACGCCCGCACCGGCGGCGGCATTACCGGCCACGCAGTTGCTCGACGTGACGAACGGGTAGGTACCGTGGTCGATGTCCAGCAGCGTGCCCTGCGCACCTTCGAACATCAGGTTCTTGCCGGCGGCGTTGGCGGCGAACAGCTCGGCCGACACGTCCGTCACCATCGGCGCGAGGCGCTCGCCGTACGGCAGCATCTCGTCCAGCGTCTGCTGGAAGTCCAGCGCCGGGTGGTTCAGGTACTGCGTCAGCACGAAATTGTGGAAGTCCAGGTTCTCGCGCAGGCGCTCGGCAAAGTAGGCCGGATCGAACAGGTCCTGCACGCGCAGCGCGCGGCGGGCCACCTTGTCTTCGTACGCCGGGCCGATACCGCGGCCGGTGGTGCCGATCTTGGCGGCGCCGCGCTTGATCTCGCGCGCCTTGTCGATGGCGACGTGGTACGGGAGGATCAGCGTGGTCGCTTCCGAGATGCGCAGGCGGTTCTGCACCTGCACGCCCGCCGATTCCAGCTCGTCGATTTCCTTGAACAGCGCCTCGGGCGAGAGCACCACACCGTTGCCGATGTAGCACGCCACGCCGTCGCGCATGATGCCCGACGGGATCAGACGCAGGATCGTCTTCTTGCCGCCGATGATGAGGGTGTGCCCTGCGTTATGTCCGCCCTGGAAACGAACCACGCCTTGCGCGTGATCGGTCAGCCAATCGACGATTTTCCCTTTACCTTCGTCACCCCACTGGGTGCCGATGACGACGACATTGCGTCCTTGGCTCACTGCTGGTGCGGACATGTTGAAT
>CAJXMR010000325.1 GCA_913056305.1 uncultured Ralstonia sp.
TCTTGGCTGCAACCTTCTTCACTGCGGCCTTCTTGGCTGCCGGTGCCTTCTTGGCTGCAACCTTCTTCACTGCGGCCTTCTTGGCTGCCGGTGCCTTCTTGGCAGCGACCTTCTTAGCGGCCGGAGCGGCCTTCTTTGCGACGGCCTTCTTTGCGGCCGGAGCCTTCTTTACAGCGGCCTTCTTGGCCGGGGCCTTGGCGGCCGGTTTCTTCTTAGCAGCAGTTGCCATGGGAAACTCCTTCAAGATTGGGTATCGAACTATCGAGATTGAGCAACCCGACCGGCCCGATCCCACGATGCAACTGCATCGCCAGACCAACCGAGCGAGCGATTCATCGGCGCGCCACCCAACTGCGGTGGCACGCTAATGAATTCGGGGTGAAGACCCGCAGCTTGCGCGGTGGACCCACGCAGCAAGTTGCATAACCCGGCCGGGCACTTGCGCGCAGCCGCAGTCAGCCGGACAGATTGCATCCAGCGCATCTTCGTCAACTGAGAGGACCGGGGCATCGTTGCCACACCGGTCGAAACCTGATCTTGCGCGAGCCGCCGTGTAGAGCGAAAAGCCGCGTGCAGCGTGGCTTTGCGGACAGCGGAATCTTGGAGAGCGCGTGTTTTCTTTTGAGGGTAGTACGCCCATCCCGACGTGGGGATCGCAGAGACGGCACCGAGTTCGAACAGCCCTGTCGGCGTGGCGTGCATCAAAGTGGTTACGCTCCTCGACTACTTTTCACTACCGCATCTGGAAGTTCATCGTCGTTGATCGCGCGAAGCTTCCTTGCATCGAAGTCAACGTCTTGTCAAGGCGAATCATAATTCGTTTGCGCGGTGATGTTAAGAGATTTATGCAAAATGCGCGGCGAGTTTTGGTGAAGGATTGCGCCGCGTCCGTGCGTCGTCGCGATCTGGATCGCGCATGCGTAGCGAGCGACCTCGCGAATGCGCATTTTCTTGCGTCGTGACATCGTGTCAATGCGTTGCTTCGCGCCGACACCCACTTCCCGCAAACCCAGTGTTCATGCCTGTTCACGGCAACACATCATCACACGCGCGAGCGTGGCCTGCATGCGAGACGCGTGATGATCGATGTCGATGCCGATGCGCGCATCGATGCGCGTGCGAGCGATCGCGCGTCGCGAAAAAACGATGCGCGGATGCGACAACGCATGCCAAATTTCGCGCGAGGAACACTGCGAAGCGAGCGAGACGCGCGCGATCGACGCGCGTTCGTCGCGCGTGTCGACGCATCGCTCGCGCATGACGATCGATACGCGGCGCATTGCGCTCGCGCTCGTGCGCATCGAAGACGCTCACGCAAGCCCACGCACTTCGCCCCTCGCATCGACGTGTCGAATCTCGCGTCATGCATTGCGACGCGATCGCGATGTCGACGATCGACACGCGCATCGACATGGCACATGCGAAACCCTCTGCCGATCGGTGCGAGCATGACGTCCGCATCTGCATGGCCGCGGCGAAGTCCGTGAAAGCCGATTGGCGACGGCGGGTTGCCTGCGGCATTCGCGGCGCCCGGCATCACGAAAAACCGCGACCGAAGCGTTTGAAACGAGGCGGGTTTGCGACGATAGAAGAATTGCTCTACGCCTGTTTCCAGGCGCGTTTTGCTGCGGTATCAACGCGCCTATCGCTTTATTTCACGCCGTTTTACGCACCACCAATGGCCGAAAATGCTGCAACCGCATATCGGCGTGTCAGGTTATCGCTGATTGCCGCACCTTGCGGTTTCATTTCACGATCCGCTCACCACGTCAGCACGGCAATCGATCGAGCGGCGTGGTGCGGACAGGCGCGTTGTCCGTGACAACAGGGAGGGGTCGTCGCAGCAGCGGCACATCGCCACGATGCGACGACACACCCGAAGAGCAGAGAGCGCAAGACAGGGGTCCAACAAGCGTTCTGAGTTGTGGAGGGACAAGATGCGCAAGCCAGCGTTCTTGTTGAAATCGAGCCCACCGAGTCGTGGGGTTTTCCCGCAGACGAAACGTGCGTCGCGCCGGGTGCCATGCATCCTGGCAGCGACGTCGGTCGTGATGCTTGCGGGGTGTGCCACATCGGGCAGCGGCGACACGGGTGTGTCGCTCGGCGGCGGTGGCGGCGGATCGCAATCGACGTCGTCGCTCGCCGCATCGAGCTCGCCGACGTGGTCGAGCGACAGCGGCAAGAGCACGTCCACCGGCAGCGATGCGAGCGGCAGCACCACGCCGGTCGCCACGCTCACCGGTCCGGTCGAGCAGGTGAGCACCACCGTCGTGACCGCCATCGTGCCGCTCACCAGCGCGCTCACGTCGACCACGCAGACGATCGGCGCGGCGACCGGGCTCGGTACGCCGGTGAGCGGCATGCTGGCGACGCTGGGCAGTGCGCTCGGCGGCGGCGGTAGCGCCATCACGAGCGCCGGCAACGGCAACGCGGTGGTGTCGACGGTGGGTGGCACGGTGAGCGCGCTGGGCACGCTCACGGCGTCGCTTGGCACGGTGGTGACACCGTCGTCCGGCGGCAGTGCACCTGGCGCCGCGCTGACCGGCGCACTCGGCAGTGCGCTGGCACCGGTCACGACGGCGGTCGGCACGTTGACGGCGGGCATCCCGGGCGTTGGCAGTCTCGGCGGCGGTGCCACCACGGGCAATCCGATCAGCGGGCTGGGTAGCATCGGCTCGACGGTCGGCGGCCTGGTAGGTGGCGTGCTGTTGGGTGCTGCACCCGGCGCGCACCACTAGTGACTTCCCTACTCGGAAACCTTTCTTTGCATTCGGGTGCCATCACCGGCGAATGCTCACTGCTGGACGCCAGACGCGCGTTCCTCTGACGGCCAGCAGATCAAGCGGTACGGGCCGCGCTAACAAGGAGACTTACCATGACCATCCGGACCTCGCTCCAAGCTTCTTCCTCTCGCACTCTGGTAGCCGCCGCTGTGCTTGCCGCACTCGCACTGGCCGGCTGCGCCTCGGGCGGCAACCCGAACGGCGACTCATCCGCGTCGAACGCCAACAGCAACCCGGGCGCGGTGCCGGTCGGCAACGTCGCCAGCAACGGCGGCAACGTCGTCACGCAGAGCGGCAAGACCGTCAGCGACCTCGGCACGATGATCGGCACGGCGCAGGTGCCGATCATCGGCGGCACGGCCGCGCAGAAGGATCTGGGCGCAACGGTCACCTCGACCGGCAACACTGTCCAGGCGCTGGGCGGTGGCATCAGCAACGGGTTGGGCAAGATCGGCTCGACGCCGGACCCAGTCGGCACCACCGTGCAAAGCTCGGGCAACATCGTGACCAACCTGGGCATCACCGCCGGCAACGCCGGCCAGACCGTGACCGACCTGGGCGCGGCGGGCAGCCCGTTGGCGCCGCTGAATCCGGTGACGGCGCCGGCAGGCAGCACGGTCTCGGCGGTCGGCCAGGTGCTGCAGGGCGCAGGCGGCCTGGTCACGATCGGCACGTCGAGCGGGCCGGTGCAGCAGGTCACGCAGCAGTTGAGCAATGCGATCGTGCCGCTGGCGGCGCAGGTCGCGCAGGGCGGCCAGCAGGTGGGCGCGGCGTCCATGCTGGGCAGCCCGCTGGCCGGCGGGCTGAACACGGCCGGCAGCGGTCTGGCGAGCGCCGGCGGGCAGGTTGGCGCGGCTGGCGGCAA
>CAJXMR010000326.1 GCA_913056305.1 uncultured Ralstonia sp.
GCCGCGGCAACCATGAGGTGATGATGCGCGGCACGTTCGCCAACGTGCGCATCAAGAACCTGATGATCCCGGCGAAGGCTGACGGTTCGCGCGTGGAAGGCGGCGAGACGCTGTTCCAGCCGAGCGGCGAGCAAATGTCGATTTACGACGCCGCCATGAAGTACGTTGCCGCAGGCACCCCGACGGTGGTGTTCGGTGGTGAAGAGTACGGCACGGGCAGCTCGCGCGACTGGGCCGCCAAGGGCACGCAACTGCTGGGCGTGAAGGCCGTGATCGCACGCAGCTTCGAGCGTATCCACCGCTCGAACCTGGTCGGCATGGGCGTGCTGCCGCTGCAGTTCAAGGGCAATGACTCGGCACAGTCGCTGGGCATCGTCGGCGACGAAACCTTCGACATCGAAGGCCTGGAAGGCGACATCAAGCCGCAACAGGACGTCACCCTGGTGATCAAGCGTGCCAACGGCGAAGCCAAGCGCGTGAAGGTGCTGCTGCGCATCGACACGCCGATCGAAGTCGACTACTACAAGCACGGCGGTATCCTGCCGTTCGTGCTGCGTCAGTTGCTGGCTGCTTAAGTCACCACACCAAGCAACCGCACTGCGCTGTAGCTGATCGGAAGCCGGCTCTTCGGAGCCGGCTTTTTTTATTGCCGGCCGCGTCAAACAGCATGACGATGGCACGATCACTGGCCTGCTTTTGGTACAGTGTGCCGATTAGGCCGCGCGGTGCCGAACCGACCCCCGCGGCGCACGTCCGACGTTTTGCAGGAGCCCCGCATCCATGGCCAGAGTGGTACTCGCCCTAATCGTCGTCGCGGCTGCCGTGTTCTATATGGTATTCAAGGCGCCGCACGGCACTGCACCGGTATCGGTTGCCGCACCCGCCGCGCCGGCAAGCGCACCCGCGGCACCGGAACCCGCATCCGCGCCGGCAGCAACCTCGGCGCCCGACCCGGCTTCTACACTCGCCGCTGCCAGCGCCGCAGCAGCCGAGGCACCGGCATCTGCCGTGAAGCCCTGAAACGCGGCACGGCGCGGCATACAAGGGTAAAATAACGCCCCTTCTCTTCAACCGACCGGTACGGCACAGCATGGCAGGATTCCGCTCCAAGGCCCCCCAACGTCTTTCCCCCGATGCCGAACGGCTCGTCGCCGATGCACTGGCGCTCGATGCGTCGGGCAGCCGCATCGAAGACGTCTACTGGGAACAACGGCTGTCCGAACGCCTCTCGCGGCTGCTGAAGAACGGCAGCCAGACCGCGCTCGACGCGGCGCTCGACCACCTCTTCAAGCACAACGAAGAAGCCTCCGATGTGCTGGCCGAACAGGCCGAGACACTGGCCGAATCGGCGGTGTTCGCATCGGGTGAGGTGGAATACGATGCGCTGCTGATCGCCGCGCCCATCCTCGCGCATACGCGCTACGCGATCCCGTCCGGCACGATCAAGGCGGAACTGGCGCAGACGCTGCAGGTGCACCTGCAGGCACACGTGCTGGCCGCCAACGCCCGCGTGGCGCTGGCGCCATATCTGTACAGCATCGACCAGCTCCCGCGTACGCATTCGGACACGTTCGCGCTCACGCACAAGCTGGCAGCCTACGCGCTGTCCGGCCAGCCGCCCAAGGTGGACCTGCGCGACATGCCCGAAACCGCGCCCATCCTGGCCGATCCGCGCTACCTGCTGGCCATCGTCGTGGCCCCGCACGGCCAGCCGCTGTTCCGCTGGCAGGAAGACGCCAAGGAGCATCACGCCGAGCGCTCCACCTGCCTGGAACAGTGGCGCGAACAAGTCACACCGACCATCTCCACCCTGATGCCCGGCTGCGAATTCGACCTGCTGCTGCCGGACGCCTTCTTCCTGTCCTGCCGCGAGTCCGACAAGCGCATCCGCCCGCTCACCGTGCGCGCGGCCGTCAACTACCTGCAGGGCGCGCTGGACCTGCCCGCCAACCGCTTCGCGGCCATCATCGGCGCGTTCGGCGAGGAGCAAATCGATGAATACCGCGTCGCCTTCACGGTGCGCGGCGAGAAGGACCTGATCTACGGCATCGTCTGGCCGGTCTACGGCCGCGACGGTGGCGCCACGGACGTTGCCGCCGAAGGCGAGCCGGGCAGCCCGCTGGAGCAGATCGGCGACGAGCTGCGCGCCTGCGGCATCGAAGACATCTTCCGCCACGGCCAGCTGTTCGAGCCCGAATACTGCGAAGACTGCGGCGCCCCGCTCTATGCGGACCGCACCGCCGAGATCGTCCACGCCGAAATGCCGGAAGACGCGCCAACGCAGCAGCCGCTGTTCCATTGAAGCGAGTCAGACCAAGCCACCTCCGGGTGGCTTTTTTGTTGTCGTGCTTGCCGCGCGTCATATCGATGGTTGGAACGCGTCGCACGTGCCGCGCCGGCCTGCGGCACAATGACGGTCTCTCGCCACTTGGCATCACCGTCCTGCATCACTGCCCCGCAGCGCTGCCCGAACACGAGGAGCCCCCGATGACCAATCGCCCCTGGATCCGCGCCCTGATCCGCAAGCTTGCCGCCTGCGCGCTGGCTGGCGCGGCTGCCGCGCCGCTGGCCGCGCAAGCCGACGACCAGCATGATCTGAGAATTGGCCTGGCCGCCGACGTCACGTCGATGGACCCGCAATGGAACAACGCCGGCCCCAACAACGCCATGGCGCTGCACATCTTCGAATCGCTGGTCTTCCTCGACAAGAACGGGCGCTACACACCGGGCCTGGCCACCTCGTGGAAGGCGGTCGACGCCAACACCTGGGAGATCAAGCTGCGCCCGGGCGTCAAATGGAGCGACGGCACGCCCTTCACCGGTGACGACGTGAAGGCCTCGATCGAACGCCCGGCGCGCCTGGCCAACAGCCCGGGCCCGTTCACGAGCTACACCAAGTCGATCACCGAGGTGCAGATCGTCGATCCGCTCACGGTGCGGCTGAAGGTGTCGATCCCGAACTACGCGAGCATCCCCAACGACCTGAACAGCCTGCCGATCATCCCGAAGAAGGTGGCCGACGCCTCGCAGGCCGATTTCGATGGCGGGCGCGCCATGATCGGCACCGGCCCCTTCCTGTTCGACCACTTCACGCGCGGGCAGGAGATCGTGCTGAAGAAGAACCCGCACTACTGGGGCCGCGCGCCGGAGTGGGACAAGGTCACCTTCAAGATCATCACCGACAACGCCGCGCGCACGGCCGCCCTGCTCTCGGGCGACGTCGACGTGGTCGAAGCCGTGCCTGCCGCGGATGTGCCGCGCATCAAGCAGAACAAGGCCTTCCACCTCGAGCAGCAGGTGTCGTGGCGCACCATCTTCTGGCAGATGGACCAGGGCCGCGATGCCTCGCCGTTCATCACGGACAAGGCCGGCAAGCCGCTGGCGAAGAACCCGTTCAAGGACCGCCGCGTGCGCGAGGCGGTGGCGCTGGCCATCAACCGCGATGCCATCGTCACGCGCGTGCTCGAAGGCCAGGGCGTGGTGGCTTCGAACATCGTGTCGCCGCAGATCTTCGGGCACCCGGGCGGCAAGCCGATTGGGTACGACCCGGATCGCGCCAAGAAGCTGCTGGCCGAAGCGGGCTACCCGAACGGCTTCGGGCTCACGCTGCACGCCACCAACAACCGCTACCTGAATGACGCGCA
>CAJXMR010000327.1 GCA_913056305.1 uncultured Ralstonia sp.
CTCGGGCATCTGCACCTTGCATTCCTCGCCGATCACGGCCTGGAAGTCGCGCACCATCATCGGATACGGGTGCGGGCCGGCCACCGTGCCGATGATGTAGAAGGTGTCGGCCACGTTGGTGACCCAGTCGCGCATTGCTTCGTTGAGCGCATCCTTGAGCGTGCGCGAGCCGGATTCCACCGGCACCACGGTCGCGCCCAGCAGCTTCATGCGGTAGACGTTGGCGGCCTGGCGGCGCACGTCTTCGCTACCCATGTAGACGACGCATTCCATGCCGTAGCGCGCGGCGATGGTGGCGGTGGCCACGCCGTGCTGGCCGGCGCCGGTCTCGGCGATCACGCGCGGCTTGCCCATGCGACGGGCCAGCAGCGCTTGGCCGATGACGTTGTTCACCTTGTGCGCGCCGGTGTGGTTCAGGTCTTCGCGCTTGAGGTAGATCTGCGCGCCGCCGCAGTGCTCGGTCAGGCGGCGGGCATGATAGATGGGCGACGGACGGCCGACGAAATGCTTCAGCTCGTACTCGTATTCGGCAATGAAGGCCGGATCGTGCTGGTAGCGCGCGTAGGCGTCGCGCAGTTCGTCCAGCGCGTGGGACAGCGTTTCTGCAACGAAGGTGCCGCCGTAGGGGCCGAAATGGCCGTGGGCGTCGGGCAGGTTGTACATGGCAATCTCTCGAGGCGTCCGCCGGGGTCAGCAAAGCGACCGGCCGGCGGAGATATTCAGGGAGGTGCGAACCGCGAGCGCCCGACGGTATCGTTCAGGCCTGTGCCGACGCGCCCAGGGCAGCATCGGCCTCGCGGACCGCACGCACGAATGCGGTCATGCGGGCGTGGTCTTTCACGCCCCGTGCGGCCTCGATCCCGCTGCTGACGTCAACAGCGTAGGGCCGCACGCGCTCAATCGCACCAGCGACGTTTTGCGCGCTCAACCCACCACTCAAAACGAGCCGAGGAGCGGCGCTTGTGGTTGGCAAGGATGGCGATTGCGAGAGCCATTGCGGGGGAATCAGGGTCCAGTCGAAGACGTGGCCGCCACCGCCATAGCCCTCAACAAACGCGTCGAGCAGCAGGCCTTGGGCAGCGGCAAACCGATCGGCAAATTCTACCAAATCCGTTCCGGGCTGAACACGCACGGCGCGCAGCCAGGGCAGTCCCACCTTTCCGGCGATCTCCGCGCACTGCTCGGGCGTCTCGTCACCGTGGAACTGCAGCAGCGTGAGCGGCACCTGGTCGAGCACGCGGGCGATGTCGTCCGCGCTGGCGTTGACGAACAGGCCCGTCACCGTGACGAACGGGCCGGCGCGGCGGGCCAGCTCGGCAGCGCGCTCGGTGGCCACAAAGCGCGGACTGGGCGGATAGAACACCAGGCCGATCGCATCGGCGCCCAGCGCGACGGCATGGTCGACGTCGGCCGGTTGAGACAGGCCGCAGAGCTTGATGCGGGTACGGTGCAGCGACATGGCAGAAGCAGTATTCACGGGCCGGCGTACTCGTCGAACACGCCGCGAAACAGGCTGAACGATGCCGGGGATGCCGGCAACGGGAAGACATCAGGATAGCCGACCTCGGCCAGGTAAAGGCCGTCGGGCATGAAGGTGGGCGCAGCGGCCACGCGGCTGCGGGCGGCCAGCACGTCGGCCATCCAGGCCACAGGCTTACGGCCTCGGCCGATCGCCACCAGGCAGCCCATGATGTTGCGCACCATGTGATGCAGGAACGCGCTGCCGCAGATGCGCACGAACACCCACTCGCCCTCGCCCTTTACCTCCATCGAGTACATCGTCTTGACCGGCGACTTGGCCTGGCACTCCGCCGCGCGGAACGACGAGAAATCGTGCTCGCCGACCAGCACCTGCGCGGCCTCGTGCATGGCGGCCACGTCGAGCGACTGGCCCGGTGGCAGCGTCACGTAGCCGGCCTTGCCATCTAGCAACGGTGCGCGTGTCGGCCCGTAGACCAGCGCGTAGTAGTACGTGCGGCGATGCGCCGAGAAGCGCGCGTGGAAGTCCTCCGGCATCTCCTGCGCCCAGCGCACGGCCACCGTCGGCGGCAGGAAGGCGTTGGTGCCGCGCACCCACGAGAACGGATCGCGCACGAGGTCGGTATCGAGGTGGACGACCTGCCCCAGCGCGTGCACGCCGGCATCGGTGCGGCCGGCCACGGTGGTCGGCAGCGGCACGCCGGCGAACTGGCGCAGCGCCGCTTCCAGCACGTCCTGCACGGTATTGCCGTGCGGCTGCGATTGCCACCCCGAGAACGCGGCACCGTCGTACTGGATGCCGAGCGCGATGCGCGTCATGCCTGATAAGCCTTTATGCAAAAAGAAAAACGCCGGCAGGATACCATCCTGCCGGCGTTGTCGAAGACCTTGCAGCGACGCGTCAGGCGATCTGGCGCATCAGTGCCTGGGCTTCGGCGTGGAAGGACGGATCGCCCAGGTCCAGCACTTCCTGCAGCAGCTCGCGCGCACCTTCCTTGTCGCCGATCTCGATGTAGGCCTTGGCCAGATCAAACTTGATCTGCAGGTCGCGCACGCCATCCACACCACCCTCGCCCGACAGCGTGTGCGGCAGGTTGGTATCGAGACGGATAGCCGAGTGCGGCTCGTCGTTGGCAACATGCGCTTCGACATGCTGCGGCTCGGCGTCGAAATGCATCGGTGCTTGCGACAGATCGGCGGGCTGGGCCCAGGCCGGCAGGCTGTCTTCAGACACGACCGGTGCCGCAACAGCCGGTGCGGCTTCAGCAGCCGGCGGCGTCGGGTTCAAGTCCAGCGACAGGTCCGACAGGTCCATGTGCATCGGCGGCGCGGAAATCGGCTGGTACGCCTCGCCGGCGTGGCCGCCAAAGTGCGTGCTCGGCAGCTCGGCGTCCGGCGCGGCGTGCGGCTTGAACGCCTCGGCGGCCTCGGCCGACGCGGTGATCGGCTCACCCGCTGCCGGCGCCGGGAACGACTCCAGCGGCAGATCCAGATCAGCGAGTTTCGGCGCCTTGGTCGACGGGGCCGACGGGTCCAGGTCTGGGGACAGCGTGGTCCAGTCGTCGCCGCGGCGGGTGGTTTCGCCCGTCACGGTCGGCTTGAACGCTTCAGCTGCGGCAACGGCGCCTACGCCCGCCAGGGCCGCGGCGGCAGCGCCAGCGTGGCCGTGCGCAGCGGGTTCCTCAGCGGCGTGGTGCTGCCCATCGCCCTGCACCGTCAGGTACAGCGGGTTGGCCGGATCAAACTTGCGGCCCATCGCGGCGGCCTCGGCCCATTCCGGCGAGGCAGCGCCAACCTGCGCCAGCATTTCTTCCGCGACCGTCTGGAAGCCGTGCGCGTCCTGGCGGTTGGCGTAGATCTCCATCAGCTTCAGGCGGATGGCCTGGCGATCGGGATGCTGCTCCAGCGCTTCACGCAGGATTTCCTCGGCCTGCACGTCGCGACCATAGGCGATGTAGACGTCGGCCTCGGCGATCGGGTCGACTTCATTGCTCTCGTTGCCGCCGCCGATGCGGAAATCCGCACCGAACACGCTGTGCTGCGAGGTGTCGACGCT
>CAJXMR010000328.1 GCA_913056305.1 uncultured Ralstonia sp.
TGACCAGCACGGTGAGCGCGACGATCGACCAGCCCCAGTTGCCCAGCAGCGCGTGAATCTTCTCGAGCAACCAGAACAGCGGCTTGGCGATGACAGTCAACCAGCCATAGTCCTTCACCAGATCCAGGCCCGGCGTGATGGCTTCCAGCATGCGCGCTTCCTGCGGGCCGGCGAACAGGCGTGCCGTGGCCGACACGCTCGCACCCGGTGCCACCGTGCCCAGCGGCTCCTGCATGCCCACGCGGTAGAAGTTGTTGTCGATGCGGTCGACATAGAACTCGCGCTTGGCGTTGGCCGCCGGAATCCAGGCCGACGCGAAGTAGTGCTGCACCATCGCCACCCAGCCGCTGTCGGTCGCGCTCGGCACGTGTGCCTTGCCCTTGTCGATGTCGGAGAAGGTGATCTTGTGATAGTGGTCCGTGTCGGTGTAGACGGCCGGGCCGGTGAAGGTGCTGTAGAAGCGCGATTGCTCCACGGAGCCGCCGTCGCGGGCCAGCTCCATGTACAGCGTCGGGTTGATCGGCGCCGTGCCGTCGTTAGTCACGTCGAAGCGCGTGTCGATCACGTAGCTGCCGCGCTTGAAGACGTAGGTCTTGACCAGCTTGGCGCCGCCCTTGTCGGCGGTGAGCGTGATGGAGACGTCGCCGGCAGCGCCCAGGTCACGCGGGCCAGCCGATGCGGTGAACAGCGTCGTGTGGTTCGGGAAATCGCCGCCGATGATGCCCGAGCGCGCCAGGTAGGTGCGCTCCATGCTGCGGTCGAACAGCACCATCGGGTTGCCGTCGTGATCCTTCTGCGTGAGCAGTTCGAGCTTGCTGACGATGGCGCCGGCCGTATCGATGGTGGCACGCACCACGTCGGTCGTGACGACGATCTTTTCCGAAGCCGGCGCCTGCGTGGCAGCGCCCGTGGCCGGGGCGGCCTGCGTGCCAGCCGCCGCCGCTTCGGTGGCGGCCTTGGGCACGTCGCCCGCGGGCGTGCTGCCCGGCGCGCTGCCGGCGGTGGTGGCCGTCTGCGGCGTCGGGAAGAACATCGACTGGTGGCCATTCGCGCGTTGCCAGTTGTCGAACAGCAGGACAACCGACAGCGAGAAGATCACCCAGAGAATGGTGCGTTTGATATCCATGTCGGATTACGGTCTGGGAAGGTGAATCGACGGCCGCGCGGCCGGGGTGTCGGCTGCGGTCGCGTCGGTCGATGCGGGATCGGTTGAGCGGGGCGCAGCGTCGCCAGCGGCGGGCGGCACAGGATCATACCCGCCTTGCGCGAAGGGATGACAGCGGCACAGACGTTTTGCCGCAAGATAGCTGCCGTAGGCCGGCCCATGCGCGATCACGGCGTCACGCGCGTAGTCGGAGCAGGTCGGCAGGAAGCGGCATTGTGCGCCGACGAAGGGGCTGAAGGCCACCTTGTAGACGCGCAGCAGGAACAGCAGCACGCGCGTCATGGCGCGCCTCCAGGACTGGGCGTCACTGCAGGCGCCGGCGCAGTGGATGGCGGCACCGCTGGTGCCGGCAAGGGGCGTGCGGCGATCTCGAACAGGTGCGAGAGCTCTTGGCGGCAGATCCGCTTGAAGGCGGCCACGGTGGGCACGTCTTCACGCGGGAACTTGGCCTGCAGGCGGATCAGCACGTCGCGCCCGCCCAGCACGGGCTGCCGCAGGCGGAACAGCTCGCGGCACTGGCGCTTGATGAGGTTGCGCTCGACTGCGCGGCGGGCGAACTTCTTGCCGATCACCACCCCCAGGCGCGCCTGCGGGTGCCCGTTGGCGCGCACATACAGTACGAAGTGACGACTACGCCGAACAGGCCGCAAAGCAAAAACGGATGAGAATTCATCCGTTTTCGTCAGCCTTGCGGCCTTGGGGTAGGCGTGCGGGCCCATCGCCAGCGTGCCGCGAAAGCCATGGGCAACGGCCATGGCGGCCGCCACCCGGGCGCGGCAATCTTAGATGGCCAGACGCTTACGACCCTTGGCGCGGCGTGCGTTCAGCACGGCACGGCCACCACGGGTCTTCATGCGGACACGGAAACCGTGGGTGCGCTTGCGACGGGTAACGGAAGGTTGGTAGGTACGCTTCATGATGCACTCTCTTGTTAATGGGTGGTGCGGACGCTGCCGCACGCGCCAAGCCTAGGGTCGCCCCTCGGCCTGATGTCGATCCAGTAGGAGAAATCGCCCACGCAGACCGCCGTGCGCTGTGTTGTTCAGGTCTTGCGCGTCACCGGAAAAAACGGGTGCCGAGCGAATCAAATCGAATCGGGCCCCAGCCGGATCAGGCGCGTCGGGAGAACCCCGGCGCCGCGTCTGACGCGAACAAGCGTGCGCTCCCCTGCCGCGCATCGCAGAACCCGCCATTTAAGCGATGTTTGCCGGGCCTGTCAAGACACTTTGTCTGGGGATAACAGCCCGGCGGCGCGCAAAACCCACCGAAAACCAAGTTGTCCCCAGCGCCTTGTGCGGCCTGGGCCGCCCGACGCAAAGCCTTATCAGGACTGGCTTTACGGGCAACACACAAAATCGGTTGTCCACAGCTACTCACAGCAGGTCCACAGGTTATCCACAGACTTATCCTTTGTGGATAACTTTCGGCAGGGGGTACAATCCCGGTCCAACAACGAAAGCCGCCGTGATGCTTGCTCGCAACAGGTCCGCAGCAAGCGCCCGGCGGCCGGCACCCCTGGGGACGTCGCAACGACGCGTGTGGTGCCGAGCAAACATTGAACGATAACGATGCAGGATTTCTGGCATGCAGCGTCTGCCCAGCTCGAAAGCGAGCTGACGCCGCAACAATTCAAGACGTGGATCAAGCCGCTCACGCCGCTCTCGTTTGACGAGCAGGCGTGCATGCTGCGCATTGCCGCGCCCAACCGCTTCAAGCTCGACTGGGTCAAGAGCCAGTTCTCGGGCCGTATCACGTCGCTCGCGTGCGACTACTGGGAGATGCAGGTCGACGTGCAGTTCGTGCTCGACCCGACCGCCGGCCAGCGCCAAGCAGCCATGCAGCCGGCGTTGGCCCCGATGCCCATGCAGCCGATGCAGCCGCTGATGGCGCAAACGATGCAAGCGGCGCCGACGCAGCAAGCGCCGGCCCGTCCGGCCATGGCGCCGTACCGCGAAACCACCGTGGCCACGGCCGCGCACGCCGTGGCCGAGATCGACGTGCCGGTGATGGACGCCGCCGAAGTGAGCGCGCAGTCGTATCGCATGCCACCGTCCGCGCCCGCCGGAGCGACCGGCCTGGCGGCGGCGCCCAAGGTGCCCGTGGACGACACCGTGCACGAGCGCTCGCGCCTGAACCCGATCCTCACCTTCGACAACTTCGTCACCGGCAAGGCCAACCAGCTGGCGCGCGCGGCGGCCATCCAGGTCGCCAACAACCCGGGCAAGTCGTACAACCCGCTGTACCTGTACGGCGGCGTGGGCCTCGGCAAGACCCACTTGATCCACGCCATCGGCAACTTCATGCTGATGGAGAACCCGCGCGCGCGCATCCGCTACATCC
>CAJXMR010000329.1 GCA_913056305.1 uncultured Ralstonia sp.
GTCGAGCGCCAGGTAGACCACCGGCGTGGTGTAGAGCGTCAGGATCTGGCTGACCAGCAGCCCGCCGACGATGGAGATGCCCAACGGCGTGCGCAGCTCGGCGCCATCACCGTGGCCGAGTGCCAGCGGCAGGGCGCCCAGCAGTGCGGCCATGGTCGTCATCAGGATCGGCCGGAAGCGCAGCACGCAGGCGTGGAAGATCGCGTCCGCCGGGCTCATACCCTGGCTGCGCTCGGCCTCCAGCGCGAAGTCGATCATCATGATCGCGTTCTTCTTGACGATGCCGATCAGCAGGATCACGCCGATCAGCGCGATGATCGAGAAGTCCGTATCCGTGATGATCAACGCCAGCAGCGCCCCCACCCCGGCCGACGGCAGCGTCGACAGGATGGTGATCGGGTGCATGTAGCTCTCATAGAGCACGCCCAGCACGATGTAGATGGTGATGAGCGCGAACAGGATCAGTATCTTCTGGTTAGCGAGCGAATCCTGGAACGCCTTGGCCGTGCCCTGGAAGCTGCCGTGCACGGTAGTCGGCACGCCAATTCGGTTCATTGCTTCTTGGACGTCCTGCGTGGCAGCGTCCAACGACGCACCCTCAGCCAGGTTGAACGAAATCGTGCTGGCCGCGAACTGGCCCTGGTGGTTGACCGCCAGCGCCGTGTTGGTCGGCTCGTAGTGCGAGAAGGTGGACAGCGGCACCTGCGCGCCCGACGAGGTGATGACGTAGATGTCGCGCAGGCCCTCGGGGTTCTGCCAGTACTGCGGCGCCGCCTCCATCACCACGCGGTACTGGTTGAGCGGGTTGTAGATGGTCGACACCTGGCGCTGGCCGAACGCGTTGTTCAGCGCGTTGTCGATGTCGCTCGGGTTGATGCCGAGCGACTTGGCCTTGTCGCGGTCGATGACGAGTGAGGTCTGCAGGCCCTTGTCCTGCGCGTCGGTGTTGACGTCCGCCAGCGATTTCACCTGCGTGAGCGCCTGCTTGATCTTCGGCTCCCAGGCGCGCAGCTCGTCGAGGTTGTCGGCCTGCAGCGTGTACTGGTACTGCGCGTTGCTGGCGCGGCCACCCACGCGGATGTCCTGCACCGATTGCAGGAACAGGCTCGCGCCCGGTTCCTGCGCCAGCTTGCCGCGCAGCCGGTTGATGATCTGGTCAGCCGACATCTTGCGCTCAGCCAGTGGCCGGAGCTGGATGAACATCTGCCCCGTATTGCGCTGGCTGCCGCCGGTGAAGCCCACCACGTTCTCCACCGCCGGGTCCTGCCGCACGATGCTGATGAAATCGGTCAGCTTGGTGCGCATCGCCTGGAACGAGATTGCCTGGTCGGCCTGGATGAAGCCGATCACGCGCCCCGTGTCCTGCTGCGGGAAGAAGCCCTTGGGCACGGCGATGTACAGGTAGACGTTCAGCACCACCGTCAGGCCCAGGATCAGCAGCGTCAGCCAACTGTGACGCAGCGCCCAGGCCAGCGAATGGCGGTAGCCGTCGAGCAGCCAGGTGAAGAAGCCTTCGGTCTTGCGGTGGAACCAGCCGTACTCCTCCTCATTGGCCGGCTTGAGCAGGCGTGCGCACATCATCGGCGTGGTGGTGAGCGACACCACCAGCGACACCAGGATGGCCACCGACAGCGTCACCGCAAACTCGCGGAACAGCCGCCCGACGATGCCGCCCATCATCAGCAGCGGAATGAACACGGCAATCAGCGAGAAGCTCATCGAGACGACCGTGAAGCCGACTTCGCGCGCGCCCTTGAGCGCCGCCTGCATCGGCCGCATGCCGTTCTCGATATGGCGCGAGACGTTCTCCAGCACCACGATGGCATCGTCGACCACGAAGCCGGTGGCCACCGTCAGCGCCATCAGCGAGAGGTTGTCGAGGCTGTAGCCGAACAGGTACATCACCCCAAAGGTGCCGATGAGCGACACCGGCACCGCCACGCTGGGGATGAGGGTGGCGCGCGCGTTGCGCAGGAACAGGAACACCACCATGATCACCAGCGCGATGGAGAGCACCAGCGTGCGCTCCACATCCTTGAGCGAGGCGCGGATGGTGGGCGTGCGGTCCATCATCACGGTCAGGTCGATCTGGGCGGGGATGGTGGCGCGCAGGTAGGGCAGGACGTCGTTGATGCGGTCGACCGTATCGATGATGTTGGCGCCCGGCTGCCGGCTGATGATCAGCAGCACCGACGGCTTGCCGTTGGCCGAGCCGTAGTTGCGGATATCCTGCACGCCGTCGGTCACGTCTGCGACGTCGGATAGCCGCACCGGTGCGCCGTTGCGGTACGCAATGATGAGCGGCCGGTATTCGACGGCCTTCTTGGCCTGGTCGTTGGCGTAGATGGTCCACACGCGGTCGCCGGATTCCAGCATGCCCTTGGGCTTGTTGGCGTTGGTGGCGGTGATCACGCCGCGCACGGTCTCCATCGAGATGCCGTACTTGTTGAGCGCCGTCGGGTTCAACTCCACCCGTACCGCGGGCAGCGAAGCGCCGCCGATGCTGACCTGGCCCACGCCCTGGATCTGCGACAGCTTCTGCGCGAGGATGGTCGAGGCCGCGTCGTACAGCTCGCCGCGCGACATGGTGTCCGACGTCATGCCCAGGATCATGATCGGCGCGTCGGCCGGGTTGACCTTGCGGTAGGTCGGGTTGCTCGGCAGGCCCGAGGGCAACAGGCTGCGCGAGGCGTTGATGGCCGCCTGCACGTCGCGTGCCGCGCCGTCGATGTCGCGCGACAGATCAAACTGCAGCGTGATGCGCGACGAGCCCAGCGAGCTGGACGACGTCATCTCAGTGATGCCCGCGATGCGGCCCAGCGAGCGCTCCAGCGGCGTCGCCACGGTGGCGGCCATGGTCTCGGGGCTGGCGCCGGGCAGCGAGGCATTGACCGAGATGGTCGGGAAGTCCACCTGCGGCAGCGGCGACACCGGCAGCAGGCGGAACGCCGCCATGCCCGCCAGCGCCACGCCGATGGTCAGCAGCGCCGTAGCGACCGGCCGCGCGATGAAGGTGGCGGACAGGTTCATGGCTGGCCGCCGGATTGATCCACGCCCGGGCGGCTGGCGCCACGGCGTGCCGCACGACGCTCACGCCAGTCACGCAGGCGCAGGCCGAGGCTGTCGAACGCCAGGTAGATGACCGGCGTGGTGAACAGCGTCAGCACCTGGCTGACCAGTAGGCCGCCCACCATGGTGATCCCCAGCGGCTGGCGCAGCTCGGAGCCCACGCCCGAGCCCAGCATCAGCGGCAGGGCACCGAGCAGGGCGGCCATGGTCGTCATCAGGATCGGGCGGAAGCGCAGCAGGCACGCCTGGTAGATGGCGTCGCGCGGCTTCATGCCCTGTTCGCGCTCGGCCTCCAGCGCGAAGTCGATCATCATGATGGCGTTCTTCTTGACGATACCGATCAGCAGGATGATCCCGATGATGGCGATGATGCCCATGTCCTTGCCCGA
>CAJXMR010000330.1 GCA_913056305.1 uncultured Ralstonia sp.
GATCAGCGGCTGGATGTTGTAGCCACCCAGCATCGTGCCGAGCAGCTCGGTGGCGCGTGCGCGCGAGATCAGCGGGCAAGCGGTCTCGCCCTTGGCCACGGCGGCCAGGAAGCCAGCCTTCACGCGGGCGGCCTCGTCCACGCCGGCGGGCACGCGATAGGTGATCAGGTCGAGCAGGGTCTGCTCTTCGCCGGCGGGCGGGTTCGCCAGCAGTTCCACCAGTTCGGCGGTCTGCTGAGCCGTCAGCGGCAAGGGAGGAATACCGAGTGCGGCGCGGGCGGCCACGTGAGCACGAAAGTTTTCAAGCATGGGGACCTGCTGAGATGACGTTACAGGAGAAGGCTTTCAGGCACTCCGAAGCTGTTCCGGGCGCTGCTGGAGCGCGATTCTAATTGCAATACCCCGGCAAGGTCAAATGTCTTATATCTTATATAAGAGTCAAAGATAAGATCATTCCATCCAAGCCGGACCAGAGTTACGCCGGCTCAACTGCCAAGCACTGCTCTGCGTTCCTCGCCAGTAGGCCGCACAAACCGCCTGACAGACGGTTCAAATGTCGCATCCTTGGCAAGCGGCTGATCTGGACATCGGTGTGGGATTCGGCGCGCATGAGTCGTCGTGAGAAGGCACGCCCGCTGAAGTTCCTTGCGCTGTGTGCGCCGAGGTATCGGCAGCGCGTCGATACCTTGGCCAACGCCAAATCGCGCGATCGATCACCCAATGTGGACCGCCAAGCAGATGGGCCATGCCGACTGGACGATGATCACAGCCGTGCACGGCAGCTGGGTGCCGGCTTCAGCCCCGTCATCCGCCATGAGGCGCGGCTATGGCAGACGGTGGTGACGATGGTCGGGTTCGGGATGGGCGTGGCGCTGGCGCCCAAGACGATGCGGCGCGCGGGGGATGCGGAGCCGATGACGGCGCGGTTTATGGAGGTTTTGCATGAGGCGGTGCGCGAAAGCGCGCCGACGTAGGTGCGCCGCCTACGATAGCAATACCGTCCCGGCGATCAAGGCCACGATCCCCGCATACCACGCGCGCATCAGCGCCCGGCCAACCGGATGCCTTTTGGCGTAGACGTACAGGTAGAACGGAACGATCAAGCACAGCACGCCATGGATCGGGTTGCCGGTGAACGCATGCAGCCCAATGCCGATCATCGAGAGGATGAGCAGCGAATAGCCAGCGATGATCAGGAGGGTTCCGAGCGATGCGCTCATGGCAAATGCCTTGGGAAAAATGGATGCGACGCGCATTGTGCGTTGAATCCAAGCCCAGGCAAATGCCGGTCAAGAGGGGATGTTTGGTGCGAGGGAGGGGACTCGAACCCCTACACCATTGCTGGCGTCAGGACCTAAACCTGGTGCGTCTACCAATTTCGCCACCCTCGCTGGATGGACCGCGGCGCCCGCAAGGGGCGCCGGGAAGGAAGCCCGCGATTGTATCGCAGTCGCCGCAGGGTTTCCAGCCCTCCCCCGGCGCCAGGTCAGGCCGTTGGCGCGGCGGCTTCGGCTTCAGGCCGCTTGACGCGGAACCACGCCGCATACAGCGCCGGCAGGAACAGCAGCGTCAGCACCGTGGCGATGATCAGGCCACCCATGATGGCCGCCGCCATCGGGCCCCAGAAGCCGCTGCGCGACAGCGGGATCATCGCCAGCACCGCCGCCGCCGCGGTCAGGATGATGGGACGGAACCGCCGCACGGCGGCCTCGACGATGGCGGTCCAGGTCGGTACGCCGGTCGCTACGTCCTGCTCGATCTGGTCGACCAGGATGACCGAGTTGCGGATGATCATCCCGATGAGCGCGGTAATGCCGAGCTGCGCGACAAAGCCCATCGGCGCGCGGAGCAACAACAGCGTCGTCGCCGCACCGATCAACCCGAGCGGGCCGGTCAGGAACACCAGCATGGCGCGCGAGAAACTGTGCAGCTGGAGCATCAGCAGCGTGAAGATGATAAAAATGCACAGCGGCATCTGCGCGGCAATGGAGGCGCTGGCGTTAGCGCTCTCCTCCTCCGCGCCGGCAATCTTGATCTGGTAGTCCGGCGGCATCTGCGCGCGAATCTTGTCGAGCAGCGGGTTGATCTGCGCCGTCACGGTCGGGCCCTGCACGCCGTCCACCACGTCGGACTGCACGGTGATGCCGTAGTCGCGGTTCTCGCGCCAGATCACGCCGGGCTCCCACTTGAAGCCGATGCGCGCCACTTGCGCGAGCGGCACCACGCGGCCGCTGGCCGTTGGCACCTGCACGGTCTCCAGCGCCGCCAGCGTATTGCGCTCGTCTTCCTGCGGGCGCATCACGATATCGAGCAGCTTGTCGCCATCACGGTACTGGGCGATGGGCGCGCCGGTCATCACCGTCTGCGTGACCTGCGCGATCGAGCCGGTCGACACGCCCAGCGCGCGCGCCTTGTCCTGGTCGATGTCCAGGCGCAGCACCTTGACGTTCTCGTTCCAGTTGTCGTTCACGCCCACGGTGTTGGGGTTGGCCACCATGATGGCCTTGACCTGGTCAGCGATCTTGCGCACGCCGCCGATGTCCGGGCCCATCACGCGGAACTGCACCGGATACGCCACCGGCGGCCCGTTCGGCAGCAGCTTCACGCGGCCACGCAACTGCGGGAATTGGGATTTCAACAAACCGATGAGGTGCTCCCGCACGCCCTCGCGGGCCTCTAGCGAGGTCGGCATCACGATGGCCTGCGCCACATTGGTCTGCGGCAGGATCTGGTCCAGCGGCAAATAGAAGCGCGGCGCGCCGGAGCCGACGAACAGCGTCACGCTCTCGACGTTCTTTTCCTGGCGCATCAGCGCTTCAAAGCGCTTGGCCTCGGCCTCGGTCTGGCTGAAGCTGGAGCCCTCCGGCAGCCACAGCTCGACCATCAGCTCGGGCCGGCTGGAATCCGGGAAGAACTGCTTCTCCACGTATTTGAAGCCGAACACGCCCAGCACAAAGGCCGCCAGCGTGATCACGATCACCGTCTTGCGATACTCCACGCACCAGTTCACCCAACCGCGGAAGCGGTTGTAGAACGGCGTGTCGAACAGCTCATGGTGACCGCCGTCGCCCACGTGCGACTTTGTATGCAGCAGCAGATAGCCCAGGTATGGCACGAACACCACCGCCGCAAACCACGACAGCACCAGTGCCAGCGCCGTCACCGCAAAGATGCCGAAGGTGTATTCGCCCACCGTCGAACGCGCCAGCCCCACCGGCAGGAAACCCGTGGCGGTGATCAGCGTGCCGGTCAGCATCGGCATGGCGGTGGAGGTGTAGGCGAAGGTGGCCGCCTCCATCTTGGAGAAGCCCTCCTCCAGCTTGCGCACCATCATCTCGACCGCGATGATCGCGTCGTCCACCAGCAGGCCCAGCGCGATGATCAGCGCGCCCAATGAGATCTTGTGCAGGCCGATGTCGAAGATGTTCATGAACAGGAACGTCACCGCCAGCA
>CAJXMR010000331.1 GCA_913056305.1 uncultured Ralstonia sp.
GGTTTCCGACCGGATTTTTGCACCATGGAAGCAGAACGCCTCAATGCCATCCAGAACACGTTGGCCGACCTGAAGACGCGCGGCGACGAACTTCGGAGGTATCTTTGACTACGACGTCAAATCTGAACGTCTAGTCGAAGTCGACAAAGAGCTCGAAAGCCCCGAGGTCTGGAACGACCCGAAACGCGCCCAGGAGCTGGGCCGCGAGAAGAAATCGCTCGAAGCGGTGGTCTTTGCGTTGACCAAGCTCGACGAAGACCTCAACGGTGGCGCCGAGCTGTTCGAGCTGGCCCGCGAAGAGGGCGACGATGACACCATCGAGGCCATCGAGGCCGACACCGCCGGCATGCGCGCCATTGTCGAAGACATGGAATTCCGCCGCATGTTCTCCGGCCCGATGGACGCCGCCAACTGCTTCATCGACATCCAGGCCGGCGCCGGCGGCACCGAGGCGTGCGACTGGGCGTCGATGCTGCTGCGCCAGTACCTGAAGTACTGCGAGCGCAAGGGCTTCAAGACCGAAGTGCTGGAAGAGTCCGAAGGCGACGTCGCCGGCATCAAGAGCGCGTCGATCAAGGTCGAGGGCGAGTACGCCTTCGGCTTCCTGCGCACCGAGACCGGCGTGCACCGCCTGGTGCGCAAGTCGCCGTTCGACTCGGCGGGCGGGCGCCACACGTCGTTCTCGTCGATCTTCGTGTATCCGGAAGTGGACGACTCGATCGAGATCGAGGTCAACCCGGCGGACCTGCGCGTCGATACCTACCGTGCATCCGGCGCGGGCGGCCAGCACATCAACAAGACCGATTCGGCCGTGCGGATCACGCACATCCCGACCGGCATCGTCGTGCAGTGCCAGAACGACCGCTCGCAGCACCGCAACCGCGCCGAAGCGATGACGATGCTGAAGTCGCGCCTGTACGAGCACGAGCTGCGCAAGCGCCAGGCCGCTGCTGACGCGCAAGAAGCCGCCAAGACCGACGTGGGCTGGGGCCACCAGATCCGCTCCTACGTGCTGGACCAGAGCCGCATCAAGGATCTGCGCACCAACGTGGAAATCTCCAACACGCAGAAGGTGCTCGACGGCGATCTCGATCCGTTCATCGAGGCCAGCCTGAAGCAAGGCGTCTAACCTGAGGCCCACTGCCATGGCGGACACGTCCCTGTTCATCCTGACCGGCGCCTCGCGCGGGCTGGGCGCCGCGCTGGCCGAGGCGCTGCTGCAGCCGGGCCACCGGCTGCTGTGCGTGGCGCGCGGCGACAACCCGGCGCTGCGCGCGCAGGCCGAACGTGCCGGCGTGACGCTCGATTGGCACCAGTGCGATCTGACCGACGTGCGCGGGTCCGAAGCCTGGATGACCCGAACGCTGGCCGCCCTGCCCGCCCACAAGCGGGTGGCGCTGGTGCTGAACGCCGGCATGGTCGAGCCGATCGGTGCGCTCCAGACACTGCATGCGGACACCCTGCTGCCGCACCTGGAGCTGAACCTGGCCGGCCCGATGGCAATGACTGCTGCCCTGCTGCGCGGCACCGCCGGCTGGGGCGCCCAGCGCCGCATCCTGGCGATCTCGTCGGGTGCCGCGCGCCGGCCCGTCGCCGGCTGGGCCGCTTACTGCACCGGCAAGGCGGGGCTCGACATGCTCGTGCGCGCCATCAACGCCGAGGGCGACACCAGCACGCGCGCCGTCTCGCTCGCGCCGGGCGTGCTCGACACCGACATGCAACGCACCATCCGCGGCACCGACTTTGCCGGCGTGCAGCGCTTCCGCGATCTGCATGCGCATGGCGAGCTGGTCTCACCGCAAGACGCTGCCCAGCGCATCGCCGCCTACCTCGCGCGCCCGGATTTCGGCGCCACCGAGCTGGACGACCTGCGCAACTACGCCTGACCTGACACGACTTTCCCTACACAACGATCATGACCGAACCGAATACCCCCGCCGTGCCAGCGCAGGACGACAACCAGATCATCGCCGAGCGCCGCGAGAAGCTGGCTGCGATTCGCGCGCAAGGCATCGCCTTCCCCAACGATTTCCGCCCGACGCATCACGCCGCCGATCTGCAAGCCGAGTACCGCGAGACCGAGCAAGCCGCGCTGGAAGCCCAGCCGGTGCAGGTGGCCGTGGCCGGCCGCATGATGCTCAAGCGCGTGATGGGCAAGGCCAGCTTTGCCACCGTGCAGGACAGCACCGACCGCATCCAGTTCTACATCAGCCGCGATGCCATCGGTGAAGACGTCTACGCCAGCTTCAAGAAGTGGGACCTGGGCGACATCGTGGCCGCGCGCGGCACGCTGATGAAGACCAAGACCGGCGAACTGTCGGTGGCCGTGACCGAGCTGCGCCTGCTCTCGAAGAGCCTGCGTCCGCTGCCGGGCGACTACTACGGCCTGGCCGACCAGGAACAGAAGTACCGCCAGCGCTACGTCGACCTGATCGTCTCGCCGGACACGCGCAAGACGTTCCGCGCACGCACCAAGGCCATCGCGTCGCTGCGCAACTTCATGGCCGGCAACGACTTCATGGAAGTCGAGACGCCGATGCTGCACCCGATCCCGGGTGGCGCGGCGGCCAAGCCGTTCACCACGCACCACAACGCGCTGGACATGCAGATGTTCCTGCGCATCGCGCCCGAGCTGTACCTCAAGCGCCTGGTGGTCGGCGGCTTCGAGCGCGTGTACGAGATCAACCGCAACTTCCGTAACGAGGGCGTGTCGCCGCGACACAACCCCGAGTTCACGATGATGGAGTTCTACGCGGCCTACACGGACTACCGTTGGCTGATGGACTTCACCGAGAACCTGATCCGCCAGGCCGCGATCGACGCCTCGGGCACCGCCACCCTGACCTACCAGGGCCGCGAGCTTGATCTGGCCAAGCCGTTCCACCGCCTGACCATCTGCCAGGCAATCCAGAAGTACGCGCCGCAGTACACGGATGCGCAACTGGCCGATGCCGACTTCCTGCGCGCCGAACTGAAGAAGTTCAAAATCGACACCAATGCGCCCCAGTTCCTGAACGCCGGCGTGGGCACGCTGCAACTGGTGCTGTTTGAAGAAACGGCCGAGTCGCAACTGTGGGAGCCGACCTTCATCATCGACTACCCGGTCGAGGTGTCGCCGCTGGCACGCGGCTCGGACACGATGCCGGGCATCACCGAGCGCTTCGAGCTGTTCATCACCGGCCGCGAGATCGCCAACGGCTTCTCCGAGCTGAACGATGCCGAAGACCAGGCCGAACGCTTCCGCAAGCAGGTCGAGCAGAAGGACGCGGGTGACGAGGAAGCCATGTTCTACGACGCCGACTACATCCGCGCACTCGAATACGGCATGCCCCCGACCGGCGGCTGTGGCATCGGCATCGACCGCCTGGTGATGCTGCTGACCGACAGCCCGAACATCCGCGACGTGATCCTCTTCCCGCACCTGCGCCGCGAAGACTGATC
>CAJXMR010000332.1 GCA_913056305.1 uncultured Ralstonia sp.
GATTGGTGCCCGGAGCCGGGATCGAACCGGCACGCGCCGATGAGGGCGCAGCGGATTTTAAGTCCGCGGTGTCTACCAATTTCACCATCCGGGCTTGGACGTCCGGTGCAGACAATACACGAGACCGACGCCACAAATGAAAACGCCCCGCACGAAGCGAGGCGTTTTGTTTTTTCTGGCTCCTCGACCTGGGCTCGAACCAGGGACCTACGGATTAACAGTCCGGCGCTCTACCGACTGAGCTATCGAGGAATCGCTGCAACAGCGAAGAAATGAATTCTAACTAGTTTCCGTTCTCCCCGTCAACACCTTTTTGCGGTGACGGTGAAAGGGGCTAGAGATCACCGTTCCAGGTACTGTTCCTTGTCCTTGACGTCCTTCCAGTCGTCGGCGTCGGGCAGGGGTTGCTTGGTCTTGGTGATGGACGGCCAGCCGGCTTGCGCCAGCTCGAGATTGATGGCGATCCACTTCTGCTGATCGGCGGGCACGTCTTCTTCAGCGTAGATGGCGTTGACCGGGCACTCGGCCACGCAGACGGCGCAGTCGATGCACTCGTCCGGATCGATGGTCAGGAAGTTCGGGCCTTCGCGGAAGCAGTCGACGGGGCAGACGTCCACGCAATCGGTGTACTTGCAGCGGACACAGCTTTCGGTAACGACGTGAGTCATTTCGCTTGGAAGTTGATGCTAGGAATTCGTGGGGTGCGGGTCGTGGCAGCCATGGTGAGTGCGACGCCGGCAATCTCGTATTGTAACGCACCCGCCGTGCCCGACAGCCGCATCACCTGCGTGCCGTCAGACAGTTTTGGCATGTGTTTATGCGCTGGCGCAAGGTTTGTGGCCCTGGCTATTGCGCATGTTCGATCACCATCTGCACGCGCGTGATGCCGTTGAAGGTGTTGTTGTCGAGCCGGTAAGCCACGTAGGCAGAGGCGCCGAGCGGCTCCGCGTGGTTGAACCAGATGGCGTCGAAGTGCTGCTTGCCGCGGCCGAGCTTGAGCTTCAGGTGCTTCTCCTTGAGTACGGCCTGCGACAGCACGTCGAACTCCCCGCAGAAGCTCGGTGCCGGGAATCCCTGGCCCCAGACCTGGGTTTCCAGCAGCTCGATGAACTGCGGCGTGAAGCATTCCGGCGCGGCCTCGCCGTCGGTCTCTAGCACGCGCGAGAGCAGCGCCTCGGTCAGCCATTCGCGGCCAACGGCCTCGAAGGTGGCGACGAACTCGTCGAAGCCGTCTTCGCGCAGCGTGAGCCCGGCCGCCATTGCGTGGCCGCCAAACTTGACGATCAGCCCGGGGCAGCGCTTGTGCACAGCGTCCAGCGCGTCACGCAAGTGGAAGCCCGGGATCGAGCGCCCCGAGCCCTTGATCACACCATCATCGCCGGGCGCGAAGGTGATCACGGGGCGGTGGAACTTGTCCTTGATGCGCGACGCGACGATGCCGATCACGCCCTGGTGCCACGTCTCGTTGTAGACGGCGATGGTGTGGCGGCTGGCACCATCCATGTTGTCGAGCGTGGACGCCAGGATGGCCATGGCCTCTTGCTGCATGCCGGCCTCGATCTCGCGGCGCTCGCGGTTCATGCCGTCGAGTTCAGCGGCGATGGCCATGGCGCGGTCGTAATCGTCGGTGAGCAGGCATTCGATGCCGAGCGACATGTCGGCCAGCCGGCCGGCTGCGTTCAGGCGCGGGCCCAGGCCGAAGCCGAGGTCGAACGTCGACGCGCGCCGCGCCTCGCGACCCGCCACGCGGAAGAGCGCGGCGATGCCCGGGCACATCCGCCCCGCGCGCATGCGCTTGAGCCCCTGCGCCACCAGCAGGCGGTTGTTGGCATCGAGCTTGACCACGTCGGCCACGGTGCCGAGCGCGACCAGGTCGAGCAGCGCGTCGAGGCGCGGCTGGTCCTGCGGCGTGAAGACGCCCCGCGCGCGCAGCTCGGCCCGCAGCGCAAGCAGCACGTAGAACATCACGCCCACGCCCGCGAGGTTCTTGCTCGGAAAACCGCAGCCCGGCTGGTTCGGGTTGACGATCACGCGCGCCTCGGGCAACTGCGTGCCCGGCATGTGGTGATCGGTCACGACCACGTCGATGCCCAGCGCATTGGCCGCCGCCACGCCCGCCACATCGGCAATGCCGTTGTCGACGGTGACCAGCACGTCCGGCTTCTCGCGCGCGGCCAGCGCCACGATCTCCGGCGAGAGGCCGTAGCCGTATTCGAAGCGGTTCGGGACGATGTAGCTGACCTGCGCGCCGAGCATGCGCAAGCCGCGCACACCGACGGCGCAGGCCGTGGCGCCATCGCAGTCGTAGTCGGCGATGATCAGCAGGCGCTTGTTGGCGGCGATGGCGTCGGCCAGGTAGCGCGCCGCGTCCTCGATGCCCTTGAGCTGCGCCGGCGGCAGCAGGTCGGTCAGCTCGGTCGTCAACTCGTCAGGCCGGGCGACGCCGCGTGCGGCCAGGATGCGCGCCAGGACAGGGTGGATGCCGTGGCCGGCCAGCGTACTGGCGGCCTCGGCGGAATGGGAGCGGATGGCGATGCGGGTCATGCGGATTCAGGCGGACATCGAAAGCGGGGACAGCGCATCGCGCAAGGTGCGCGCGCGGCGGAAGCGGCGCAGCCAGCCGAGCGGACCATTGGCCAGCTCGCGGCGGGTGACGCGGTAGTGGGCGTAGTGCGAATCGCCGGTCAGCACCAGCGAGACGGCGTCGATGCGACCCTCGGCCAGCGCGTCGGCGGCGGGGGTGAACCAGTCGCGGTCGTAGGCGCCGAGGGTTTCGATCCAGTCGTACCAGTTGGCGGACAGGAACGGCCCACCGGCACCGTCGAGCAGCACGGCTGCGCTGGTGCCGTCGGCGGGCAGCGCGGCGAGCGTGTCGGCGGCCAGCTCGGTCGCGTTGGCGGCGCGGGCGAGGCCGGCGAAGAATGCGTCGTCGCCGATCATGCGGTCCGCGATCGGGCGGGCATCGACCAGCGCGCCCTGGCCGAACAGCCAGACCGAGTTGACCGGCAGCAGGCCGCGCGCCTCGCGGGCCTGGTTGACGGGGTGGTCGTACCACGTCATCTGGATCTCGTTCTGGAACTTGCGCCAGGCGCGTTCCTGCTCGCCCTTGTGCATCCAGATGTCGATGTTGTGGCCGGTGGCGCGCTGCGGGGCGGCGGCGATCAGTTCGCCGAACGGCACACCGGCGATGTACCAGCGAGCGGCGTGCGGTGCATCCAGGGTCAGATTCATGTCGGCCAGCAGCAGGGCGATGGCCGCGCGCAGGGCGTCGGCGTCGGTCGCCTCCAGCCGGAGTTGGGCCGGGTCGAGCATCACCAGGTGGTCGCGCGCGGCGTGGATGTGCACCGGCTGCAGGCAGGCCCAGGTGCGCGTGTCGGCGCTGCCGCCGTCGGCCAGGCGCATGTAGGGCGCTGAGGGCAACGGAGCGACCGGGAGCCCGGC
>CAJXMR010000333.1 GCA_913056305.1 uncultured Ralstonia sp.
GTCTCGTTGAACAGGTGGTCGACCTGCGACTCCGTCAGCACGATCGGCAGCAGGCCGTTCTTGAAGCAGTTGTTGAAGAAGATGTCGGCAAAGCTCGGCGCGATGATGGCGCGGAAGCCGTACTGCTGCAGCGCCCACGGTGCGTGCTCGCGCGAGCTGCCGCAGCCGAAGTTCTTGCGCACCAGCAGAACCGATGCGCCCTGGTAGCGCGGCTGGTTCAGCACGAAATCCGGGTTCAGCGGACGGTTGCTGTTGTCCTGGCCGGGTTCGCCGACGTCCTTGTAGCGCCACTCGTCGAACAGGTTCGGGCCAAAGCCCGTGCGCTTGATCGACTTGAGGAATTGCTTCGGGATGATGGCATCGGTGTCGACGTTCTCGCGGTCGAGCGGGGCCACCAGGCCGGTGTGGATGGTGAATTGTTCCATGATCGCTATGTTCTCCTTCCTGCCGCTCAACCGAGTTTGCGCACGTCGACGAAATGGCCTTCCAGCGCGGCTGCAGCGGCCATCGCCGGGCTCACCAGATGGGTGCGGCCACCCGCGCCCTGACGGCCTTCGAAGTTGCGGTTGGACGTGGACGCGCAGCGCTCGCCCGGTTCCAGCCGGTCGGCGTTCATCGCCAGGCACATCGAGCAGCCCGGCTCGCGCCATTCGAAGCCAGCAGCCTTAAAGATCTTGTCGAGGCCTTCACGCTCGGCCTGCTCCTTCACGAGACCCGAGCCCGGCACCACCATCGCCAGCTTCACGTTGGAAGCAATGCGCTTGCCCAACTTCTGCACGACCCAAGCGGCAGCGCGCATGTCTTCAATACGGCTGTTGGTGCACGAGCCGATGAAGACCTTGTCGATGTTGATGTCGCCGATCGCCACGTTCGGCTGCAGGCCCATGTATTCGAGCGCGCGCTCCATGGCGTTGCGCTTGTTCGGGTCTTTTTCCTTGTCGGGGTCCGGCACGCGGTCTTCGATGCTGACCACCATTTCAGGCGACGTGCCCCAGCTCACCTGCGGGCGGATCTCTTCGGCGCGCAGCTCGACCACGTGGTCGAAATGAGCGCCCGCATCCGAGTGCAGCGTGCGCCAGTAGGTGACGGCCTGCTCCCACTCCACGCCCTGCGGCGCGAACGGACGGCCCTTGATGTATTCAAGCGTGACGTCGTCCACGGCCACCATGCCGGCGCGCGCGCCGCCCTCGATCGCCATGTTGCATACCGTCATGCGCCCTTCCATCGACAGCGCCCGGATGGCCGAGCCGCCGAATTCCATCGCATAGCCCGTGCCGCCCGCCGTGCCGATCTTGCCGATGATGGCCAGCACGATGTCCTTGGCGGTGCAGCCGCGCGGCAGCGTGCCTTCCACCTTCACGAGCATGTTCTTGCTCTTCTTGGCGAGCAGCGTCTGCGTGGCCAGCACGTGTTCGACTTCCGACGTGCCAATGCCGTGCGCCAGCGCGCCGAATGCGCCGTGCGTGCTGGTATGCGAGTCACCGCAGACCACTGTCATGCCCGGCAGCGTCGCGCCCTGCTCCGGCCCGATCACGTGCACGATGCCCTGACGCTTGTCGTTCATCTTGAATTGCGTGATGCCGTAGCTGTCGCAGTTGGCATCGAGCGTGTCGACCTGCAGCTTGGAGACCGGGTCGGCAATGCCGTGCGAGCGGTCGGTGGTCGGCACGTTGTGGTCGGACACGGCCAGGTTGGCGCTCAGGCGCCACACCGGACGCTGCGCCATCTTCAGGCCCTCGAACGCCTGCGGGCTGGTGACCTCGTGCAACAGTTGGCGATCGATGTAGAGCACGGTCGTGCCGTCGTCTTCAGTGTGAACGACGTGATCGTCCCAGAGTTTGTCGTAGAGCGTCTTGGCCATGATGCGATCCGTGCACAGCGCGCCTTGTTTGGGCGGCCGCGCGAGCAGTTTCGTGGGGAGTGATCGATTATGCCACCCGGTGTCGGGCGCACCGGACGTGACTGACGAAAGGGGGTTTCGTCATTTCGCGAAGGCTCGCCCGGCAACGGGCGGGCAACAAAAAACCCCGCCGGTTGCCCGGGCGGGGTTTCGAGTACAGCTTGCTGCCGAGTGGCTTAGCGCTTGTCGATCGCCGGCACTTCGCGCAGGGCGGCGCCGTTGAACAGCTGGCGCGGACGGCCGATCTTGTATTCCGGATCGGTGATCATCTCTTCCCATTGCGCGATCCAGCCCACCGAGCGGGCCAGCGCGAAGATGCAGGTGAACATCGACGACGGGATGCCCAGCGCGCGCTGCACGATGCCCGAGTAGAAGTCGACGTTCGGGTACAGCTTGCGGCTGACGAAGTACTCGTCTTCCAGCGCGATCTTTTCCAGCTCCATGGCGAGCTTGAACAGCGGGTCGTTGTGCAGGCCCAGCTCGTTCAGCACTTCGTGGCAGGTCTCACGCATCAGCTTGGCGCGCGGGTCGTAGTTCTTGTACACGCGGTGACCGAAGCCCATCAGGCGCACGCCGCTGTTCTTGTCCTTGACCTGCTTGATGAACTCGGGAACCTTGTCCACCGAACCGATTTCTTCCAGCATGTTCAGCGCGGCTTCGTTCGCACCACCGTGCGCCGGGCCCCACAGGCAGGCGATACCAGCAGCGATGGCGGCGATCGGGTTCGTGCCCGACGAGCCGGCCAGACGCACCGTCGAGGTCGACGCGTTCTGTTCGTGGTCGGCGTGCAGGATGAAGATGCGGTCCAGAGCGCGCTCCAGCACCGGGTTCACCTTGTAGTCCTCGCACGGCGTGGCGAACATCATGCGCATGAAGTTGCCGGTGTACGACAGATTGTTCTGCGGATAGATCAGCGGCTGGCCGATGTTGTACTTGTAAGCCATGGCCACCAGCGTCGGCAGCTTGGCGATCAGGCGGATCTGCGAGATCTCGCGTTCGCGCGGGTCATTGATGTTGGCAGCATCCGGGTAGAACGCGCTCATCGCGCCGACCAGGCCCGTCAGCACCGCCATCGGGTGGGCGTCACGGCGGAAACCGCGCAGGAAGAACTGCATCTGCTCGTGCACCATGGTGTGATTCGTCACCACATGGTTGAACTCTTCCTTCTGCTTCGCGTTGGGCAGTTCGCCCTTCAGCAGCAGGTAGCAGATTTCCATGAAATCGCACTTGCTGGCCAGATCGTCGATGGCGTAGCCGCGGTACAGCAGCTCACCCTTGTCGCCGTCGATGTAGGTGATCTTGGAATTGCACGACGCGGTCGACATGAAGCCGGGGTCGTACGTGAACTTGCCCGTCTGGCCGTACAGCTTGCGGATGTCGATCACGTCGGGCCCGACCGTGCCCTTGTAGATCGGCAGCTCGACGCTGGGCGAGCCATCGGAAAACGATAGGGTGGCTTTCACTTCGGACGGCGTCATGTCGGTTTCCTTCTCTGCTGTTTATAAAAATGAA
>CAJXMR010000334.1 GCA_913056305.1 uncultured Ralstonia sp.
TCACCCTGCGTGAGCTGGTGCGCGAAGGCACGACCGAATGGAAAGAAAAAATGACTACCCTGAAAGTTCAGGAGGGCGCGCAATGACGATGCGTCTCGTGAAGGGCGGCCTGGCACAGGCAGCCCGAGTGGCCCGGGGGGGCGCGGCAGCATGGCTCTCGCTGTGCATGCTCATGATGGCCGGTCAGGCCTTGGCGCAGCAAGCGGCGACCGCGCCGGCTGCCAACGCCATCGAAAAGGTGGAGCAGGCCACGGCCGGCGAATCCACCGTCGTGACGGTGACGCTCAAGGATGCACCCGCGCAGAAGCCGGTGGAATTCAGCACGCAGCAGCCTGCGCGCATCGCCATCGACTTCTTCGGCACCGGGTTCGCCCAGGGCCGTGCCAACTATCAATATGGCGGCAAGTTGCTGCGCGCGGCCAATGTCGTGCAGATCGGCGACCGAACCCGCGTCGTGCTGGACCTGGCGCGCCAGACGCAGTACCGCTCGGAAGTCCGCGGCAACCAGTACATCGTGACGCTGGACGCCGCCCCGGTGGCGGCCGCCAAGCCCGCACCGACGTTCGCCGCACCGGTTCCGGCCGCGGGGGCGGAACGTCCGGCCGTGCGTAACATCGACTTCCGCCGCGGCGATGAGCTGGCTGGCCGCGTGGTGGTCGACCTGTCGACCGCCAACTCGGCGATCAATATCGCCCAGCAAGGCCAGAACCTGGTGGTCGATTTCGTTGGCACGACGCTGCCGCAAACGCTGCGCCGCCGCTACGACGTGAGCGACTTCGGCACCCCGGTACAAGCGATGCGTGCTAGCGACAGCGGCACCGGCGCGCGCCTGGTCATCGAGCCGCGCGGCAACTGGCAGTACAGCTCGTACCAGACCGACACCCAGTTCGTGGTGGAGGTGCGCCCGACCAAGGAAGACCCGAACAAGCTGATCTCCGGCCCGGGCTACCGTGGTGAGCGCCTGTCGCTGAACTTCCAGAACATCGACGTGCGCTCGCTGCTGCAGGTCTTTGCCGACTTCACCAACCTGAACATCGTCACCAGCGACAGCGTGACGGGCACCCTCTCGCTGCGTCTGAAGGACGTACCGTGGGATCAGGCGCTGCAGATCGTGCTGGACTCCAAGGGCCTGGCCTCGCGCCGCAACGGCAATGTGCTGTGGGTGGCCCCGCGTGGCGAACTGGCGACCAAGGAAAAGGCCGAACTGGAGTCGCAGCAGCAAGTGACGGAGCTAGAGCCGCTGCGCAGCCAGGTGTTCCGCATGAACTACCAGCGTGCGGATGACGTGCGCAACATGCTGTTGGGTACCGGCGCAGGTGCAGCAGGCGGCACGCCATCGCGCATTCTGTCTAAGCGCGGATCGCTCACCTCGGATGCCCGTACCAATCAGCTGTTCATCTCGGACATTCCGAGCAAGCTGGAAGAGGTGCAGGCCTTCATCCAGAAGATCGACATTCCGGTGCGCCAGGTGATGATCGAGGCGCGCATCGTCGAGGCGGATGATACCTTCAGCCGCAACCTGGGGGCCAAGCTTGGCTTTGCTTCCAAGACCAACGGCGCGGCCTATGGCAACAACTACACCAACGTGACGTCGCCGATCACGGCAGCAAACGGCACCTTGGCGACTGATCCGGCTGTCAGCCTCCCGGCCAACGGCATCAACGGCGTGAACGCAGCGAGCGTGGCGGTGAGCCTGTTCAATGCTGGTGCCGGCCGTTTCCTGGCGCTCGAGCTGTCGGCGCTGGAAGCCGACGGTCGCGGCAAGATCGTCTCCAGCCCGCGTGTGGTCACCGGCGACAACATCAAGGCGTTGATCGAGCAGGGTACCGAGATCCCGTACCAGCAGGCGACCTCGTCGGGCGCGACTTCGGTCTCGTTCAAGAAGGCCAACCTGAAGCTGGAAGTCACGCCCAAGATCACGCCGGACGGCAACGTCTTCCTGGACGTGGACGTCAACAAGGACAGCGTCGGCATCCAGACCACCAACGGCTTCGCCATCGACACCAAGCACGTGCAGACGCAGGTGCTGGTCGAGAACGGCGGCACGGTGGTGATCGGCGGGATCTACACGCAGAACGAGCGCACGGACGTGAACAAGGTGCCGCTGCTGGGCGATATCCCGGTGCTGGGCAACCTGTTCAAGAGCACCGCCAAGATCAACAACCGCACCGAGCTGCTGGTGTTCCTGACGCCGCGCGTGCTGAACGACCAGCTGTCGCTGAAGTAAGCGGCTGCGCGTCGCGCGGGCAAAAGCCCGGCCTCCTTCTGGAGCGCCGGGCTTTTTTCATGGGCGCTCCGACGGGGTTTCGGGCAAAAAGCCACTACAATCGGACTCAAATCTCAGAATTCACGCAATTTTGTCCGTTTCCAACGTTTTTTTCGTCGGCCTGATGGGTGCCGGCAAGACCACGGTCGGCCGCGCGGTAGCGCGACGCCTGGACCTGCCGTTCTTCGACTCCGACCACGAGATCGAGGCCCGCTGCGGCGTGCGCGTGCCGGTCATCTTCGAGCATGAGGGCGAGACCGGTTTCCGTGATCGCGAGACCCACGTGATCGACGAGCTGACCGCGCGCAGCGGCGTGGTGCTGGCCACCGGCGGCGGTGCCGTGTTGCGGCCTGAGAACCGCGCTTTCCTGCGCGAGCGCGGCACCGTCATCTACCTGCGCGCCAATCCGCACGACCTGTACCTGCGCACGCGCCACGACAAGAACCGCCCCCTGCTGCAGACTGAAAACCCGCGCGCCAGGCTTGAAGAGCTGCATGCCATCCGCGATCCGCTGTACCGCGAGGTGGCCCACTTCATCATCGAGACCGGCAAGCCCACCGTCGCCCAGCTTGTTAATATGGTGCTGATGCAACTCGAGATGGCCGGCATCGTGGCGCCGCCCGCGGGTTCCTCCACTCCCTCGCACGTTTACAGCCAGTCATGATTACCGTTGATGTCGACCTGGGCGAGCGCGCCTATCCGATCCATATCGGATCGGGGCTGATCTCCCAGACCGCGCTGTTTGCCCCCCACATCCGCGGCGCACGTGCCGTGATCGTCACCAACGAGACCGTGGCGCCGCTCTATGCCGCCAAGGTCGAGGCCGCCGTCCGCGCGCTCGGCAAGACCGTCGACACGGTCGTGCTGCCCGACGGCGAATCGTTCAAGAAGTGGGAGACGCTCAACCGCATCTTCGACGCGCTGCTCGCTTCGGGGGCCGACCGCAAGACCACGCTCATCGCTCTGGGCGGCGGCGTGATCGGCGACATGACGGGGTTTGCCGCCGCCTGCTACATGCGCGGCGTGCCGTTCATCCAGGTGCCGACGACGCTGCTGTCGCAGGTTGATTCATCGGTGGGCGGCAAGACGGGCATCAACCACCCGCTGGGCAAGAACATGATCGGCG
>CAJXMR010000335.1 GCA_913056305.1 uncultured Ralstonia sp.
CCGATTCCAGCTCTTCCAGCGAGCCGATCTTGCTGGTCGCATGCCGCATCAGCGCGACCGGCAGTTCGTCGGCCGGAATGCCGCCGCCGTTGTCGGTGATGGCGATGCGCCGCACGCCGCCTTCTTCGAGCTTGATCTGCAGCTGCGTGGCGCCGGCGTCCAGCGCGTTTTCCAGCAATTCCTTGACCACGGAGGCCGGCCGCTCGACCACCTCGCCGGCCGCGATCTGGCTGATCAGCTGGTCGGGAAGCGGGCGGATGGGGCGACGGGAGGTGGTGGCGGAAGCGGGGGTGGCGGTCATGGCGGCATTATAAATGTCATGCCCTGTGCGTCGTACCAACGCAAGCCCCAGCCTGGGCTAGGGGAAATCTAAGTTGCTTCCGGTATCATTCCCCGCTGCTCTAACGGGGGATGGTTTGGATATCTTGATGCAACTGGTCGACATCGTGCTGCATGTCGACAAATCGCTGGGTCTGCTCATTCAACAGTACGGCGCGTGGGTGTACGTGCTGCTGTTCGCCATCGTGTTTGCCGAAACCGGCCTGGTGGTACTGCCCTTCCTGCCCGGCGACACGCTGCTCTTCATTGCCGGCGCCATGTGCGCGACCGGCCAGATGGATGCCTGGCTGCTGATCGTGCTGCTGGTGATTGCCGCCACCACGGGCAATACCGTCAACTACTTCGTCGGTTCGTGGATCGGCCCCAAGGTGTTCGACGGTCACATCCGCTTTCTCGACCATGAAGCGCTGCTCAAGACGCACGGGTTCTATGAGCGCCATGGCGGCAAGACGCTGGTGATGGCACGCTTCATCCCGGTGGTGCGCACGTTCGCGCCGTTCGTGGCCGGCGTGTCGAAGATGACGTTCGCCAAGTTCCAGATCTTCAACTTCATCGGCGCGGTGCTGTGGGTGGCGATCCTGGTGCTGTCGGGCGAGGCGTTCGGCAATGTGCCCTTCATCCGCAACCACCTGACGTTCATCGTGCTGATCGGCCTGGGCGCGGCGATTGTCCCGCTGATGCTCGGTGGGCTGTGGAAGCTGCTCAAGCGCCGCCGCACCGTGGTCGCGCAGAAGTAAGGCAGGTCAGTTCAGATTCTTGCTCATGGCGCGCAGCGTTGGCATGCGCTCCTTGAGCTTGGGCGTGTCGGCCGCGTCGGGCCGGGCGTCCACGTAGGCTTCCAGGTCTTCCAGCGCGGGCCGGAAGCATTCCAGATTGGCGTAGGCCAGCCCCCGGTCGCGCACTTCCTCGATCGAATCCGGCAGCAAAATCACCAGCCGCTGCTGCACCGCCAGCAGGCGCTGCCAGCGCGATTCCTGCAAGTAGATCGCCTTCAGGTTGCGCAGGATGCGCGCGATGATCTCGCGGTGAGTGGCCACCTGCAGGAACAGCCCGAGCGGCACCGTGTTCGGGTCTTCGATGCCTTCCTTTTCCAGGTACGGGTCGAGCATGTCCTGCAACTCTTCCTTCGACAACGTCTGCCCAGTCAGCGGATCGAGCACGACCTCGCCGGCGGGGATGCTCATGCGCACCAGGAAGTGATTGGGGAAGGACACGCCCTTGAGCGGCAGGCCGATCTGCTGGCCGATCTCCATCAGCAGCACCGCCAAGGAGATCGGGATGCCGCGCCGGCTCTGCAGCACCGCGTTCAGGTAGGAGTTCTCGGGGTCGTAGTAATCGTTGGCGTTGGGCCCGAAGCCCAGCTCGCGATAGAAGAACTGGTTGAGCACGCGCAGGCGCTGGATGGCCGGCGTGCCTTCGGCAATGCGGTTCTTCAGGCGCGCGACCAGCACGTCGATGGCGGCCAGCTCCGCCTGCAGGTCCAGGTCCGGATACGCGTCCTGCGCGATGGACAGGGCGGTTTCGGTGAGGGGGATGCTGTCGTCGTCCGCGACCAGGGCCGAAAAATAATCGAGGACTTTGGTGGTCATCAGATCGCCTTTTTGCGGAACGTGGAGAACTTCAACCCGGTCAGCCACAGTGTACCGAAATAGACCACCGCGCACAGGACCAGGCAAGCCCCCAGCAGGGCGACGCGCACGAGCGGCTTGGCGCCCAAGCCGACCCAATCGAAGGTGTGCGCAAACCACAGCAGTATGCCGGCCAGGAGCAGCACCGCGGCCGTCACCTGCGCCAGGAACAGGCCCCAGCCCGGCAGCGGGTGGTAGTAGCCGCGGCGGCGCAGGCCGAAAAACAGCAGCGCCGCATTGATGGTCGCGCCAAAGCTGATGGAGAGCGCCAGCCCCGCGTGCCCGAAGTGCGGCACGAAGAAGGTGTTCGAGAGCTGCGTGACCGTCAGCACCACCAGCGCGATCTTCACCGGTGTGCGGATGTCCTGCCGAGCATAGAAACCGGGCGCCAGGATCTTGATGACGATCAGCCCGATCAGCCCGACGCCGTACGACACCAGCGCCTGCCGCGTCATCTCCACGTCGATGCCGGTGAACTTGCCGTAGTGGAACAGCGTGGCCGTGAGCGGCGCACCGAAGACGAACAGCCCGACGGCCGACGGCACCGCCAGCAGCACGGTCAGCCGCAGGCCCCAGTCGAGCAGCGAGGAATACTCTTCGCGATTGTTATCCGCACTCGCTTTCGACAGGCTCGGCAGGAGGATGGTCCCGAGCGCCACGCCCAGCAGCGCAGTCGGGAACTCCATCAAGCGGTCGGCATAGTTCAGCCACGACACGCTGCCGGTCGGCAGGCGTGAAGCGATGTTGGTGTTGATGATCAGGCTGATCTGCGCCACCGACACCGACAGCGTGGCCGGCAGCATCTGCTTGAGCACGCGCCGCACGCCCGGGTGGTGCCACGCCGCCCGCACGTTGAACGACACGCGCGGCAGCATGCCCACGCGGCGCAACGACGGGATCTGAATGGCGAGTTGCAGGATGCCGCCCACCATCACCGCGTAGGCTTGCGCGTAGATCGGCGTTTCCAGGAACGGCGCGACGAAGACCGCCGCCACGATGAACGACAGGTTCAGCAGCACCGGCGTGAAGGCCGGGATGCCGAACTGCCGCCACGTGTTCAAGATGCCCGAGGCCAGCGCCACCAGCGACACCAACCCGATGTACGGAAACATCACCCGCGTCATGAAGATCGCCGAGATGTAGGCCTGGCTCTCGTGTTCCTTGAAGCCGGTCGCCACGGCCGTGACGATCAGCGGGGCAGCGATCACGCCCAGCGCCGAGATGACCACCAGCAACCAAGTCATCACCGTCGCCACCGCGTCGACGAGGGCGCGCGTCTCGGTCTCGCCCTGGCGATTCTTGAACTCGCCGAGGATGGGCACGAAGGCCTGCGAGAACGCGCCCTCGGCCGAGAGCCGGCGCAGCAGGTTGGGGATGCGGAAGGCGACGTTGAAGGCGTCGGTGTAGACC
>CAJXMR010000336.1 GCA_913056305.1 uncultured Ralstonia sp.
CCTTGTGCATCAGGTGGGTGGCCGAGTGGTTGCGCATGGTGCGCGCGCGGCGCACGGCGTCCACTTCCGCAGCCACGGCATCGCCGACCTTCAGCACGCCGGTGCGCAGCTCGCCGTGGTGGCCGAACACTTCCGGCAGCACCTTGAGCGTATCGGCCACGTCAAACCAGACGGTGGCCGCCTTGAGCGTGCCCTGGTCGCCGACCTGGCCGCCGGACTCCGCATAGAACGGGGTGTGGTCCAGCACCACCACGCCGGTCTGGCCCGGCTGCATGGCCTCGACCGACACGCCGTCGACAAACAGCGCCGTCACGCGCGCGGTGTCGCGCACGAGCTGGTCGTAGCCGTGGAAGGTGGTCTTGTCGCCGGTGTAGTCGAGCGTGCCGGCGGCCAGCTTGAACTTGCCGGCGGCGCGTGCCTGCTCGCGCTGGCGGTTCATGGCGGCATCGAAGGCGGCTTCGTCGACGATCATGTCGTTCTCGCGGCAGACGTCTTGCGTCAGGTCCAGCGGGAAGCCGAAGGTGTCGTGCAGCTTGAAGGCGAGTTCGCCGTCGAGCATCTTGCTGCCCGAGGCCTTCAGCTCGCCCAGCGCACCGTCGAGAATCGACATGCCGTGCTCGATGGTCTCGAAGAAGCGCGCTTCTTCCGTGCGCAGCACGTCGATCACGCGGTCGCGCGCGTCGCGCAGTTCCGGATAGGCCTCGCCCATCTGCGTGACGAGGTCGTCCACCAGCTTGTGGAAGAACGCGGCGCGGCAGCCCAGCTTGTAGCCGTGGCGGATGGCGCGGCGGATGATCCGGCGCAGCACGTAGCCGCGGCCTTCGTTGCCCGGGATCACGCCGTCGACGATCAGGAACGAGCACGCGCGGATGTGGTCGGCAATCACGCGCAGCGAGTTGTTGGCCAGATCCGTCGTGTTGGTCTCGCGCGCAGCGGCGGCGATGAGGGCCTGGAACAGGTCGATCTCGTAGTTGCTGTGCACGTGCTGCAGGATCGCGGCCAGGCGCTCCATGCCCATGCCGGTATCCACGCAGGGTGCGGGCAGCGGGGTCAGCGTGTATTCACCGGTGGCCGGATCGAGCTGGCGGTCGAACTGCATGAACACGTTGTTCCAGATCTCGATGTAGCGGTCGCCGTCGGCTTCCGGCGAGCCCGGGGGGCCGCCCCAGATGTCCGGGCCGTGGTCGTAGAAGATCTCGGAGCACGGGCCGCACGGGCCGGTCTCGGCCATCTGCCAGAAGTTGTCGGAGGCGTACGGCGCGCCCTTGTTGTCGCCGATGCGCACCACGCGCTCGGGCGGCAGGCCAATGACCTTGGTCCAGATGTCGTAGGCCTCGTCATCGTTGTGATAGACCGTCGCCCACAGCTTCTCGGCCGGCAGCTTGTATTCCTGCGTCAGCAGCTCCCACGCCCACATGAGTGCGTCGCGCTTGAAGTAGTCGCCGAACGACCAGTTGCCGAGCATCTCGAAGAAGGTGTGGTGACGCGCGGTGTAGCCGACGTTCTCCAGATCATTGTGCTTGCCGCCGGCGCGCAGGCAGCGCTGCACGGAGGCCGCGCGCACGTACGGGCGCTTGTCGGTGCCGAGGAAGACGTCCTTGAACTGCACCATGCCGGAGTTGGTGAACAGCAGCGTCGGGTCATTGCCCGGCACCAGCGGCGAAGAGCGCACCACGGTGTGGCCCTTCGTCTCGAAGAACGTCAGGAATTTTTGGCGGATATCGGAGGCTTTCATGTCGCGGGGTGCCGGTGTCAGCATGGCGCCCGGGAGCCCGGGGCTCCTGAACGCTGTTGGATCAGTGCAAACCGTTAATTATACGAGGTTCGCACCGGATCAGCGCCCGTTCGTCGCATGGGGCTGGGGGGATGCGGGAGGGTGGTGTACAGTGCACGCGTTCCGATTGTGTCGATTCATCAATCCATGGGCGCTCTGAGCCATCTCCGTGTTCTTGACCTGACCCGCGTGCTCGCTGGCCCGTGGTGCGCGCAGAATCTCGCCGATTTCGGCGCCGACGTCATCAAGGTGGAGCGCCCCGGCGCCGGCGACGACACCCGCACCTGGGGCCCGCCCTGGCTGCAGGACGAGGCCGGCCAGGACACCTCGGAAGCCGCCTACTACCTGGCCGCCAACCGCAACAAGCGTTCGATCACCGTCGACATCAGCACGCCCGAAGGCCAGGACATCGTCCGCAAGCTCGCCGCGCACGCCGATGTGGTGCTCGAGAACTACAAGGTCGGCCAGCTCAAGAAATACGGGCTCGACTACGACTCGCTCAAGGCCATCAAGCCGGACCTGGTCTACTGCTCCATCACCGGCTTCGGCCAGACCGGCCCGTACGCCGCGCGCGCCGGCTACGATTTCATCGTGCAGGGCATGGGCGGCTTCATGAGCCTCACGGGCGAGCGCGACGACCTGCCCGGCGGCGGCCCGCAGAAGGCCGGCGTGGCCATCTCCGACCTGATGACGGGCATGTACGCCACCGTGGCCGTGCTGGCCGCCCTCGCCCACCGCGACCGCACCGGCGAGGGCCAATACATCGACATGGCGCTGCTCGACGTGCAGGTCGCCATGCTGGCCAACATGAACACCAACTACCTGGCCAGCGGCCAGGCGCCCAAGCGCTGGGGCAACGCGCACCCGAACATCGTGCCGTACCAGACCTTCCAGACCGCCGATGGCTGGATCATCGTCGCGGTCGGCAACGACGGGCAGTTCCGCCGCTTCGTGGAAGCCGGCGGCAGCCCCGAGCTGGCCGACGACCCGCGCTTCGCCACCAACCCGCAGCGCGTGGCCAACCGCGACGTGCTGGTGCCGATCCTGGCCGAGATGGTCAAGCGCTTCGGCAAGACCGAGTGGATCGACAAGCTCGAAGCCGCCGGCGTGCCGTGCGGTCCGATCAATTCGCTCGACGAGGTGTTCGACAACGAGCAGGTACAAGCGCGCGGCCTGCGCGTCGATCTGCCCCACCCGAGCGCCGGCACCGTCAAGCTGGTCGGCAGCCCGGTCAAGATGAGCGCCGCGCCGCCGAAGACAAGCGCGGCGGCCAGACCGAAGAGTCCGGCGAGGCTGCCCACCGAGAGGACGAGCGCAAGGCCCAAGGGGAGGTAAGCGGCGCTGGCGAAGCGCCAGGCGGAGCTCAAGCGAAAGCCCGCCCAGAGGATCACCGGCGCGAGACAGGCCACCGCCGATCCGTAGCCTTTGAGAAGCTGGGGCGCATTGACTTCGCTGAAGCCTTCGCCGCGCAACAACCCAAGGAGAGGCGAGAGGCCATGTATCCCGACGAGGCCGAGGACGGCGAAGAAGAGGCCCGCGCCGATCAGACTCTTCAAGGAGATCCGCAAGGCCGCCGGGGCATGGACGAGAAAGCCGTAAATCA
>CAJXMR010000337.1 GCA_913056305.1 uncultured Ralstonia sp.
CGCGCCGTCCTGCACAACGGCTTTCTGCGCACCGGCGACATCGGCCAGGTCTCCCCCGACGGCTACCTGCAATGGCAGGGCCGCATCAAGGAGATGATCAAGGTGTCCGGCTACAGCGTGTTCCCGGAAGAGGTGGAGGCGCTGCTCTCGCGTCACCCGGGCATCCGCCAGGTGGCCGTGACGCCAATGCCGGACCCGGACAAGGGCGAAGTGGTGTGTGCGCACGTGGTGCCCATGAGCGGCGTCGAGCTGACCGAGGCCGAGCTGATCGCCTGGTCGCGCGACAACATGGCGCCGTACAAGGTGCCGCGCCGAGTGAAATTCCACGATGCACTGCCGGCCACGGCCACGGGCAAGGTGCTGCGCCGATTGCTCCGCGAGGAAGCCCTCGCCGCCTGAAAACGAAACGGCCGCCAACTCTGGCGGCCGTTTTTCCTAGGTCTGCACGAAGCGCTTCTGCCGCGCGATGCTCATCAGGATGCCGATCCCCATCCCCAGCGTGACCAGCGCAGTGCCCCCGTAGCTGATGAGCGGCAGCGGCACGCCCACCACCGGCAGGATGCCGCTCACCATGCCCATGTTGACGAAGGCGTAGGTGAAGAAGATCAGCGTGATCGACCCGGCCAGCAGGCGCCCGAACAGCGTGCCCGCATTGGCGGCGATGAACAGCCCGCGCACGATCAGCAGCAGGTACAGGAACAGCAGGATCCCGTTGCCCACCAGCCCGAACTCTTCCGAATAGACCGCGAAGATGAAGTCGGTGTGCTTCTCGGGGATGAACTCCAGGTGGGTCTGCGTACCCTTGAGCCAGCCTTTGCCCGTCACCCCGCCCGAGCCGATGGCGATAATCGACTGGATGGTGTGGAAGCCCTTGCCGAGTGGGTCGGTGGTCGGGTCGAGCAGCGTGCAGATACGGTGCTGCTGGTAGTCGTGCAGGATCGGCCACGTCACGCCCGGGGCGCAGATGCGCGACTCGAACGACACCACCAGCGTGACCACCGTCACGGCCATCACCATCACCGGCACGATCAGCCGCCACGTCAGGCCGGCAAAGTAGATCACGTAGATGCCGGCGGCCAGCACCAGCAGCGCCGTACCCAGGTCGGGCTGCTTGGCGATCAGCCCGACCGGCACGATCAGCAGCAACCCGGCCGCGAGGTAGTCGTACCAGTGGATCACGCCCTCGCGCTTCTGGAAGTACCACGCCAGCATCAGCGGCATGGCGATCTTCATGATCTCGGAGGGCTGTACCACCACGCCGATGTTCAGCCAGCGCCGCGCGCCCTTGCGGATCAGCCCGAACGCCGCCACCCCCACCAGCAGCGCCACGCCGATGGTGTACAGCGGCACCGCAAAGCGCATCAGCGTCTGCTGCGGCAGGTTGGCGATGATCCACATCACCGCGAACGACAGCAGGATGTTGCGGACCTGGTCTTCCACCCGGCCCGGCATGTCGATTGCTGCCGAATACAGCGCGATCAGCCCGGTGCCGAGCAGCAGGAAGACGATCAGCGCCAGCGGCTTGTCGAAACCGGTGAAGAGCGACTTGATGACGTTGAATACGCGGCGCTTGTCCATGGTGCGTTCCTCAAGCGCAAGAATCAGGGGGCCGAAGCCGGCTTGGGCGCGGGCTTCGGTGTGGGGTTCGGCTTGGTCGCCGGCTTGCGGTCCTTCGGCGACGCAGCGGGCGCCGACGCCGGCACCACCGGATTGCTGCGCCCACGCGGGCCCGGCAGGTCGGGCGGCGGCTGCACGTGCGACAGCGCCTGCAGCACCTGCGCATCGAGCGTGGCCGGAGCGACAGCCTCGGCGCTGTTGGCGGCGTCGCGCAGGGCCGGCGCCACCAGGTTCGGCGACATCGCCGGTGTGGCGCGCGGCGCGCTAGCCGTCACAGCAGATGCCGCTGCCATCACGCCACTGGCTGCGGCCGCCTCGGACGCGGCCACACCCGAAGCCACCACTGCCTGCGCGGCATTCTGCGCGGCCACTTCGGCCGCCGCCTGCGGCGTGGCCGTGGTGCTGGCAATGGTCGCGGTCTTGCCGGTGGAGAACACGCTCGCGGTATCGACCGGCGGCAGTGGCTGGGGCTTGGGCGCGGTAGCGGCCAGCTCGGCCGGCCACTTGCCGGTCAGGTAGTAGTCGAACACCGCTCGCGCGATCGGCGCGGCCGAGGTGGCGCCAAAGCCGGCGTTCTCGACGATCAGCGCCACCGCGATCTTCGGATGGTCAGCCGGGGCAAAGGCTTCGTACAGCGCGTGGTCGCGCTTGTATTCGGGAATCGCGTGGTGGTTGTACTTCTCGCCCTTGGACAGCGAGAAGGTCTGCGCCGTACCGGTCTTGCCCGCGGACTCATACGCTGCGCCGGCAAACGCCCTGGCCGCCGTACCGGCCTGGTTCACGCCCACCATGGCGTGCTTGATCACGTCGATGTTGCTCTGCTTGAGCGGAATCCGGTAGCTCTCGGTCGGCACCGTCAGCGCGCGCGTCTTGCTCACGGAATCTTCCACCGCCTTCACCAGGTGGGGCTTCATCACCACGCCGTCGTTGGCCAGCGTCGACACCGCATGCGCCAGCTGCAGGATGGTGAAGTTGTTGTAGCCCTGGCCGATGCCGAGCGAAATCGTCTCGCCGTCGTACCACTTCTGCTGCTCGGGGCGCTTGTAGGTTTTGCGCTTCCACTCGGTGGAGGGCAGCACGCCGGTGCGCTCGCCCTCGATGTCGATGCCGGTGACCTGCCCGAAGCCCAGCGGCTTCATGAAATCGTGGATGGCATTGACGCCCATGTCGTTGGCGAGCTTGTAGTAGTACGTGTCGCACGACACCACGATGGAGCGGAACATGTCGACCCAGCCGTGGCCGCCCGGCGCGTCGTCGCGGAAGGTGTGGTTGCCCAGCGTGAACGAGCCCGGATCGGCCATGCCCCACTGCGGCGTGCGCTTGCCCAGCTCCAGCGCCGCCAGCGCCATGAACGGCTTGTAGGTCGAGCCCGGCGGATAGGTACCGCGCAGCGGCCGGTTCAAGAGCGGCTTGTCGGGCGAGCTGTTCAGCTCGCCCCAGGTGGTGCTGTCGATGCCTTCGATGAACAGGTTCGGGTCGAAGGTCGGCTTGGAGACGAAGGCGAGAATGTCGCCGGTCTCGGGCTCGATCGCCACCAGCGCGCCGCGGCGGTCGCCGAAGAGCTGCTCGGCGAGGCGCTGCAGGTTGACGTCGAGCGACAGGATCAGGTTGTTGCCCGGCGTCGCCTGCGAGGTGGACAGCGTGCGGATCGGCCGCCCGCCCGCGCTCACCTCCACCTGCTCGTAGCCGGTCAGGCCGTGCAGCTCGGTCTCGTAGCTCTGCTCGATGCCGACCTTGCCGATGTA
>CAJXMR010000338.1 GCA_913056305.1 uncultured Ralstonia sp.
GCGAAGTAGTCGGCCATGTTGTAGCCGCAGAACGGCAGCATGGCGAACGGATCGCGGCGCACGATGCCCTGCTGGCCAGCGGCGGCGGCCGTCGTTTCCGAGCCCATGGTGGCGGCCATATAGACGCCCTCGGTCCAGTCACGGGCTTCGGTCACCAGCGGCACCGTGGTCGAGCGGCGGCCACCGAAGATGAACGCGTCGATCGGCACGCCAGCCGGGTTGTCCCACTCCGGATCGATCGACGGGCACTGCGCGGCCGGCGCCGTGAAGCGCGAGTTCGGGTGCGCGGCCTTGCGGCCGGTCTCCTTCGCAATCGCCGGGGTCCAGTCCTGGCCCTGCCAGTCGGTCAGGTGCGCGGGCGGCGTATCGGTCATGCCTTCCCACCACACGTCGCCGTCGTCGGTCAGCGCAACGTTGGTGAAGATGACGTTCTCCTTGAGCGTCGCCATCGCGTTGAAGTTGGTCTTCTCGCCCGTGCCCGGCGCCACGCCGAAGAAGCCGGCTTCCGGGTTGATGGCGTACAGGCGGGTCTGGCCGTCGGCGTCCTGGCGGGGCTTGATCCAGGCGATGTCGTCGCCGATGGTGGTGATCTTCCAGCCGTTGAGGCCAGCCGGCGGGATCAGCATCGCGAAGTTGGTCTTGCCGCACGCCGACGGGAAGGCCGCCGCCACGTGGTAAGTCTTGCCCGCGGGCGAGGTCACGCCCAGGATCAGCATGTGCTCGGCCAGCCAGCCCTGGTCGCGGCCCATCGTGGAGGCGATGCGCAGCGCGAAGCACTTCTTGCCCAGCAGCGCGTTGCCGCCGTAGCCCGAGCCGAACGACCAGATCTCGCGCGACTCGGGAAAGTGCACGATGTACTTGGTCGGGTTGCACGGCCACGGCACGTCCTGCTCGCCGGCGGCCAGCGGCTTGCCCACCGTGTGCACGCACGGCACGAACTCGCCGTCGGTGCCCAGCACGTCATACACGGCGCGGCCCATGCGGGTCATGATGCGCATGTTGACGGCCACGTACGGGCTGTCGGACAGCTCCACGCCGATGTGCGCGATCGGCGAGCCCAGCGGGCCCATCGAGAACGGCACCACGTACAGCGTGCGGCCGCGCATGCAGCCGTCGAACAGACCGTGCAGCGTCTGGCGCATCTCGGCCGGGGCGACCCAGTTGTTGGTGGGGCCAGCGTCTTCCTTGTTCTGCGAGCAGATGAAGGTGCGGTCTTCCACACGCGCCACGTCCGAGGGGTCGGACAGCGCCAGGTACGAATTCTTGCGCTTGGCCGGGTTGAGCTGCTTCATGGTGCCGGCGGCGACCATCTCGGCGCACAGGCGGTCGTATTCTGCTTGCGAGCCGTCGCACCAGACGACGCGCTCGGGCTTGACCAGCGCGGCGATCTCGCCGACCCACGCCACCAGGCGCGGGTGTTTCACGTAATCGGGCACGTTCAATGCGGGCACGCCCTGCATCACGGGTTGGTTCATACCAAAACTCCAATGGGAAGTGAAAAGGAAAGCGGCGGCAGATCAACACGGCGGTCAGGACCCGGGCATGCTCCCGCAGGGTGGAAAGCGATCGACAGCCCAGCGCAGGCGGGCCGGATCAGCGGTTTCCAGGGGGCGATGCTAGGCAGGCGGGAGGACAGGGGCCGTGCTGATTTCACATTCAGTTACAAAGCGGGGTGCTGCCGAAAAGCAGGTTTTCCCGGCAGCGAAGGCCGCGTACGCTAAAGTGACGGCACACTAAGAATTAGGACTCGTCACAAGCGTGGCTGCGCAAAGCGCGTGCCCGCGGCGGGCAATTCCGAACGTCGCCACCGAATGTTGCCAACAATGGTCGGACGACGAGGGATGGGAAGAATACCACCGCGAGGGATCGCTGTTTTTTGCTGCGCACCATTGTTCGAAGTGAGATGTCGATGAAGATTGCCGTACTGGACGACTACCAAGACGCCGTTCGCAAGCTGGAGTGCTTCAGCCTGCTGCAAGACCACGAAGTCAAAGTGTTCAACAACACCGTCAAAGGCGTGGGGCAATTGGCCGCACGTGTGGCGGATGTCGAAGCCATCGTGCTGATCCGGGAGCGCACGCGGGTGACGCGTCAGCTGCTCGATCGCCTGCCCAAGCTCAAGATCATCAGCCAGACCGGGCGCGTCTCGCGCGAGGCCGGCAGCCACATCGACCTGGATGCCTGTACCGACAAGGGCGTGGTGGTGCTGGAGGGCAAGGGTTCGCCGGTGGCGCCGGCCGAGTTGACCTGGGCGCTGGTGATGGCCGCGCAGCGCCGCATTCCGCAGTACGTCGCCAGCCTCAAGCACGGCGCGTGGCAGCAGTCGGGGCTGAAGTCGACCACCATGCCGCCGAACTTCGGCATCGGCCGCGTGCTCAAGGGCCAGACGCTGGGCCTCTTCGGCTACGGCAAGATCGGCCAGCTGGTGGCCGGCTACGGCCGCGCCTTCGGCATGAACGTGGTGGTGTGGGGCCGTGAGGGCTCGCAGGAACGCGCCCGCGCCGACGGCTTTGCCGTGGCGGAGTCGAAGGAGGCGCTGTTCGAGCAGGCCGACGTGCTGTCCGTGCACCTGCGCCTGAATGACGAGACGCGCGGCATCATCACCGTGGCAGACCTCACGCGCATGAAGCCGACGGCGCTGTTCGTCAACACCAGCCGCGCCGAGCTGGTGGAAGAGAACGGTCTGGTGACGTCGCTGAACCGCGGCCGCCCGGGCATGGCCGCCATCGACGTGTTCGAGACCGAGCCGATCCTGCAGGGCCATACGCTGCTGCGCATGGAGAACTGCATCTGCACGCCGCACATCGGCTATGTGGAGCGCGAGAGCTACGAGATGTACTTCAGCATCGCGTTCCAGAACATCCTCGAGGTGCTGCAGGGCAACGTCGACAGCGTGGTCAACCCGACTGCGTTGGCGCCGGCGCTGATCCGCGCCTGACGCCCGCCGGCACGTTCAAGCCGCCGCGCGCACCGGCGGCTCGGGGGTGCTCACATTGGCGCCCGCGCCGTCAAAGCGGAAACTGTCCATCGCCAGCGAACCATAGGTGACGGTATCGACCACATGCTGGGCCTGCACGCCGCCCGGCGTCGCTTGGCCCGGCTGGCCCATTGCGGCGCCCAGCGCCACGTACAGCGGCATCAGGTGTTCGTCGGTTGGATGGGCGTGGGCGGCGTGCGGCGCTTGCGCGCGGTAATCGCAGAAGGTGGCGAAATCGCCACTGCGGATGCCTTCGGTCATCGCGTCCAGCATCCATTCGCGGAACGCTTCCACCCACGGCTCGACCGGCACGCCATGCTGCGCCATGCCGGGGCCGCGCATCAGCGCGCGCAGGTTGTGCGTGAAGCTGCC
>CAJXMR010000339.1 GCA_913056305.1 uncultured Ralstonia sp.
GCGGGCTACCAGGCCACGCACTTCAAGTGGAGCGTGGTGGGCGGCGTCGCCACCATCACGCTCAACCGGCCCGAGCGCAAGAACCCACTCACCTTTGATTCGTACGCCGAGCTGCGTGACTTGTTCCACCAGCTCAAATGGGCGGACGACGTCAAGGCCATCGTACTGGCCGGCGCGGGCGACAACTTCTGCTCCGGCGGCGACGTGCACGAGATCATCGGCCCGCTGGTGCAACTGAAGGCGCCCGAGCTGCTGATGTTCACGCGCATGACGGGCGAGCTGGTGAAGACCATGCGCGCCTGCCCGCAGCCCATCGTCGCCGCCATCGACGGCGTGTGCGCGGGGGCGGGCGCCATCCTGGCGATGGCGTCCGATCTGCGCCTCGGCACCGCGCGCACCAAGACCGCCTTCCTCTTCAACCGCGTCGGCCTGGCCGGCTGCGACATGGGCGCCTGCGCGATCCTGCCGCGCCTCATCGGCCAGGGCCGCGCGAGCGAGCTGCTCTACACCGGCCGCTCGATGAGCGGCGAAGAGGGCGAACGCTGGGGCTTCTTCAACCGCCTGTGCGACCCGGCCGAGGTGCTGACGCAAGCGCAGTCGCTGGCTGCCGATCTGGCCGCCGGCCCGACTTTCGCCAACGGCATCACCAAGACCATGCTGCACCAGGAATGGACCATGACGATCGAGCAGGCGCTGGAGGCCGAGGCCCAGGCGCAGGCGATCTGCATGCTGACCGAAGACTTCTCGCGTGCGTACCACGCGTTCGTCGCCAAGCAAAAACCGGTGTTCGAGGGCAACTGACATGAGCGACATGGACTATCTGCAGTGGCCCTTCTTTGACGACAAGCATCGCCAGCTTGCCGCCGAACTCGATGCCTGGGCGACGAAGAACATTCCGCAGGACCACGGCCCCGATGTCGACGCCGAATGCCGCACGCTGGTCAAGCAACTCGGCCAGGCCGGCTGGCTGCGTCATGCAGTCGGCGGCACGGCGCATGGCGGCGCAGGCGAGACCATCGACACGCGCGCCATCTGCCTGATCCGCGAGACGCTCGCACGCCATTCCGGCCTGGCCGACTTCGCGTTCGCCATGCAGGGGCTGGGCTCCGGCGCCATCTCGCTGCACGGCACGCCCGAACAGCGTGAGCGCTATCTGACCAAGGTCGCGCACGGCGAGGCCATCTCGGCGTTCGCGCTGTCGGAGCCGGACGCCGGTTCCGACGTGGCCGCCATGGCCTGCGCCGCCCGCGAAGACGGCGACAGCTACGTGCTCGACGGCGAGAAGACGTGGATTTCCAACGGCGGCATTGCGGACTTCTATGTCGTCTTCGCCCGCACTGGCGAGGCACCGGGCGCGCGCGGCATCAGCGCGTTCATCGTCGAGGCCGGCACGCCGGGCTTCGAGATCGCCGAGCGCATCGACCTGATCGCGCCGCACCCGCTTGCCCGCCTGCGCTTTACCAGTTGCCGCATCCCCGCCGGCCAGCGCGTGGGCGCGGCGGGCGAGGGCTTCAAGGTGGCGATGCGCACGCTGGATGTATTCCGCACGTCGGTGGCCGCTGCCGCGCTGGGCTTTGCACGCCGCGCATTGGATGAAGCGCTCACCCGCGCCACCACGCGCAAGATGTTCAATGGCGTGCTGGCCGACTTTCAGCTCACGCAGGCCAAGCTCGCGCAGATGGCCACCGCCATCGACAGCGCCGCCCTGCTGACCTACCGCGCCGCCTGGCAGCGCGACCAGGGCCGCACCGTCACGCGAGAGGCCGCCATGGCCAAGATGACCGCCACCGAGAACGCGCAGCAGGTGATCGACGCCGCCGTGCAGATGTGGGGCGGCCTCGGCGTGGTGAGCGAGCAGCCGGTCGAACGCCTGTACCGCGAGATCCGCGCGCTGCGCATCTACGAAGGCGCGACCGAGGTGCAGCAGCTCATCATCGCGCGCGAGTTGCTGCGCGCAGCAGCGCCCGCCAAGCACTGAACCCCGCACAGCCCAGAGACGGAGAGCTCGCCATGCCCAGCGCCCATATCGACACCTTCGCCCGCGACCGCCTGCCGCCGGCGGAACTCCAGCCGGTCTACCGCTTCGACCTGCCGGCGCTGCAGTTTCCGGCGCAGCTCAATTGCGCGACCGAGCTGCTCGACAGGCGCGTTGCTGCGGGTGAGGGCGACCGTCTCTGCATCCAGGCTCCCGGCATTCGCTGGACCTATGCCGATCTGCAGGCGCACGCCAACCGCATCGCCAACGTGCTCGTGCAGGAAATGGGCGTGGTGCCGGGCAACCGCGTGCTGCTGCGCTCGCCCAACACCCCGATGCTGGCGGCCTGCTGGTTTGCCGTGATGAAGGTGGGCGCGATTGCCGTAACGACCATGCCGTTGCTGCGTGCCAAGGAGCTTGGGCAGATTCTGGCGAAGGGCGAGATCGGCTTCGCGCTATGCGACGCGCGCCTGATCGACGAGTTGCGCGATGCCGTGGCGCAAGCGGCCAAACCGGTGCAGGTGCGCTGCTTCCACGACGACACGCCCGACGGCCTGGAAGCCGCGATGGCGCGCCAGCCGGCCGAGTTCACCAACGTCGACACCGCAGCCGACGACACCTGCCTGCTCGCCTTCACCTCCGGCACCACCGGCGTGCCGAAGGCCACGATGCACTTCCACCGCGACATCATGGCGATCTGCGCCTGCTGGCCGCCGCACGTGCTGCAGCCGCGCGCCGACGACATCTTCATCGGCAGCCCGCCGATGGCGTTCACGTTCGGGCTGGGCGGTCTGCTGCTGTTCCCGATGAGCGTGGGCGCGTCGACGGTGCTGCTGGAGAAGGCCTCGCCGAATGACTTAGTGGACGGCATCCGCACCTTCGGCGCCACGGTGCTGTTCACCGCGCCGACCACGTACCGCAACATCGCCGCGCGTGGGGAGGAGCTGCGCGCCACGCCGCTGCGCCGTTGTGTGTCGGCGGGCGAAGCATTGCCCGTGGCCACGCGCACGCTGTGGAAGAACGCCACCGGCATCGAACTGATCGACGGCATCGGCGCGACCGAGATGCTGCACATCTTCATCTCCGCCGCCGATGCCGACGTGCGCCCCGGCGCCACCGGCAAGGCCGTCCCCGGCTATGTCGCGCGGGTGGTGGACGACGCAGGCAACCCGGTGCCACCTGGCACGGTCGGCCGCCTTGCCGTGCAGGGCCCGACCGGCTGCCGCTACCTCGCCGACGACCGCCAGCGCGCCTACGTGCGCGACGGCTGGAACCTCACCGGCGATGCCTACGTGATGGACGAGGAAGGCTACTTCCACTACCACTCGCGCACCGACGACATGATCATCTCGTCGGGCTACAACAT
>CAJXMR010000340.1 GCA_913056305.1 uncultured Ralstonia sp.
TCATCATGCCGCCCGGGAAGGTGATATAGCCGCCCATGCCCAGCACCACGTTCGGACGCACGCGGCGCACCACGCCCAGGCTTTGCCAGAACGCGCGCAGCAGGTTCAACGGCAGCAGGAACTTGGTGACGAAGCCCTTGCCGCGCACACCGCCAAAGCGCACCGGCTCCAGCGGGAAGCCGTGCTTGGGCACCAGCTGGCCTTCCATGCCACTCGCGTTGCCGAGCCACACCACCTTCCAGCCGCGCGCGGCCAGCAGTTTGGCCACCGACAGTGCGGGGAAGATGTGGCCGCCGGTACCGCCAGCCATGACGAGGAGGGTGCGCGGCGTGTTCACCGTCATACCTTGCCCCCACGCATCAGCACGCGGTTCTCATAATCAATACGCAGCAGCAGCGCGATTGCCACGCAGTTCATCAGGATGCCCGACCCGCCGTAGCTGACCATCGGCAGCGTCAGCCCCTTGGTCGGCAGCAGGCCCAGATTCACGCCCATGTTGATGAAGGCCTGCCAGCCCATCCAGATGCCCAGGCCCTTGGCGACCAGGCCGGCAAACGTGCGGTCGAGCTGCAGCGCGGTGCGGCCGATCTCGAACGAGCGGCGCACCAGCCAGTAGAACAGCAGGATCACGACCAGCACGCCGACGAAGCCCAGTTCCTCGCCGATGACCGCGAGGATGAAGTCGGTATGCGCTTCCGGCAGGTAATGCAGCTTCTCGATGCTGCCGCCCAGGCCGACGCCGGTCCACTCGCCGCGGCCGAAGGCGATCAGCGAGTGCGTCAATTGGTACGCCTTGCCCTGCGCGTATTCCTCTTGCCACGGATTCAGGTACGCGAAGATCCGCTCACGCCGCCACGGCGACAGCAGGATCAGCAGCGAGAACGTCGACACCGCCGTCAGCACCAGCCCGCCGAACAGCTTGCCGTTGACGCCGCCCAGGAACAGGATGCCCATCGCCACGGCCGCGATCACCAGGAACGCGCCCATGTCCGGCTCCAGCAGCAGCAGCGAGCCGACGAAGGCCACGGCCACGCCCATCGGCAGGAAGCCCTTGCCCACGCTCTGCATCCAGTCCTGCTTGCGCACCGTGTAGTTGGCCGCGTACAGCACCACCGCCAGCTTCATCAGCTCAGACGGCTGGAAGTTCATGACGCCCAGCGGCAGCCAGCGGCGTGCGCCGTTCACGCCCTTGCCCACGTGCGGAATCAGCACGATCACCAGCAGCACCAGCGCGATGATGAAGAGCTTGGGCGCGTACTTGTCCCAGAACTTGACCGGAATCTGGAACGCGACCACTGCGCCGATCACCCCGATCAGCAGCGAGAACACGTGGCGCACCAGGAAGTGGCCGTTGCTGTAGTTCGCGTACTTGGGCGAATCCGGCAGCGCGATCGACGCCGAATACACCATCACCAGGCCCAGGCCCAGCAGCACGATCGCCACCCACATCAGCGGCTGGTCGTATTCCATCATCTTGGAGCGCGTGGGCTTGACGCCCGACACGGCGTCGCGCAGGCCATCCCACGCGTTGCCGATGGTCGCGCCGATGAAGCCGCTGCGCTTGATCTGGGCGTCGCTCATAGAACAACTCCTCGGTCGGCAGCCAGGGCGGCCACGGCCTCGTGGAACACTTGCGCGCGGTGTTCGTAGTTGCGGAACATGTCGAAACTCGCGCACGCCGGCGAGAGCAGCACAGCATCACCCGCCTGGGCGCGCGCGGCGGCTTCCTGCACGGCGGCTTCCATCGTCGGCGCGTCGATCAACGTGACGCCACTGTTCTCCAGCGCCGCGCGGATCAGCGGCGCATCGCGCCCGATCAGCACCACGGCACGCGCGTACTGCGCCACGGGCGCGGCCAGCGGCGAGAAGTCCTGCCCCTTGCCCTCCCCGCCCGCGATCAGCACCACGCGTTTGGACAGGCCGGACAGCGCCGCCACCGTCGCGCCGACGTTGGTGCCCTTGCTGTCGTCAAAGAATTCGATGTCGTCAAACGCGGCGATCAGCTCGACGCGGTGTGGCTCGCCGGCGTAGTCGCGCAGGCCGTGCAGCAGTGCGCTCACCGGCAGGTTGATCGCCCGGCACAGCGCCAGCGCGGCCATCGCATTGGTCGCGTTGTGCAGGCCGCGGATGCGCAGCGCGTCGGCCGGCATCAGGCGCTTCAGGCGCACCGGCACCGGCGCGGTGGGGGTGGTATCACCCTTCTTGCGGCGCGCGGGCTTGGGCAGATCATCCTCGTCGGCCTCGGCCAGCACGATCCAAGGCATGCCGCCTTCGCGCAGCAGGCCGAGCGCGTCCGCCGTGGCCGGTTCGTCCGTACCGAAGGTGACATCCCCGCCGCTCTTGCTGGCGAACGCCATCACCTCGGCGTCCTGGCGATTCAGCACACGCACGGTATTGGCGCCGAAGACGCGGCCCTTGGCGGCGGCATAAGCGGCCATCGTGCCGTGCCAGTCGAGGTGATCCTGCGTGATGTTCAGGATGGTGGCGGCGTCGGCGTCCAGCGTGTGCGTGGTTTCCAGTTGGAAGCTGGACAGCTCCAGCACCCACACGTCCGGCAGCGTGCCGGCGTCGACGCACTCGGTCAGCTTGTCGAGCGCCGACGGACTGATGTTGCCCGCCACGCCGACTGTCTTGCCGGCACGTTGTGCTAGGGCGCCCGTGAGCGCAGTGGTCGTCGTCTTGCCATTGGTGCCAGTGATGGCGAGCACGCGAGGCGCGTAGCCTTGCGCGGCCTTCAGGCCGGCCAGCGCGCGGGCGAACAGTTCGATCTCGCCCCAGACCGGCACGGCGCGCTCATTGGCGGCAGCCAGCAGTGCCGCGACGTTGGCATCGAGCGGCGACAAGCCGGGGCTGATCGCCACCAGCGTCACCCCATCGAGCAGCGACACCGCAAACGGACCGCTGACGAACTCGGCGTCGGGCACGTGGGCGCGCAGCGTCGGCAGGTTGGCGGGCGCCTCGCGTGTATCGGCCACGCGCACACGTGCCCCATGGCGCGCGCACCAGCGTGCCATCGCCAGGCCGGATTCGCCCAGTCCGAGCACCAGCACGAACGGCGCGTCCAGCTCGCCGAACATACGCGGTGCCTGCACGGTCTCGACGGCCGGCACCGGCTCGGCCGAATCGAGCGTGGCGGCAACGGCTTCCACGCCCTCCCCTTCCGTCGCTTCGACGTCGGGTTGGGCGGCTGGCTCAACCGCTGCTTCCAGCGGTGTCGGCGCCATCTCGTCGTCCAGGGGTGCGATGGGTTCGGTCATGTCGGTCATGTCCGTTGCCTCACCGCAGCTTCAGGGTCGACAGGCCGATCAGCACCAGCATCATGGTGATGAC
>CAJXMR010000341.1 GCA_913056305.1 uncultured Ralstonia sp.
CCTTCATCTTCTGGAATGCCGGCGATTCACTCATCGACAGGCGGATGTACACCGAGGTGGCCAGCAGCAGGATCGACACCAGGAACGGAATGCGCCAGCCCCAGTCGTCGAACGACGGGCCGGTCAGCTCGCGCACCACCAGGATCACGATCAGCGACAGGAACAGGCCCAGCGTGGCGGTGGTCTGGATCCACGACGTGTAGTTGCCGCGCCGGCCGTGCGGAGCATGCTCGGCCACATACGTGGCGGCACCGCCGTACTCGCCGCCCAGCGCCAGGCCTTGCAGCATGCGCAGCGCGATCAGGATCACCGGCGCAGCCGCGCCGATGGTGGCATAGGACGGCAGCAGGCCGACAATGAACGTCGACGTGCCCATGATCAGGATGGTGATCAGGAAGGTGTACTTGCGCCCGATCATGTCGCCCAGCCGGCCGAACACCAGCGCGCCGAACGGGCGCACCAGGAAGCCCGCGGCAAACGCCAGCAGCGCAAAGATGAAGGCCGCCGTCGGATCCAGCCCCGAGAAGAACTGCTTGGCGATGATGGCTGCCAGCGACCCGTAGAGGTAGAAGTCGTACCACTCAAACACGGTGCCCAGCGACGAGGCGAAGATGACCTTCTTCTCCTCGCGTGTCATGGGCGCGGGCTGCATGCGCCCGGCGGGCGCGTTGGGTGCACTCTGCACGGTTGCCATGTTGTCTCCTTTGTTCGTAGATGTCCCGCTGGGCATGGACATGACAACGCAACGCAAGCGCCCGCGGAATTGTGGACGATTGTGGGAGCCGAAACTTACTGCGTTCTGACATCAACGCCGGCCAAACGCGGCGTTTTCATCGGGGTATACACGCAGATGCGCGTACCAATTTGCAGACCCGATCGGCTGCTTCAGCGCATCAAATGGAGGGCGGTTGGGCGTGCTCAGACGCCTCGCGCTGGGCTTCGTCGGTGTCGTGCGCCGCAGCATCCGCAGCCCGGTTGGTGTGCCATGCATAGAGCATCGTGATCAGCACATAGACGATGGGCGCGCCCTGGCCGGCCACCCAGTAGGCAAACGGCCAGCCGAAGATGCGCATCGACAGGTCGCGTGCAAAGAACGCCACCACGAAGGTCACCACAAACCAGACCCCGAGCAGCAGCAGGATCCAGCGCATGTTGGACACCCAGCGCCGGCGCGCGGGTGCTGGCGCGGAGGCCGGGGTGGACGCGTCGGCATTGGGCGTCATGCCGAGGTCTCCTCGCCCGGCGCGCAGCGGTGCAGCGTGATGCGAAAGCGCGCCCCGGCCAGCCGCGGCGATGGCTGATAGACGTTGTCCAGCACCTCGATGTCGCCGCCGTGCTGCTGCACGATCTCGCGCACGATGGCCAGGCCCAGGCCGCTGCCTTCGGCCTGCGTGCCGAGGATGCGGTAGAAGCGCTGCATCACCCGCTCGCGCTCGGCCACGGGGATGCCGGGGCCGGTGTCTTCCACGTCGATGAAAACGAAGGGCTCGAACGGCGCGGTGGTCACGCGCACCGTCACGCGGCCGCCGTCGGGGGTGTAGCGGATCGCGTTGTCGAGCAGGTTGTTGAGCATCTCGGCGAGCATGATCGCGTTGCCGGAGGTCATGACGCGCACGCCGGGCTCCTCGAAGCCGAGGTCGATCTGTTTGGCCCAGGCCTTCTGCAGCCAGTCGGCCACCACTTGTCGCGTCAGTGTGCAGAGATCGAGCGGCACCATGCCGTCGGTGGCGCCCATGTTTTCCATGCGCGCGAGCGACAGCAACTGCTTGACCAGGTGCGCTGTGCGGTCGGAGCTGTCGGCGATGTGGGCCAGGGTGCGGCGCAGCTCGTCGGGCGATTGCTCGCGCTGTGCGAGCTCCGCCTGCATGCGCAGGCCCGCGAGCGGCGTCTTCATCTGGTGCGCCGCATCGGCAATGAAGCGCTTCTGCGTCTGCACCGATTGCTCCAGCCGCCCGAGCAGCTCGTTGAACGAGGCCACCAGCGGCGTCAGCTCCTGCGGCGCGGCGCCCTCGTCGATGGGGCTGGTGTCGCCGGGGTTGCGCGCGCGGATGCGCTCCTGGATGGCGTTGAGCGGCGCCAGCCCGCGCGTGAGCCCGAACCACACCAGGATGACGGCCAGCGGGAGGATCACGAACTGCGGCAGGATCACGCCCTTGATGATCTCGTTGGCCAGCTGCGCGCGCTTGTCCAGCGTCTCGGCCACCTGCACCAGCGCGGGTTTGGCGCCGGGCAGGTTGGGCTGCTGCACGAAGGTATACGCCACGCGGATCTCCGTGCCGTGGATGCGGTCGTCGCGCAACTGCACCAGGCCGCCATTGCTGGCGTCCTCCTCGGGCGGCAGCGGCAGTTCGCGATCGCCGGAGACGAACTCGCCGCCGGTGCCGAGCACCTGGTAGTAGATGTTGTCGGTCTCGTCCGCGCGCAGGATCTCGCGCGCGGAGATCGGCAACTGCAGTGTCACGCGCCCATTCACCTCGCGCAGCTGCTGGCTGAGCACGATGGCGCTCGATTCCAGCGCGCGGTCGTAGGGTGCATTGGCGATCGACTTGGCGACGAGATACGTCACCGCAATGCTCATTGGCCACAGCAGCAGCAGCGGCGCGAGCATCCAGTCGAGGATCTCGCCGAACAGCGAACGGGCGCCGGGCCGGGTCGCGTCGTCTTCGAGATGGGGGAGGGTATCGGCGAGATCGCGGTCGTCCGCCTGGGGCGCCGCATCGGTGGGTTTGGCATGCCGTGCGCGCGGCCGGCGCCAGGGCCAGGCCAGCCGGTCACCCATGGGCGGCTTGTGCGGCGGTGGGGGCAGCGACACGTTCCAGGCAGTAGCCCAGCCCACGCACGGTGGCGATGCGGATGCCGTCCACCTCGATCTTCTTGCGCAGCCGGTGGATGTAGACCTCGATGGCGTTGTTACTGACCTCTTCGCCCCAGCCGCACAGGTGGTCGACCAACTGCTCCTTCGACACCAGCCGGCCCACGCGCGCGAGCAGGATCTCCAGCAGGCCGATCTCGCGCGCCGACAGCTCCACCAACTGGTCATGGATATAGGCAATGCGCCCGACCTGGTCGAACGCCAGCGGCCCGTGGCGCACCAGCGTCGCGCCGCCGCCCGCGCCGCGCCGCACCAGTGCCCGCACGCGCGCCTCCAGTTCGGACAGGGCGAAGGGCTTGGCCATGTAGTCGTCGGCGCCGAGGTCCAGGCCCTTGACGCGCTCCTCCACGCTATCGGCGGCGGTCAGGATCAGCACCGGCAGCATCGCCCCGCGCGAGCGCAGGCGCTTGAGCACCTCCAGCCCCGACATGCGCGGCAGGC
>CAJXMR010000342.1 GCA_913056305.1 uncultured Ralstonia sp.
GGGTCCATCAACAGCTTGTCTTCGAGGTCGCCGGTGCGGTTGTGGCCACATGCCGTCAACGCCAGCGCAGCCGCCAGCGCGAGCGGCACGAGAGCGCGCTGCGCTCCACGTGTCGTCATCACAGTCACGAATTTTCCTTAGGAGCTGTGTCGTCAGGGTTGGAAGAGGGGGCCGGCTCGGGCGTCACCACCGTCTCGACGATGACCGTCGTGGTGGTGACCGTCAGGACCGGCTGGGGACGTGGGCCGCGCGCGTTCTGGTCGCCACGGCCACCATGGCCGTCACGCTGCTCGCGCCCATCACGCTCACGGTGCTGCCCGCCGCGCCCATACGGCGAGAGCGGCGCGCGATGCTGCCGCTGCACGAAGCGCGAGAGCTCCGACAGCGCCAGCTGGTACACCTCGCGCTTGAACTCGATCACCGCCTCCAGCGGCACCCAGTACTGGCTCCACCGCCAGGCATCGAACTCCGGATGCTCGGTGGCGCGCAGATGGATGTCGCAGTCGCGACCGACCATGCGCAGCAGGAACCAGATCTGTTTCTGGCCCCGGTAATGGCCGCGAATCTCGCGGCGGATGAACTTGTCCGGCACCTCATACCGCAGCCAGTCGCGCGTGCGACCGACGATCCGGACGTGTTCTGGCAACAGGCCGACTTCTTCGTGCAGTTCGCGGAACATCGCTTGTTCGGGCGTTTCGCCGTACTTGATGCCGCCTTGTGGAAACTGCCAGGAGTGCTCGCCAATGCGCTTGCCCCAGAACACCTCGTTTCTTGCGTTGATGAGGATGATGCCGACGTTCGGGCGAAAGCCTTCACGATCGAGCATGACTGCACCTCGAATACTTTAGAATTACGCCGATTATAGAGCGGCCTGTCGTTCGGCTGTAATGGATGCCGAAATGTTGCCGCTCACTAGCGCCTCCTTGGGGGAGGGTGTCGCCCGTGCGAATGTGCATCAGGCGCCTCTCTGCATTCCCCGATTCCGGTGGCTTTTGCCCTTGTCCTCGCGGTATTGGTTGCCGCGGCCATCCCTTATTGTCAGTCGCATGAAAGCGTCCCAGTTCTTCATTTCCACGCTCAAGGAAGCGCCCTCCGACGCGGAGATCGTGTCGCACAAGTTGATGATGCGTGCCGGCATGATCAAGAAGCTCGGCGCGGGCCTCTATACGTATATGCCCGTGGGTCTGCGCGTGATCCGCAAGGTCGAGCAGATCGTGCGCGAAGAAATGAACGCCGCCGGTGCGGTGGAAGTGCTGATGCCGGTGGTGCAGCCGGCCGAGTTGTGGCAAGAGACCGGCCGCTGGGACAAGATGGGCGACGAGCTGCTGCGCTTCAAAGACCGCCATGAGCGCGATTTCGTCATCCAGCCGACCTCCGAAGAGGTGGTGACCGACATTGCCCGCACCGAGATCCGCTCGTACAAGCAGATGCCGGTCAATTTCTACCAGATCCAGACCAAGTTCCGCGACGAGCGCCGCCCGCGCTTCGGCATCATGCGCGGCCGCGAGTTCACCATGAAGGACGCCTACTCCTTCGACCGCGACACCGAGGGCCTGAAGGTCTCGTACCAGAAGATGGTCGAGGCTTACACGCGCATCTTCACCCGCTTTGGGCTGGAATTCCGCGCGGTGGCGGCCGACAACGGCGCCATCGGCGGTTCGGGCTCGCAAGAATTCCACGTGATCGCCGACACCGGCGAGGATGCCATCGTCTACAGCCCGGCATCGGACTACGCCGCCAACATGGAGGCCGCCGAAGCCGTGGCCCCGGCCACGCCGCGCGGCGCCGCCACCGAGGCGCTCACCAAGACGCACACGCCCAAGCGCGCCAAGTGCGAGGCCGTGGCCGAACAGCTCGGTATTCCCCTGCAGCGCACGGTCAAGTCCATCGTGCTGGCCAAGGACGTGGAAGAGGGTGAGCCGCAGATCTGGCTGCTGCTGCTGCGCGGCGACCACGAGCTCAACGAGATCAAGGCCTCGAAGGTGCCGGGCCTGGCCGATTTCCGCTTCGCCACCGAGGGCGAGATCCTGCGCGCGTTCGGTACGCCCCCGGGCTACCTGGGCCCGATCGGCATGAAGCAGCCGGTCAAGGTGGTGGCCGACCGCACCGTGGCGGCCATGAGCGATTTCGTGATCGGCGCCAACGAAGAGGACTACCACTTCACCGGCGTGAACTGGGGCCGCGACTTGCCCGAGGCCGAGGTCTACGACCTGCGCAACGTGGTGGAAGGCGATCCGTCGCCGGACGGCAAGGGCACGCTGGCGATCTGCCGCGGCATCGAAGTCGGCCACGTCTTCATGCTGGGCACGCGCTATTCCGAGGCGATGAACGCCACCTTCCTCGACGAGAACGGCAAGACCCAGCCGATGGTGATGGGCTGCTACGGTATCGGCGTGACCCGCATCCTGGGCGCGGCCATCGAACAGAACTATGATGCGCGCGGCATCATCTGGCCGGCGTCGATCGCACCGTTCCAAGTGGTGATCTGCCCGGTGGGCTACGACCGCTCCGACGCCGTGCGCGCCGAGGCCGACCGCCTGCACGCCGAATTCGTCGCCGCCGGCATCGACGTGATGCTGGACGACCGTGGCGAGCGCCCGGGCGCGATGTTCGCCGACTGGGAGCTGATCGGCGTGCCGTTCCGCGTGGTGGTGGGCGACCGCGGCCTGAAGGAAGGCAAGCTGGAATTCCAGGGCCGCCGCGACGAGGCCGCCACCAACGTGGCGCCGGCCGACGTGCTGGCGACACTGAAGGCGCGCCTCGCGCAGTAATGGAGCTGACCGCCATGCGCCGTTTCTTCGTCCCCCGCTCGATTGCCACTGCGCTGGCCGCAGTGACGTTGCTCGTGGGCGCGCAGGCGGCGTGGGCGGGTGCCCAGAAGGAAGAGGTTCTGGCGGACTCCGTGCGCAGCGCGCTGTCCGCCGCCGTGGCCGACAGCCGGCCGCTGCGCCCGGTGTTCGCCAACAACGACGAGCAGCTCGGCTACCTGCGCTGGTTGGCCGAGATGTCGGTGCGCATGTCGGCCAAGATCCCGCAGGCGTCGGTACGCGTGGAGCTGATCGAGACGGCGTACTACGAGGCCAAGCGTGCGGGTCTGGATCCGGCGCTGGTGCTCGGCCTGATGCAGGTGGAAAGCGGTTTCCGCAAGTACGCCATGAGCAGCGCTGGCGCCATGGGCCTGATGCAGGTGATGCCGTTCTGGACGCGCTCCATCGGCGATAACGACAAGCGCAAGCTGTTCCACCTGCAGAGCAACCTGCGCTACGGCTGCACGATCCTGCGTCATTACCTCGACATGGAAGGCGGCAA
>CAJXMR010000343.1 GCA_913056305.1 uncultured Ralstonia sp.
TCGATGCCCGCCACCAGGTTCAGCCCCTGCCCCATGTAGCGGTGGATGAACACGTCCACCAGCACGCGCAGGCTCTTCGGGTCCTGCAGCAGCGGCGTGATGTCGCGGAACATCACCCCCGCCTGCGGCCAGTTGGGCACGGTGCGGATGCGCTCGCGCAAGTAGCGCGTCACGTCACCCAGCTCGGTGGACGCGGGAACGGACGACGGCGTGAGCAAGGCCGCCTGATGATGAGGAACGTGGGTCATGACAGGAACAGGAAAAGACAGTGCGCGGTAACCGGCTACCACCCGGGCCCGGAAGCACCGAACCACAATGGGCAGACCGCAACCATACAGGAGACACGGCGATGGCGAAAAAGATTCTGATGCTGGTGGGCGACTATGTCGAAGACTACGAAGTGATGGTGCCCTTCCAGGCACTCCAGATGGTCGGCCACACGGTGCATGCGGTCTGCCCCGACAAGAAGGCCGGCGATTCCGTCGCCACTGCCGTGCACGATTTCGAGGGTGCGCAGACCTACTCCGAGAAGCCCGGCCACCGTTTCACCCTCAATGCCAACTTCGCGTCCGTCGACCCCGCCGCCTACGACGCCCTGGTTGTGCCCGGTGGCCGCGCGCCCGAATACCTGCGCCTGAATGCGCGGGTGCTCGACATCGTCCGGCACTTCGCCCGCGCCGACAAACCCGTCGCGGCCATCTGCCATGGCGCGCAGCTGCTGTCGGCGGCGGGCGTGCTGGAGGGGCGCGCGTGCTCGGCCTACCCGGCGTGTGGCCCGGAAGTCACGGCAGCGGGCGGCCGATACCAGGACATCCCTGTCGACCAGGCCCACACCGATGGCAAATTGGTGACAGCGCCTGCCTGGCCGGCGCATCCCGCGTGGCTGGCACAGTTTCTTGAAGTCCTGGGGACGCGGGTCCTACACTGATCGGGTTGCCCGCAAGCCGGGCACCTGACCAGGAGACCCGGCCATGTGCGAAATCTTCATCCGCGCCAATCCCCACTCATACGACACCCTGGCCCGCTCGCTGCGCCTGCACGGCGTGGCGACCAGCGTGCGCCTGGAGTGCCTGTTCTGGGAGGTGCTCGAAGAGATCGGCCAGCGCGACGGGCTAAGCGTCAACCAGCTGATTGCCAAGCTCTATGACGAGCTGCTGGAGCGGCGCGGCGAGGTGGCCAACTTCGCCTCGTTCCTGCGCGTCTGCTGCCTGCGCTACCTGATGCTGCAGCAGGACGGGCGCATTCCGGCCGATACGCGCGTGTCGATCCGCTCGCTGGATGCAGCGGCCGTGCTGGCGGGCCTGCCGCCGAACTTGGCGGACACCGCGCCGCCGCGCCGCTCGCGCGGGCCGTTGCTCGAAGCGCTGGCCAAGTAGCGCCTAGCGCCGCATCAACGCGGGGTCAGCCGCTCCTCCGCCATCTGCAGCCCCTCGGGCGTACCGCGCAGCACGACGATATCGCCCAGCTCCAGCACCGTGTCCGGCTCCGGGTCAAGCGCGCGGATGCCATGTCGGCGGATCGCCGTCACCGAGGTCTTGAACGTCTCCAGCCCCATCGTGCCCAGCTTGTGGCCGATGGCGGGCGAGCCCGGGGCCAGCGGCACCGAGTGCAGCCGCACGGCATCGCGCTCGAGCATGTCCTCTTCATCGTCCTGGCCGTGGAAGTAGCCGCGCAGCAGGCTGTAGCGCGCGTCGCGCATCTGCTGCACGCGCCGCACCACGCGGCGCAGCGGCACGCCCAACAGCACTAGTGCGTGCGAGGCCAGCATCAGGCTGCCCTCAATGATCTCGGGCACCACCTCGGTGGCGCCGGCCTGCTGCAGGCGGTCCAGGTCGGCATCGTCGATGGTGCGCACGATCACGGGCAGGGTCGGCTCAAGCTTCTGCACGTGGTGCAGCACCTTGAGCGCTGAGGCCGTATCGGCATAGGTGATGGCGACCGCCGCCGCGCGGTGGATACCAGCCGCCACCAGCGACTCACGCCGCGCCGCATCGCCGTAGACCACGTGCTCGCCGGCCGCAGCGGCCTCGCGCACGCGATCGGGGTCCAGGTCGAGCGCCATGTAGCCAATCTCTTCCTGCTCCAACATGTGCGCCAGGTTCTGGCCGGAACGCCCGTAGCCGCAGATGATGACGTGGCGCTCGGTGGCGATGCTCTGCGCGGCGATCTTGGTCATCGCCAGCGATTGCATCAGCCAGTCCGTGCGTGAGAACCGCATGGCAATCGCATCGCTGTGCTGGATCAGGAACGGCGCCAGCAGCATCGACAGCAGCATCGCCGCCAGGATCGCCTGACCGAGCAGCGGGTCGATCAGGTGCATGCCGTCGATCTGGTTGAGCAGCACGAAGCCGAACTCGCCCGCCTGCGCCAAGCCCAGCGCGGTACGGATCGCCGCGCCGCCGCCCGAGCCGAAGCCGCGCGCCAGCAGCGCGATCAGCACGAACTTGAACAGCACCGGCCCCGCCACCAGCCCCAGCACCAACGCCCAGTGCTGGACCACGACGCGCGGGTCCAGCAGCATGCCCACCGTCACGAAGAAGAGGCCGAGCAGCACGTCGCGGAACGGCTTGATGTCTTCTTCCACCTGCAGCTTGTACGGCGTCTCCGACACCAGCATGCCGGCCAGGAAGGCGCCCAGCGCCATCGACAGGCCGAGCCGCTCGGTCAGCGCCGCCATGCCCAGCGTCACCAGCAGCAGGTTCAGCATGAACAGCTCCTGCGAGCGCCGCGCCGCCACCAGGTGGAACCAGCGCGAGAGCAGCTTCTGCCCCACGAACAGGATCATCACCAGCGCCACGGTGATCTTGAGCGCCGCAATCGACAGCGCCAGCACCAGGTCGCTCGGGTTCTTGCCCAGCGACGGCACCACAATCAGCAGCAGCACCACCGCCAGATCCTGGAACAGCAGCACGCTGATGATGTTGCGGCCGTGCTCGGTCTCGAGCTGCAGGCGCTCGGCCAGCAGCTTCGAGACGATGGCGGTGGACGACATCGCCAGCGCGCCGCCCAGCGCCAGGCCCGCCTGCCACGACAGCGGATACCAGCGCGAGAGCAGCATCGTGATCGGCACCGTCAGCAGCATGGTCAGCGCCACCTGCGACGCGCCCAGCCCCAGTACCAGACGCCGCATCGAGCGCAGCTTGGAGAGGTTGAACTCCAGCCCGATCGAGAACATCAGGAACACCACGCCAAATTCGGCGAGGTAGCGCGTCTGGGCAGAATCGGACTCCAGCCCCGTCGCCTTCGGCCCGATCAGCACGCCCACCACCAGGTAGGCCAGCATCGGCGGCAATTGCAGCATGCGGAACA
>CAJXMR010000344.1 GCA_913056305.1 uncultured Ralstonia sp.
GCGGCAATGCGCGACGCCTGCGTGACGAGGTTCTGCTCCAGCGACAGCCGCGCCGCGAAGGCGACGTCGGCACGCGTGAACTGGTTGGATTGCGCGAGGTAGCCGATCAGGTCGACGCAGCCTTCACCGTAGCCCTTGGGGTCGGACAGCGTGTTGCGCGCGTCGGCCGCAACGTTCTGGCCTTTCATCGCGCGCGACAGCAGCGCGTAGCACTCGACTTGCGTATCGTCCTTGAGCACGAACTTCGGGTACTCGGCATCGAAGGTGGCCCAGTCGCGCTTCTTGCCGAGCACCAGCAGCCAGTCGTTGCGCAAACGGTCGGCGATGGCATCGCCCTGGTAGCGCTGCAGGAACGCGCGGACCTCGTCATCCGGCGCATCGGTGCGCGCGTAGCCGCTGGCGTCGAACAGCTGCGGCTTGATGCGGAAGTACTGGACGTAGGACGGGATCGGGTAGTCGGACAGGCTGTCGGCCAGCTCCCAGCTGCGCGACACGTCGTTGCGGCGCGCGGCGTTGCGCAACTCGATGAAGGCATCGTCCGGATTGGCCGGAATGCCTTGCGGCGCCTGCCGCTTGGCGGCCTGCGCCAGCGAAATCGGACCCAGCGGCCCCACGGCACCCGCGCCGATCAAGCCCGCGAAAGCCAGCGCCACCGCGCGATATACTGCCTTGCCCTTCAATGTCATCTGCTGCCCCATCCTTCACCGTTAGGTGGTTCGATTATCCCATGTCAGCCTTAGGGAACCCGCCTGGCTCGGCCCACATGGCCGCGCCGATCGAATCGCGCCGCGCCCTGCGCGCCATGCTGCTCGATGCGCGCGCCGCGCTGCCCGGGCGTGTCGCACATGACGCCGCACTGGCGCGGCACCTGGCCGACCTGCTGCGGACCCTGCCGGACCAGCGCCTCGCGGCCTACTGGCCCACACAGGGCGAGTTCGACGCGCTCGGCGTGCTCGGCCACTGGCTGGCGGCGGATGCCGCACGCCGCGCGCTGCTGCCCGTGGTGACAGACAAGTTTGCGCCCCTGCAGTTTCGGCGATGGACGCCCGATTGTGAAATGACACCGGGCGCGTACAACATTCCCATCCCGGCATCGGGCGAGACGGTCACGCCCGATGCGCTGCTGATCCCGTGCGTGGGCTTCGATGCGCAACGCTACCGTATTGGCTACGGCGGCGGTTTCTATGACCGCACGCTGGCTGCGCTGCACGCCGACGGGCACCGCCCGCGCACCATCGGCGTCGCGTTCGAGATCAACCGGGTGGAGTCGATCGCGCCGCAGGCACACGACATCGCGCTCGATTGCATCGTGACCGAGCGTGGCGTGTTCTGAACCTTCTCCTCATCCATCGCCATGACGACACACACGCTGACGACTGTCGCCCAACCCGAAGCCGTCTACGGCCAGCCGACCGAGCGCGCCGTCCGCAAAGAGATCGACCACCTGAACGAGGATTACCGCGCCTTCGTCGAGGCCTCGCCGTTCATCGTGCTGTCGTCGGTGGGGGCGGGCGGCACGGACGCCTCGCCCAAGGGCGACGCGCCGGGCTTCGTGCGCATCCTGGACGAACGCACGCTGGCGATTCCCGATCGGCCCGGCAACAACCGCATCGACAACCTGCGCAACATCGTCGAGGACGGGCGCGTGTCGGTGCTCTTCATCGTGCCGGGGGTGGGCGAGACGTTGCGCGTGAACGGCACGGCCACCATCTCGGCCGATCCGGCATTGCTCGCCTCGTTTGCGGTGCAGGACAAGCTGCCGCGCACGGTCATCTTGGTGAAGCTGCAGTCGGTGTACTTCCACTGCTCGAAGGCGCTGGTGCGCTCGAAGCTGTGGGAGCGTGCACAGGAGGCGCGTCCGGCGCTGCCGTCCACCGGCAAGATGCTGCAACGCTTGACCGGCGGGGCATTCGATGGCGACGCGTATGACCGCGAGCTGCCTGAGCGCCTGAAGACGACGCTCTATTGAGCGCTCAGCGCTTGGCTGTGGCTTTCTTGGCGGCGACCTTCGTGGCCGGCGCTTTCTTTGCAACAGGTGCCCGCTTGGGCTTGGCCGCCTTGGCGTTCGCCTCGCGCCGCGATGCCTCGATCGCCAGGCGCACCCAGTCGCGCAGCGGTTGGCCGCCGTCGAGCGCCTCGGCCGGCGTGCTCAGATAACCGGACATGGTGATGGTGCGCCCGTCGCGGTCGTAGCCGAACGGCGTCGACCCAACGGCTGCGAAGCGCGCACGGGTGGTGTCATCGATGCGCAGATAGCACGTGCCGTTGGCCACCAGCCCAAAGACGATGTCGTCGTGATACAGCCCCGCGCCGCCGAACATGCGGCGGGCGCGGATCTCGCCGATCTGCGCGGCGAGCGGCTGCAGTTCGTCAAGCAGCCAAGCAATCAGCGGATCCGGTGCGGCTGCCATGACGATCTCCTTTTGTTACAGACCCAGGCGCTGCCAGATGGAGCGCGTGGCGCCGGCTGCGTTGAGCGTGTAGAAGTGCAGCCCTGGCGCGCCGCCCTGCAGCAGGCGGTCGCACAGTGCCGTCACCACATCCAGGCCGAAGGCGCGGATCGATTCGCGGTCATCGCCGAAGCCCTCCAGGCGCTTGGCGATCCAGCGCGGGATCTCGGCGCCGCACATCTCCGAGAAGCGCATCAGCTGCGACGAGTTCGTGATCGGCATGATGCCCGGCACGATGGGCACGTCCACGCCGAGCTTGCGCGCGTCGTCGACGAACTGGAAGTAGGCGTCGGCGTTGAAGAAGTACTGCGTGATGGCGGAGTTGGCGCCGGCCTTCACCTTGCGGGCGAAGTTCTCCAGGTCCTGGCGCGACGAGCGCGCCTGCGGGTGGTATTCCGGATAGGCCGCCACCTCGATGTGGAAGGTGTCGTTGGTCTCGTGGCGGATGAACTCGACCAGTTCATTGGCGAAGCGGAACTCACCGATCTCGCCCATGCCCGAGGGCATGTCGCCGCGCAGCGCGACGATGCGGCCGATGCCGTGCTCACGATACGTGTTGAGGATCCCGCGGATGCTCTCGCGCGACGAGCCCACGCACGACAGGTGCGGCGCGGCCTCGATACCTTCGCGCTGGATTTCCACCACGGCGTCGAGCGTGCCCTGCTGCGTGGTGCCGCCCGCGCCGAAGGTCACGGAAATGAAGCGCGGCTTGAGCGGGCTGAGTTGCGCGCGCGTGTTGCGCAGCTTCTCGGCGCCTTCCGCCGTCTTGGGCGGGAAGAATTCGAAACTGAATTGACG
>CAJXMR010000345.1 GCA_913056305.1 uncultured Ralstonia sp.
AAGGCGCGAACCCGGAGCAGCCCGGTCTGGTCGCGCAGCGGCCAGATTCGCCCAGCAGTGAAAGCTGGCCAGGCGCAAGGGTCAGCCGGAAAGCAGCCAGGTGGTGCGGGTGGGTGGCAGGTCGGCGCGCGCAGCGCGGCGGCCTGCTGGCTGTTGGAGCGGGCGCAAGCCCGGCACCACGGCCAGCCGAAGGCTGGCACCGGCCGCAGGCCGCACCGCCGACAGGCGGCCGCGCGTCAGAACAGGGCGAGCTGGGGGGACATGGAGCCCGCACGCAGCGCCCTCACCTCGTCCAGCTCCAGGTGCAAGCGGACAAGGATCGACAGGTCATAGGAGATATGGGCGTCCTTCAGCCGAAGGGCGCAGCGCAGCGCGCCCAAGGGGTCATTGCCGCTGGAAATGCAGATGTCGTAGGGCGACAGGGCCGCCAGGCCCCGGTCGCGCAGGTCGTTGTACCGGGCGATGCTGGCGAGGCGGGACGCCTCGTAGCTGGCGACCTTGGCCAACAGGAAGGACTCGCGGGCCGCCAGGTCACGCGGGGCCTTCTTGGTCAGGGTCGGGTCGAGTTCCTGCCAGTGCTCCCGGATGGTGATGTCCTCGGCTGGGGGGAAGTCGGCGAGCACGGCCGCGACAGCGGCCGGATCGACGGCGGCCACCAGCTCGGCGGCCTCTTGCTCGATGCTCACGGCGGCCGCCCTCCCCTATTCCGTGCCCATGCGCTCAAGCATGGGCACCACGGCGAAATTCCACCAGTTGAGCGCGCGGGCCAGGGTGGCGCGGCGCTCGTCCTCGGTGGCCGTGCTCAGCAGGTTGTGCTGGCGGATCACCTTCTGATTGAACAGGCGCAGCACGTCGAGCGGGCCTTGCGTGCCCTCCAGGGCGCGAATGGCGTTGCGCAGCTCGGCGTCCTCGATGCAGTGCAGCGGCACCGGGTGGGTGATGGACTCGGCGCGGTTGGCGGCCTGCTCCAGCTCGGCCAGGCTCCAGTTCTTCATGACGCGCTCCAGCAGCGGAGCGCGGGCGGCGACAGCCGCGCGGCGCAGCTCGTCGGCCTGGCGCTCCAGGGCGTCGGCTTCGGCCAGCAGCGCGGCCGCCTGGTCGCGCTGCTTGATGATCGGCGAGCCGACCTCGGCGAGCATGTCCACCCAGGGCAGGAAGCGGGCGGCGGGCTTGGTGGTAGTGGTGGCGGTGGTCACGGGCGAACCTTTCAGAACAGGGCGAGCTGGCCGCGCAGGTTGATGTCTGCGGCCAGGGCGGGAACGGGCGAGGGAGCCAGGGCGGCGGCGGTGGGCATGGCTTCCGCCTCGGCCTCGGCGTCGTCGGCCGCTTCCTCGGCGCGAGACTGGGCGGCGGGCACGGTCAGGGTGGCGGCGTCACCGGCGCGGCGCAGCTTCACATCCCAAAAGCCCAGGACATGGGCGGGCGTGCGCCACGTTGACCATGTTTCAACGCTCAGCGAATTGCCGTGATAGACGACAGCCGGGATATGCAGCAGCGACAACTGCACATAGGCCATTTGCACCGCCACGATGTCAATATCGACGGCGACGGCGTGCATGTGCTGCTGATAGTTGATTTTCGCGTCCTGCAAGGCATGGGCGGCCGCAATAACCATTGCGCCACCGCCTACGCATGGATCGCAGAGGGTGATAAAGCCCTTTTTCTCGATTTCCACGGGCGCGCGGTCGCCCATGTTGATCGCGGCCATCAAATAGCTGACCTCGTAGGGCGTGAAAAACTGGCCTTTCCAAGAGTCGCCCAGCTCCAGATTCATGAACAGGGAGCCGAGAAAATCACACATGCCAGCTTCAAGGCCGAAAGTGACATGGGCCAAGCCTCGGGCCATCATGTCGGCTTCTTCCTTGGTATAGCGGCCGACGATCTTCATATATTCAGCCTCGCGCGCGGCAAACTGGCGCTTGTCTACGGCGTTGCTGATCGCAATGGCGCACATGGCCACAAAGTCGCGGAAGACTTGCCAGAGGCCGTGCCGATAGCCCAGCTCGCGCAGCAGCTTGCCCAGCTCGGCCTGGTGGTCGTTGGTGTAACGGATGTGCTTCTTAGCCACGGCTGGGCTCCCCTTCTTCCTGGTGCGCGTGGGCGTCGATCACCGTTTGCATCCCGCGCTTGGTCTTCTTGAATTGCTCGATCATGGCGAGGTAGGCGGCCAGCGGTTCGCCGCTGCCTGCCCCGTATTCACCGATCCAGGAATAGCCCTTGCGGCCGTCGCGCAAGGGGTATTCCTTCAGGCGGATGGCCTCTTTGCCTGATCTGGTCAGGTACAGGCCGATGGTCTTGGTTGTCATGCTCACCCCGCTGTCAGGCCGGGGCGGTGGCCCCGGCGTCGTTGCTCAATACTCGGAAGGCAGCAGCAGGGTGGTCACGCTGCGGTCGGCCTCGGTGATGATCCAGAGCTTTTGCCCGTTCTTCGTCGTGTAGGACGAGAGCACGCGCGCGCCGCACTCCAGCGCCTCCCGGTTGGTCTGCTGGTCTTCGGCGTCCATTTCCGACCAGTCGCCGGCAACGTGGCGGGCGACAAAGTGGATAGGCTGCTGGCCGTTCTGCTCCAGCACCTCCAGCGCGCCGGGCGTGGCGCAGAGCTGGCCCAGGGAGAACAGGGGCGAGCCGGTGGGCACGAGGGCGGCCGGGCGGGCGGTTTCGGTCGGGGTTGCGGTGGTTGGTTGCATCTGGATCACTCCTAAAGGTCGATGGTCTGGAAACTGCGCCGGGGGTCTGGTCTGCTCACCGTCACCCCCAGCGCTGGGGGTTTGCTGGGTTTAGGGTTTCGTCACGCGGTAGCAAATCCACGTCTTGCCGTCCCAGCGCTCGAACAGGCGCGAGCCGTTCAAAACGATTTCGCGGTTCTGCGGCTGGGGTTTGGTCGCGGTTGCCATTGGCTTATCTCCTGCGGGTTGTTGATGGTCTGGTTTCTCGGTCGGGTATGGTCTGCTCACCGTCACCCGTCCGAATCAGTTAGCCAGGTCGGCGGGGGGATCGACGGTAATCACCTCGATGTCGAAGCCCAGGGCCTCAAAATCGACTGCGACACCTTCAGAAATCCAGTCCGCCAATGCCTCGAAAACTTGCTGGGTCATGGTCATATCTCCTTATCAACCATGAGAGACATTCTACCCGTCAAAGGGTTGACCGTCAACCCTTTGACGAAGAAAGACAACCCTTTTTATTGAAATAAAACGGTTGACTTTTGCCGCTGAAAATTGCACCGGAACCAAGAGCCG
>CAJXMR010000346.1 GCA_913056305.1 uncultured Ralstonia sp.
TTTGGCAAGACAAAGAAAGTGAGTCAGCCCCGGCAGGGGATGAAACAAGGGATGGACCAACAACAAAAAAACAAGGCCATCAGCTCACACAGCCAATGGCCCGATGCCCGTTAGTTGGCAGCAACCCCAGAAGGTTGGGAAGCCGAGCCAGAGACAGCCGTCTCATGCTGGAGATGCGCCCCACTGAACTGCATCTCCTCATACCGCACAAACCGCGTCTTAAACCGCCACCGGTAAGCCAGCCAAATCGCCACAAACACAATCACCCCGCAATACGTCGCGACGAACGCCCCGAAATTCTCGATCGGCGCAAACAACGCCTTGGTGTTCTGCCCAAGAATGATCACCACACACAGGATCGCCACCATGATCGGCCCGAACGGGAAGAACGGTGACCGGTAGGCCAGGTCCTTGACCGAGTGCCCCTGGCTCACAAAGCCCTTGCGGAACCGATAATGCGCCAGCGCAATCCCGAACCACGCAATGAAACACGTCACCGCGGAAGTGTTCAGCAGCCACAGATACACCACCTGATCGCCAAACAGCGAGCTGAAGAAACACAGCGCCCCCACCGCAGAGGTGGCCAGCAGCGCCCGGTGCGGCACGCCGTTGCCCGACACCTTGGCAAACCAGCGCGGCGCCTGGCCTTCGAGTGATAGGTCATACAGAATCCGCGTCGACACATACAGGCTCGACGTGCCCGACGACAGCAGTGCGGTCAGCACCACCGCATTCATCATCCCCGCCGCAAACGCCAGCCCGGCATGCTGGAACACCAGCGCAAACGGGCTCACGCCGATATCGGTGGCTTCATTGCGCAGCAGGTTCGGATCGGTGTACGGCAGCAGCACCCCGATGATCAGGATCGCCAGCACATAGAACAGCAGGATGCGCCAGAACGTCTGGCGGATGGCGCGCGGGATCGTGCGCGAGGGGTTCTCCGCCTCGCCGGCGGCCACGCCGATGGTCTCGACGCCCTGGAACGAGAACCCGGCGATCATCGCCACGCCCACCATGGCCGGCAGCCCGCCCACGAACGGCGCGTCGCCCACCGTGAAGTTCTGCCAGCCCGACTGCGGCCCGCCATGCATGATGCCGAAGATCATCGCCAGGCCGATCCCCAGGAACACCACGATGGTCACCACCTTGATCATCGAGAACCAGTATTCCGCCTCGCCAAAGCCGCGCACGGAGAAGGCGTTCAGGCCCCACATCAGCAGCAGGAACGCGGCGCTCCACACCATGCCCGAGACACCTGGGAACCAGTACTTCATCACCAGTTGCGCCGCCGCCAGCTCCACGGCCACTGACACCGCCAAGGCAAACCAGTAGTTCCACCCGAGCGCAAAGCCGAAGCCTTCCTCCACATACAACCGGCTATACGTGACGAACGAGCCCGACACCGGCAGGTGTACCGCCAGCTCGCCCAGGCTCGTCATCAGGCAATAGACCATCACGCCGATCAGCGTGTAGGTGAGCAGCGCGCCGCCGGGGCCGGCCTGCGCGATCGATGCGCCGGAGGCGACGAACAGCCCGGTGCCGATCGCGCCGCCCAGGGCGATCATCATCAGGTGGCGCGAGCGCAGGCGCCGGCGCAGTTCAGACTGGCCTTCGAGGCCGGTTGGGGTGATGGGTGTGTGCATAGCGGGCGATGCCGTCAGCGGGCATCTCAAAACAAAACGCCTGCCGGGCGCTTCGAGGCGGCGGCAGGCACGTGGATGGAAATCAGGACTGCGGTGTCGCTGCGACAGTCGGCAGTTCGGGGCCGGGGTCCTCGCCGGCCAACGGATCTTGCGTGACGGGCGGGCGCGGGAAGTGCATGTCCTGGTAGCGAACGATGCCGCCACCGCGGACCAGCCGGTAGCCGATCCAGATGGCGAAGAAAACCGGGATGCCGATGTAGGTGGCGATCACCGCGGGCCAGTCGATCGTGCCAGTGGTGAAGGCTTGGTAGTTCTGGCCCAGCGTGATGACCAGGCACAGCCCGAACGCAAACAGCGGCCCATACGGGAAGAACTTCGAGCGATACGGCAGTTGCGCTGGGTCATGCCCCTGCGCCACCAGCCCCTTCCGGAAGCGGTAGTGGCTGATGGCAATGCCCAGCCACGCCACGAAGCCCGTCATGCCGGAGGTATTGAGCAGCCACAGGTAGACCGTCTTGTCGCCATAGAGGGAGCTGAGGAAACACAGCGCGCCGACGGCGGTGGTGGCCAGCAGTGCGTTGCGCGGCACGCCGTTCCTGGTCAGTTGCGCAAAGATGCGCGGAGCGCGGCCCTCGGTGGCCAGGTTGTAGAGCATGCGCGTGGACGCATACATGCCCGAGTTGCCCGCCGACAGCACGGCGGTCAGGATCACCGCGTTCATCAGCCCGGCGGCAAACGCCAGGCCTGCATGCTTGAACACCAGCGTGAACGGGCTCACGCCGATGTTGGCGACGTCCGTGGAAAGCAGGTTCGGATCGGTGTAAGGCACCAGTACGCCGATGATGAAGATCGCCAGCACGTAGAACAGCAGGATGCGCCAGAACACCTGCTTGACCGCCCGCGGAATCGTGCGTGCCGGGTCGGCCGACTCGCCCGCCGCCACGCCGATCAGCTCGGTACCCTGGAACGAGAACCCGGCGATCATCGCCACGCCGATCATCGCCGGCAGCCCGCCCACGAACGGCGCGTCGCCCAGCGTCAGGTTCTGCAGGCCCGATTGCGGGCCGCCCTTCATGATCCCGAAGATCATCGCCAGGCCGATGCCGATGAAGAAGATGACGGTGACGACCTTGATCAGCGCGAACCAGTATTCGGCCTCACCAAAGCCGCGCACCGAGATGGCGTTGAGCAGGAACATGATGGCGAGGAAGACGGCACTCCACAGCACGCCCGGCACGTCGGGAAACCAGTAGTGCATGACGAGCTGCGCGGCGGCCAGCTCCACGGCAATCGTCACCGCCCAGTTGTACCAGTAGTTCCAGCCCAGCGCGAAGCCGAAGCCTTCATCGACGTACAGCGCGCCATAGGTGGCGAACGAGCCGGAGACGGGCATGTAGGCGGCAAGCTCGCCCAGGCTGGTCATCAGGAAATAGACCATCGCCCCGATCAGGATATAGGCGGTGAGGGCGCCCCCGGGGCCTGCCTGCGAGACCGAGGCGCCCGAGGCGACGAACAGCCCGGTACCGATCGATCCGCCAATGGCGATCATGGTGAGATGGCGCGCGCGCAAGGTGCGGCGCAAGCCCGGCGTCT
>CAJXMR010000347.1 GCA_913056305.1 uncultured Ralstonia sp.
TCGAACTCCGACAGCGTGCGCAGCGCCGTGGCCGGGCCGTCGGCCGGCATCGTGCCGTCCGGCGAGATCGCCTCACGCACTTTATCCCACGCAGCCAGGTACAACGAACGATCGCCCAGCAGATACGTCTCCGGCACCGTCTTGACGATGTCCGACGGGCCGGCCTTCTGCAGCCACTTGAGCGCGCGCACCATCGCATTGGTCAACGCCTGCGTGGTGTTCGGATTCTTCTGGATGAACGAGGTCGACGCGTACAGGCAGCCGGCCGGCATGTTGCCGCCAAACACCGCGCGGGTATCGGCCAGCGTGCGGGTGTCGGAGATCACGCGCACTTCGTTCTTCTGCGTGAGCATCGACATGACCGGGTCCAGGTTGGCCAGCGCATCGATCTGGCCAGCACGCACGGCCGCAATCGCGCCGTTGCTCGGACCCACGCCGATGATCGAGACTTCGTTGGGCTTGATGCCAGCGCGCGCCAGGACGTAGTTGACCATGATGTTGGTCGACGAACCCGGCGCCGTCACGCCGATCTTCTTGCCCTTCAGGTCGGCAATCGACTTGTAGTTGGGCAGGGTCTTGTTATTGACCGCCAGCACAATCTGCGGGGCGCGGCCCTGCAGCACGAACTCCTGGTAGGTCTGGCCCTTGGCCTGCAGCACCAGCGTGTGCTCATACGCGCCGCTCACCACGTCGGCGCTGCCGCCCACCACGGCCTGCAGGGCCTTGGCACCACCGGCAAAGTCGACGATCTCGACGTCCAGGCCTTCGTCCTTGAAGTAGCCCAGGCGCTCGGCAATGGTCAGCGGCAGGTAGTAGAACAACGCCTTGCCGCCCACTGCGATGGTGACCTTGCTCTTCTCGGGCTTGCCTTGCGCCAGCACGGCGGGGCTTGCCGCCAGCAGGCTCGCCGCGCACAGCCAGGTTCCCATCTGGCCCATCCATTTGGTCCAGCGCCCGATGCCCTGCATCCTCATGATCGTCTCCTGGAGCTTTCGCGTTTGTTGTTGACCTGAACAATTGCCGAGGATGTTACCGCAACGATGCATCACATGGCATGCGGGATGGTCCTAGCGTGTGCCTTCCGCAATCACGCCTTGCGCGGCCAGCGCATCGATCTGCGCGTCGGTCAGGCCGTGTTGTCGGAGCACGTCGCGCGTGTGCTGGCCCAGGCGCGGGGCGCTCGCCTGTACAGCGCCCGGCGTGCCCGACAGCTTGGGCACCACGCCCGGCATCTCCACGTCGATACCCGACTGCGCGCGCACCGTCTCGATCACGCCGCGCGCGCGGTAGTGCGGGTCGGCGGCGATATCGGCGACGGAGTAGATGCGTCCGCTCGGCACCTCGGCTTCGTGCAACGCAGCCAGAACGTCGTCGATGGAGAGCATGCCCGTCCAGGCGTTGATGGCGGCGTCGATTTCGTCCGCGCGGGCGGCGCGGCCGTCGTTGCGGGCGAGGCCGGGATCATCGGCCAAGTCCTGCCGGCCCATGCGCTGCATCAGGCGGCGGAAGATGTTGTCGCCATTGGCGGCGATCAGCACGTACTCGCCGCCCGCGCAGCGGTAGGCGTTGGACGGCGCGATGCCCGGCAGCGCTCCGCCGGCCGGCTGACGGATGGCGCCGAATACCGAGTATTCCGGCAGCAGGCTCTCGGTCAGGTTGAACACCGACTCATACAACGCCACGTCGATCACCTGCCCCTTGCCACCGCGCGCATCGCGCTCGTACAGCGCCAGCAGCACGCCTAGCGCGCCGTGCAGCCCGGCAATGGTGTCGCCCAGCGACAGTCCGGCACGCGCGGGGGGCCGCCCCGGCTCGCCGGTCAGGTAGCGCAGGCCCGCCATCGCCTCGGCAATCGCCGCGAAGCCCGGCTCGTCGCGCTTGGGGCCGGTCTGGCCGTAGCCGGACACACGCAGCATGATCAGCTTCGGGTTGATGGCCGACAGCGCCGCGTACGACAGGCCCCATTTTTCCATGGTGCCGGGGCGGAAGTTCTCGATCAGCACGTCGGCCTCGGCGGCGAGCTGGCGCACCACGTCCTGCCCTTCGGGCACGCGCAAGTCCACGCAGACGGATTGCTTGTTGCGCGACTGGGCCTCCCACCACACGGAGGTGCCCTCATGCAGCATGCGCCATTTGCGCAGCGGATCGCCCTGTCCCGGCGGCTCGATCTTGATGACCTGCGCGCCAAAGTCGGCGAGCGTCTTGGCGGCAAATGGCCCGGCAATCAGTTGCCCGAGTTCGAGCACGCGGATGTCCTGCAAAACCTGTGTCGGCATGGCAATCAAAGGGAGGAAACGTTCAGGGAATCAAAGCGCGGCAGGGTTGCCGAGCAAATGCGTCATAAGCAGTCGCGCCGAGCTGGTCAGCGCATCGGGGTCGCGCACGCCGACGAGCAAGCGGCGATGCGCCCACTCGTCTTCCAGCGGCACCAGCGCCAGGCCCGCGCCCGGCAGGCTGGACACATGCGCCTGCGCGGCAATGCGCGGCAGCACGCCCACGCCCAAGCCCGAAGCGACCATGCGACACACCGCCTCGAAGCTGCGCACCTGGATACGCAGGCGCAGCGGCTTGGCTAGCCGCTGGCTTTCGTCGAGCAGTTGCGCGGCCAGCGAAGTGCCCGGCGGCAGGCTGACGAAATCGAAATCGACCGCCTCGGCAAAGCGCACCTGCTTGCGGCCGGCCAGCGGGTGGCCGCGCGGGGTGACCAGGGCGAGGTCGTCTTCGCGGTAGTCGAACGTCTGCAGCCCGTCGCACGGCGTGCCGGCGGCAAAGATGCCAAGGTCGGCCCGGTTCTCGCGCAGCGCGGCGACGATGTCGCCGCTGTCCTGCTCTTCCAGCGCAATACGGATGGCCGGGTTGGCCAGCATGAAGGCGGCCAGGTCGTCGGCCAGGAACTGCGTGATCGACGAGGTGTTGGCCCAGACGCGCACCAGCCCACGCGTGCCGGCGGCAAAGTCCGACAGGGCGCCGGCCATACGCTCGACGTCCTGCAGGATGCCCACCGCGTGGCGAAAGCACGCCTGGCCGGCCTCGGTCAGCTCCACCCCGGCGGCATGGCGGTACAGCAGCGGCGCGCCCACGGCCGCTTCCAGGTCAGAGATCCGCTTGCTAGCCGCGGCCACCGCCAGGTGCGATTGCCGCGCCCCAGCCGAAATACTGCCCAGCCGGGCCACCGCCACAAACAGGCCGAGGGTGACGAGATCGAAGCGGGCGAGATTCAT
>CAJXMR010000348.1 GCA_913056305.1 uncultured Ralstonia sp.
TGATCCAGCGTCTTCAGTAGCTTTCCGCGCCGGCAGTGCGCGAGGCCGCTGGAATGGCATCCAACATGCGGCAGATGGCGGCCATGCTGCCGACCATGGTGCGCCGCTGTTCCCCCTGATAGATGCGCACGCCTTGGGTTTGGCGGAAAGGCACCGGTTGCACCGGGCGGCGGCGGGAGTGCATCGATCCGAGTCGCATGGCAGACCTCTTGGGTTAGGGTGGAAAAGCAGGCGGCAACAAGCCGCCCCGGCGAGCCATCGGCTCACCTCCGGGTTGGATGAAACGGCAAAGGAAACGGCGCGGGCTGCGCCGAAGACTTACGGGCTGGCTGGCCGGATCAGGCCAACGGCCAGACCCTCCAGTTGAAACTCGTCACGGTCCAGGTCGACGTGGATCGGTTGGAAATCGGGGTTCTCGGCAATCAATTCGATGTGGCGGCCTTTGCGCTGGAAGCGCTTGACCGTTACATCGTCGCCAAGGCGTGCGACCACGATCTTGCCGTTGGCCGCTTCCGCGGCGCGCTGCACGGCCAGCAGGTCCCCATCGAGGATGCCGGCATCGCGCATGCTCATGCCGCGCACCTTCAGCAGGAAGTCGGGCTTGCTCGAGAACAGGGCGGAGTCGACCTGATACTGTCGGTCAATATGCTCGGCCGCCAGGATCGGGCTGCCAGCGGCCACGCGGCCCACCAGCGGCAGCGTCAGCTGCATCAAGCCCATCGACGGCAACGAGAACTGGTGCTGGGCGGCATCGTCACCCGCTGCACGCAGCCGGATGCCGCGAGAGGCGCCCGGCGTCAACTCGATCACGCCCTTGCGCGCCAGCGCCCGCAGGTGCTCCTCGGCCGCATTGGGCGACGAGAAACCGAACTCCGCGGCGATCTCGGCGCGCGTGGGCGGAAAGCCGGTGCGCTGGATCGTCTGGCGGATCAGGTCGTAAATCTGCTGCTGGCGGGCGGTGAGGGTGGCCATCGACGTACTGTATATTTGAACAGGTGCTGTGATTCTATACAGTAGTGCGGGAAGCGCAAGTGATTTTGTTGTGACGTGTTGCGTGAGGGGCAGCTCCCGCCATGTGATCCACGTCAAAACCCATGCGACTGGTTAGAAGCTTATGCGCAATCCATGCAGGCGCCGGTGAAGGGAATCGCATAAAATCAAGGCCTTGACCGTATTTTGCACTGCGCCATATTGCCGAAAAGGCTGGCCCGAACGACACCATGTCCGCTTTCAATCAAGAGACCGTTCTGAGCGTCCATCACTGGAACGACTCGCTGTTCAGCTTCAAGACCACGCGCGACCAGGCGCTGCGCTTCCACAACGGCCACTTCGTGATGATCGGCCTGGAAGTCGAAGGCAAGCCGCTGATGCGCGCCTACAGCATCGCCAGCCCCAATTACGAAGAGCACCTTGAGTTCTTCAGCATCAAGGTGCAGAACGGCCCGCTCACGTCGCGCCTGCAGCACCTGAAGGTGGGCGACAAATTGCTGGTGAGCAAGAAGCCGGTCGGCACGCTGGTGCTGGACGACCTGCTGCCCGGCAAGAACCTCTACCTGTTCGGCACCGGCACCGGCCTGGCGCCGTTCATGAGCATCATCCAGGACCCGGAAACCTACGAGCGCTTCGAAAAGATCGTGCTGCTGCACGGCGTGCGCCAGGTGAGCGAGCTGGCCTATGCCGATTTCATCACCAGCGAGCTGCCGAACAACGAGTTCTTCGGCGACCAGGTCCGCGAGAAGCTGATCTACTACCCGACCGTCACGCGCGAGCCGTTCCGCAACATGGGCCGCCTGACCGACCTCGCGGACAACGGCAAGCTGTCTGCCGACATCGGCCTGCCGCCGCTGGACCCGGCCGTCGACCGCGCCATGATCTGCGGCAGCCCGGCCATGCTGGAAGACACCTGCAAGCTGCTCGACGCGCGCGGCTTCAAGATTTCGCCGCGCATGGGCGAGGCGGGCGACTACGTGATCGAGCGCGCCTTCGTCGAGAAGTAAGTGACGCCGCTTTTGCTGCAAGCGCCGGCCTGTGTGCCGGCGTTTTGTTTTGGCGCGGACGCCGAGGGCAATCCCGCGTCGGCAAGGGGCGGGCGGGCGGATACAATGCGCGCCTTGCTCACCACGCATGACCGCAACGATGTCCTTGCCTACCATCGCCATCCTCGCTACCGGCGGCACGATCGCCGGCTCCGCTGACGACGCTGGCTCGGCCGCCCGCTACCGCGCTGGCGCCGTTCCCATCGACCAACTGCTGGCCGCCAGCAAGCTGGGCCTGGAGCGAATCGCCAACGTGCGCGCCGAGCAGGTTGCCCAGATCGACAGCAAGGACCTGACCTTCGACGTGTGGGAAAAGCTGGTCGCGCGCATCCGTCACTGGATCGACGTCGAGCAAGTGGACGGTGTGGTCATCACTCATGGCACCGACACGCTGGAAGAGACGGCGATGCTGCTGCACCTGACGCAACACACCGACACGCCCATCGTCATGACCGCGGCGATGCGGCCGTCGACGTCGCTGTCGGCGGATGGTCCGTTGAATCTGCTGAACGCGGTGCGTTTGGCGGCCAACCCGGCCTCGCGCGGGCGCGGCGTGCTGGTGGCGCTCAACCAGCGCGTGCATGCGGCGCGTGATGTGCAGAAGGGGCATACCTACGCGGTGGAGGCGTTTGTCTCGCCAGACGTCGGTCCGATGGGTTATGTGCTGGACACCCAGGTGCAGTTCCAGCGTGCGACCCAGCGTCCAGCGCAGGGTGACGTACTGCCACTGCCGCCTGCCGGCCAGTGGCCTTGGGTGGAGGTGCTGGCGAGCTATGCCCAGCCGGATGCGCGCCTGGTCGACGCGCTGGTTGCTGCTGGCGTGAAGGGATTGGTCATTGCCGCCACGGGTGCGGGCTCCATCCACGCGAATCTGGAAACCGCGCTGCAGCGGGCGTCCAGCCAGGGTGTGCATGTGCTGCGCTCGACGCGTACGGGGGCTGGCGTGGTGCCGGCGCAACCCGACGGGCAGGGCTGGGCATCAACCGGCACGCTCAACCCGTACAAGGCGCGTGTGCTGCTGATGTTGCTCATCGCGGCGGGGCGTGCCCAGGCAGAAACGGCTTCCCTGCAGCAAGTCATTGATCGATATTGAAAAAATCGTCTAAGCCTGCGTATAATGGTAGGCTAACCAACCTTGCTGCACCGGAGTGTGACGCCCGGGCGGCTTAATCCACAA
>CAJXMR010000349.1 GCA_913056305.1 uncultured Ralstonia sp.
CACGCTGATACGTGAGCGTACCGACATAGTTCTGCTTGAGCGCCGCGCGATGGATCTTGGCCAGCCAGGAGGCGGCATCCTTGCGCGGCATGAGCTCGGGCTGCGGCTGAGCCGCCGCGGCCAACGCCGAAACACACAGAAGAAGAAAGAAAGACCGACGGACGGCCTGGAGCTTGCGGGCGCCTGCCCCTGCAACGGGTTGCCACACCTTCGACATGGATTCCCGCATTATTCCTGATTGGAGTCCTGGGAGTTCACCCCATTGGCGACCGCGCGCAGATACGGCACCACCACACCGTTGGTGGCCGACTGGCGATGCGCGCTGAGGTATTCATCGAGACGGGCGTCGCGGATCATGGGCGTGTTGTCCGCCACCGCCACCGTCACAGCCTGGGCACCAGCATTTTGTGTCGCCTTGGCGACCAGTGCGGGCGCGGCGCCACCGGCATCGACTGGACCGCGCAGCTGCGGCACGACCACCCAGCTAACGGCCGCCACCGCGGCTGCCACGGCGGTCGTAGGCATGACCCGGCGGACCCACGACGGGCGTACCAGGAAGCGATGCCTCTCTTCCGCCTGGGCGCGCTGCGCCACCGCCGGCACCAGCAGGTGCGGTTCGGCATCGAGCTTGGCCGCAAAGCGACCCAGAAAATCTTCGGACGAACGCGTGTTCAGCAGGTCTTCGGATCGGAGCACGTCCCCGATCAGCTGATACTCGCGCCAGTGCGCCGCACCCTCGCCATCCTTGGCGAGTTCCACGGCCGCGGCCACTTCGTGCGCCGCCACTTCACCGTCCATCAAAGCGGAGATGCGCTGCGCGAATCCCGCTTCTGTCGTCTGCAATTGAGCCTGACCCATTTCCCGACCCCAAAAACTCCAACGTCCAATCCAACGATCCGAGAGAAGACTTCCCGAGGTTTAACCGTTCGTAACCGCAACTGCGGCCACCGGCTTGTTATATCGGCTGGCTACCACCGTTTGCCCTCGGCCGTTCCCAGCAGGGGGCGCAATTTCTCGGCAATCGCCTCGCGTGCCCGGAAGATCCGTGAACGGACCGTCCCGATCGGGCATTCCATCGCTTCCGCGATTTCCTCATAGCTCAGACCCTCGATTTCCCGGAGCGTGATTGCAGTGCGCAACTCCTCGGGCAATGCCTCCATCGCGCGGTTGACCGTTTCGGCCACCTGCTTGGTGTGCAGCATCGAGTCCGGCGTATTGATATCCCTTAGTTGTTCACCGTCGGCAAAAGTTTCAGCCTCTTCGGTGTCGATATCGCTGGACGATTCGGGGCGCCGGCCCTGCGTCGCCAGGTAATTCTTGGCCGTATTGACGGCGATACGGTACAGCCACGTGTAAAACGCGGATTCGCCCCGGAACTGGGGCAGCGCCCGGTACGCCTTGATGAAGGCATCCTGCGCCACATCCTCCACCTCCGCGGCATCGCGGATCAGGCGCGAGATCAGACGGATGATCTTCCGGTGGTACTTGACCACGAGAAGTTCAAACGCCCGCTTGTCGCCTTGCTGGACGCGTTCGACGAGGATCTGGTCGGCTTCGCGCTCGCTCACGGATTCTTCACCTGCAGTGTATCGCCTTAAATTTTGTGACTGACAAACGTTGTATTTTACCTACGACACCCCGTTCACCCGGGCACGCAGCGGTGGCGGCCCCAGGCGTAACACCCGCCGCATCCGTCGGAGCGGCTCGGCGGCGAACCATGGCGGCGCCAGAACGAACACGCGCGGGCACCACCACCGCTGCGCCACGCCCAGCACGAGCACACGCTCGCCGATCGGCCACCACCATAGCAGCGGGACATTTCGGACGGCTTGGCGCATGGCCAGGTTGACGTGCCAGGCCCCGGGGCCCGGTTCGCCATCTCGTTTGAGACGCGCGCGCCACATCAGTTCCATTGCTCGCGGAGAACGTGCAAGCACCAACGGGAACGCAGCCCCCACGGCCAGCAAGCAGATCGCGATCCAGGCTGACAGCGGCAGCGCCACGCCCCACGCCCACGACACCCAGGACAAGGCGAACATGAGCGCGGCGAGCACGAAACCGCGCGCCGCCAAGCATGCCCGCCGATACCCCTGGGGGAATTCGATACGCTCGATCGCGAAAGGCGATGCTTGCGCGAGCGGCGACGGCGCGGCACCAGGCCGCGCCTCGCAATGCATCACGGACGCTTGAACACCAGCGTGCCGTTGGTCCCGCCGAAGCCGAAGTTGTTCTTCACGGCCACGTCGATCTTCATGTCACGCGCTGTGTTGGCGCAGTAATCGAGATCGCACTCCGGGTCCTGGTTGAAGATGTTGATGGTCGGCGGCGACACTTGGTGGTGCAGCGCCAGCACCGTAAACACCGACTCCAGACCGCCCGCGCCGCCCAGCAGGTGGCCGGTCATGGACTTGGTGGAGTTCACGACGAGCTGGCCAGCATGATCGCCGAAGGCCGCCTTGATGGCATCGGACTCGTTCTTGTCGCCCAGCGGCGTGGAGGTGCCATGCGCGTTCAGGTACTGCACCTGGTCCGTATTGACGCCAGCATCGCGCAGCGCGGCCACCATGCAACGGCGCGGGCCGTCCATGTTGGGCGCGGTCATGTGATACGCGTCGCCGCTCATGCCGAAGCCGACGACTTCCGCGTAGATCTTGGCACCGCGCGCCTTGGCCGACTCGTACTCTTCGAGCACCATCACCCCGGCGCCCTCGCCCAGCACGAAGCCGTCGCGGTCCTTATCCCACGGGCGCGAGGCGGTGGCCGGATCGTCGTTGCGGGTCGACAGCGCGCGGGCAGCGGCAAAACCACCGATGCCCAGCGGCGAGACCGTCGACTCGGCACCGCCGGCCACCATCACGTCGGCGTCGCCCGCCTGAATCAGGCGCGCCGCCAGACCGATGCTGTGCAAGCCAGTCGTGCAGGCCGTCACCGTCGCCAGGTTGGGCCCCTTCAGGCCATGCATGATGCTCAGGTGACCCGAGATCATGTTGATGATCGAACCCGGCACGAAGAACGGCGAGATCCGGCGCGGACCGCGTTCCATGTAGGTGGCGTGGGTGTCCTCGATCATCGGCAGGCCGCCGATGCCCGAGCCGACCATCACGCCGATGCGCTCGGCGTTGGCCTCGGTCACTTCCAGCCCGCTGTCCTTCAGTGCTTGCACGCCGGCGGCGATGCCGTAATGGATGAACGTATCCATCTGGCGGGCGT
>CAJXMR010000350.1 GCA_913056305.1 uncultured Ralstonia sp.
CGATGACCGTGCCGTTGGACAACCGCGCGCGCCAGGCGTAGCGGTCGGTGAGCGTGACGCTCACGGGCTCGGTGTTCATCGGCTTGAACCACGCGGTCATGGTCTCCAGCTTGTCGACCACTTCCTGTTCGCTGCCCGCGGGGCCAGCCAGGGCCACGAGATCCGCGTCTTCCTCGGCCTCGGCCAGGTTGGCGACGAAGACCTCGCCATACGTGTTGACCAGCTTGCCGGAGTCGTTGCCGCCCCAGGTGCCCAGCGCCTCGTGCTCCTGCACTTCCACCAGCAGGCCGTGTGGCCATACGCGACGCACGCTGGCGCGGCGCACCCACGGCACCGACTCGAAGGCGGCGCGCGCGTCGTCCAGATTGAGCGTGAAAAAATTGCCATGCAGCTTGGGGAGCGCGTTGGCGCGCACGCTCGGCCCATTCACGTGGCGCAGTTCGCTGCCGGCCATCGGCATCACGCGCACCTGCTGAAGCTGGAACAACGGGCGCTGCATCAGCCAGAACACGCCCAGGCTCAGGCCGCCAAGCGCGAGCAGCGCATACAGCACGCTCGCGACGGCGTTGAGCAGACGGGGGTTGTTCCACATGGCCAATGCGTGTCCTTTTGCTTATTCCGGTTTCCAATCACTGCTCGCGTGCAGCTCGAGCGACGCGGTCGCCGCCAGCTGCAACACGAAATCCTCATAACTGATGCCCGCCGCACGCGCGCCCATCGGCACCAGCGAATGGCCCGTCATGCCCGGCGAGGTGTTCATCTCGAGCAGGAACGGCGCGTTGTCGGACTTGCGCAGCATGATGTCCGCACGGCCCCAGCCGCGGCAGCCCAGCCCGCGATAGGCCTGCACCACCAGCGCCTGCACGCGCGCGGCCACGTCAGCCGGAATCGGCGCCGGGCACTCGTAACGCGTGTCGTCGGTGAAGTACTTGTGCTGGTAGTCGTAGTTGGCCTGTGGCGCGACGATGCGGATCAGCGGCAGCGCGGTCGCTGTTTCGCCCTCGCCGATCACCGGGCAGGTCAGCTCGTCGCCGTCGATGAACTGCTCGGCCATCACGTCGCGGTCCAGGCGCGCGGCTTTCTCGTACGCGGCGGGCAGCTCGGCCACGCTGGTTACCTTGGTCAGGCCGATCGACGAGCCCTCGCGCGCCGGCTTGACGATCAGCGGCAGGCCCAGGCGATCGGCCACGGCTTGCCAGTCGGCGCCGGCGTGCAGCATGACGAAGTCGGGCGTGGGCAGGCCATGGGTCTGCCACTGGCGCTTGGTGGCTTCCTTGTCCATCGCCAGCGCAGACGCGAGTACGCCGCTGCCGGTGTAGGGAATGCCGAACTGCTCGAGCAGGCCCTGGATCGTGCCGTCTTCGCCAAAGCGGCCGTGCAGCGAAATCACCACGCGGTCGAAACCCTGCTTGGCCAGATCAGCCACCGGCTGCAGACCCGGATCGAACGGATGCGCATCGACGCCGCGCGAACGCAGCGCCGCCAGCACACCATTGCCCGACAGCAGCGAGATCTCGCGCTCGGCCGAACGGCCGCCGAAGATCACGCCGACCTTGCCCAGCGACTTGGGATCGAGCGTCGGATGCGAGACAAACGGACCGGTGCTCATGCTGCCGCCCCTCCGTTGAGATCGATCACGTTGGTACGCACTTCCGCCTGCCGCGCAACCACCTGCCCGGGCACATGCCCGATCGAACCTGCACCCATGGTGATGACCACGTCGTTGTCCTGCGCCGCGTCCAGGATGGCCTGCGGCATGTCTTCAATCTGTTCCACGAACACCGGCTCGATCTTGGCCGCAACCCGCAGCGCGCGCGTGAGCGCACGCCCGTCTGCAGCCACGATGGGCGGCTCGCCGGCGGCGTACACCTCGGCCAGCAGCAAGCCGTCGACCGTGCCGAGCACCTTGATGAAATCTTCGAAGCAATCGCGCGTGCGCGTGAAGCGGTGCGGCTGGAAGGCCAGCACCAGGCGACGGCCCGGGAACGCGCCGCGCGCGGCGGCCACCGTAGCGGCCATCTCGACCGGGTGGTGGCCGTAGTCGTCGATGAGGGTGAAGCGGCCCTTGCCATCCGCGGTCGGCACTTCGCCGTAGCGCTGGAAGCGGCGGCCCACGCCGTTGAACTCGGCCAGCGCCTTGACGATGGCCTCGTCCGGCACTTCCAGCTCGGTGGCGATGGCGATGGCGGCCAGCGCGTTCTGCACGTTGTGCAGGCCCGGCAGGTTGAGCGTGATCGACAGCGGCGGCTCGGCATGACCGTTGAGCTGGCGGATCACCGTGAATTCCATGCGGCCGTCGACGGCGCGCGCGTTGACGGCGCGCACCTGGGCATCCTCGGAAAAACCGTAGCGCACCACCGGCTTGGACACGAACGGCAGGATCTCGCGCACGTTCGGGTCATCCACGCACAGCACGGCGATGCCATAGAACGGCAGGCGCTGCGTGAACTCGATGAAGGCCTGCTTCAGGCGCGCGAAATCGTGCCCGTAGGTGTCCATGTGATCGGCATCGATGTTGGTGATGACTTCGATCACGGGGAACAGGTTGAGGAACGACGCGTCGGATTCGTCCGCCTCGGCGACGATGAAGTCGCCCGTGCCCAGCCGCGCGTTGGCGCCGGCGGAGTTCAGGCGGCCGCCGATCACGAAGGTCGGATCGAGCCCACCCTCGGCCAGCACGGAGGCGACCAGGCTGGTGGTGGTGGTCTTGCCGTGCGTGCCGGCGATGGCGATGCCCTGCTTCAGGCGCATCAGCTCGGCCAGCATCACCGCGCGCGGCACGATGGGGATGCGCTTGGCGCGTGCGGCCAGCACTTCCGGGTTGTCGCCGCGCACGGCGGTGGAGACCACCACGGCGTTGGCGCCGATCACATGCTCCGGCGCGTGGCCCTGCATGACCGTGGCGCCCAGCGAGGCCAGGCGCTGCGTGGTGGCGCTTGCACCCAGATCGGAGCCCGTCACACGGTAGCCCAGGTTCAGCAGCACCTCGGCGATGCCGCTCATGCCGGCGCCGCCGATGCCGACGAAATGGATGTTCTTGACGATGTGCTTCATAAGTCGATTCCTTCCCTATGCCCGTGCCACCGCAACACACACGTCGGCGACACGCTCGGCCGCTTCCGGCCTTGCCTGTTCACGTGCTTTGGCCGCCATATCGGCCAATTGCGCACGCGTCAGGGACGCGAGTG
>CAJXMR010000351.1 GCA_913056305.1 uncultured Ralstonia sp.
AGCCGGGCCGCTTTGACGTGGTGGCCGCCACCAACCTGTTCGGCGACATCCTCTCCGACCTGGGCCCCGCCACCACCGGCACCATCGGACTCGCACCCTCGGCCAACCTGAACCCGGACCGCAGCTTCCCGTCGCTGTTCGAGCCGGTGCACGGCTCGGCGCCGGACATCTATGGCAAGAACATCGCCAACCCGATCGCCATGATCTGGTCGGGAGCGCTGATGCTGGACTTCCTCACGCAGGGGCAGGGCGCGGGCCGTGCGGCGCACGATGCCATCGTCGCGGCCATCGAGGCAGTACTCAAGGAAGGGCCGCGCACACCCGACCTGGGTGGCTCGGCCAACACCACGCAGGTGGGTGAGGCGATTGCCGCGCTGGTCGCTGCCGCTTGATCCCTGAACTGCTGCTTTTATTCGCCAAGCCATGCCTCTTACGCTCACCCGCCCCGACCTGATCCGCAGTGCCAACTACATTGCCGGCGAATGGCTTGCCACTGCCGGCCCGCTGCTCGACGTGACCGACCCGGCCACCGGCTACCTCATCACCCGCGTGCCCGACTCGGGGGCCGCCGAGGCACGCGCCGCGCTCGACGCAGCCCACGCTGCCTTCCCCGCGTGGCGCAAGGTGCCGGCCAAGCAGCGTGCGCAGATCATCAAGCGCTGGAACGACCTGGTGCTGGCCCATCAGGATGACCTGGGCACGCTGATCTCGCTGGAGCAGGGCAAGCCCCTGGCTGAAGGCAAGGGCGAGGTGGCCTACGCCGCCAGCTACATCGAATGGTTTGGCGAAGAGGCCACGCGCATGAACGGCGAGACCATTCCCGCGCCCGTGCCGGGCCGGCGCATGTTCGCGCTCAAGGAGCCGGTGGGTGTGGTGGCCGCCATCACGCCGTGGAACTTCCCGGCCGCGATGATCGCGCGCAAGATCGCCCCGGCGCTGGCGGCAGGCTGCACCGTGGTCTGCAAGCCGGCCGAAGACACACCGTTGACATCGCTGGCGCTGGTGCGGCTGGCACAGGAGGCGGGCGTGCCGCCCGGTGTGCTCAACATCGTCACCGCCTCGCGTGAGCGCACGCCCGAAGTGGTGGATGTGTGGCTGGACGATGCACGGGTGCGCAAGATCACGTTCACGGGGTCCACGCCCGTGGGCAAGCACCTGGCACGCCGCAGCGCCGACACGCTCAAGAAGCTGTCGCTGGAGTTGGGCGGCAATGCGCCCTTCATCGTGTTTGAAGATGCCGACATCGATGCTGCCGTCGACGGCTTCATGGCCGCCAAGTTCCGCAACGGCGGGCAGACCTGCGTGTGCCCCAACCGCGTGTTCGTGCACACCGCTGTGCACGATGCGTTTGCGACCAAGCTCGCCGCGCGCGTTGCTGCGCTCCAGGTCGGCCCGGCCAGTGATCCGGCCTCGCAGATCGGCCCGATGATCAACGCGCGCGCCGTCGAGAAGATCGAGCGGCATGTGCAGGACGCCGTTGCCAAGGGCGCGCGCGTGCTGACCGGTGGCGAACGCCTGACGCAACTGGGCCGGAACTACTACGCACCCACCGTGCTGACCGGCGCCGATGCCACCATGTCCTGCGCCTGCGAAGAGACCTTCGGCCCCGTGGCGCCGCTCACGCGTTTCACTACGGAAGACGAGGTGATTGCGGCGGCCAACGACACACCCTTCGGGCTGGCTGCCTATTTTTACAGCCGAGACGTGCGCCGCATCTGGCGCGTGGCCGAAGCACTCGAGAGCGGGATCGTCGGCGTCAACGAAGGCGCGTTGGCTTCGGAGGCGGCGCCGTTTGGCGGCGTGAAGGAATCCGGCTACGGCCGAGAGGGCTCCACGCATGGCCTGGATGACTACCTCCACACCAAGTACGTTTGCCAGGGGCAGCTCGACTGACTGGCAAAAATAAAAAAACGGCGGACAGTGTCCGCCGCTCTCAAACCGGGTAGCGGGCCGCATCACAACAAGCGGCCCGTTGGCTTTGCGCTTACCGCTTCAAGTCGCTCAGATGCTTCATGATCCCCTGGTACTTGAAGCTGTGGATCGGGCGATCCAGCGCCTGCGCCTGTTGCAGCGCCTGCGGACGCAGCGTACCGGCCGGCGCAACCGCCTGCGCCTGCAGCGTCTTCAGCGCCGGCTGGAAGTGCTGGATGGCGACGATCTGGTTGTACTGGTCCTGGCTGATCAGGCTCGCGTTATACAGCTGCGTCGCATCCCCGGCGATGTTGGTGGTGGCCGCCTTGTTGTTGATCGAACCGGCCTGCGCCAGCAGCGCGCTCCACAGCGTGGGGCTGTAGTTGGTCACGTAGTAGTCCAGCCCGGTCGGGTTGGCCAGCACCGCCGAGCACGTCGGCAGCGTGACCTGCGCGGTCTGCTGGTCGAGCACGATGGTCTGCGTCTGCGCCAGGTTGTCGCCGTAGGCCAGGGTCAGCGGAATATTCCACTGATAGCCGGAGTAGATGTTCTTGTTCGGCATGGCGCGCTGCGTGATGGTCAGCACGTTCTGGTTGGTGGCGGGGTTGCATTGCGCGTCGATGGTGACCAGCGGCACGCCGGTCTGGCGCACGAAGCTGTCGCCCACCTTGCCCACCGGCTTGCCGCTGGCGGCTTCCAGCTCCGCCCACAGGCGCGGCGGCGTGCCGTTGCCGAACTTGTACTTGGTCAGGTACGACTGCAGCCCGCGGCGCATGGCGTCCTTGCCGACGTAGTTCTCCAGCATCTGCAGCACGTGGCCGCCCTTGTTGTAGGCAAAGCGGTCGAGGAAGTCCATCGAGCCGGCGTCGCTCAGGTTGTGCTGCACCGGCACCGAGGTCGGCTGCAGGTCCAGCGTGTAGATGCGCTGCTTGACCGCCGCATAGCCATCCCACGTATTGCCCGGGAACTCGGGGTGCAGCGTGATCTTGGTGACGTTCTCGAACCAGTTGGCGAAGGATTCGTTCAGCCAGATGTCATCCCACCAGTCGAGCGTGACGAGGTCGCCAAACCATTGGTGTGCGAGTTCATGCGACACCACCACGAAGGAGCGTGCCTTGCCCATCGAGTGGACGGTGGTCGGCGCGCCATCGGGCGGCACCAGCACCTGGTCGGCAAACTCGAAGATCGCGCCCCAGTTCTCCATGCCGCCAAAGCCGGCATTCTTGTTGTTGTAGCTGTCGT
>CAJXMR010000352.1 GCA_913056305.1 uncultured Ralstonia sp.
TCGAAAAGCATGCGCAGTACATCGTGCTCGTGCCGTGCTGCCAGGCGGAGGTGGCTGGCGTGCTGCGCCGGAACAAGGGCAAATCGCTTGGCAACGCGCTGACAGAGATCTGGCGTCATCCGCTGCACACGCGCGAGTTCGGCAGCCAGGTCACGAACGTGCTGCGCTGCCTGCAGCTCGAGGCCCACGGCTATCAGGTGAGCGTGACGGAGCTGGTCGGCTGGGAGCATTCGATGAAGAACGAGCTGATCATCGCGCAGTACAAGGACTTGCCGCGGCGGCGCCCGACTGAGCGGCTCGCCGAGGTGATCAGCACGCTCGGCCTTGAGGAACTGCACGAGCGCTTCTTTGCGCCGGCTTGAGCGGTGGCGGGCGTGCTCCGCGTCAGTATCCGCCGGCGCTCCCAGAAGCCCGCGTTTGGGGCCTAACCGAAGCGTGCGGCGGTATCGTAAAAGCCCCGCCAGCGCGTGACCTTGCCGTGGCGCACGGTAAATACGTGCACCCACTCCGACTCGAAGGTCGTGCCCTCAACGCGGGCGGTGGACCGTTCGAAGCCGAGCACCACCACGGATTCGCCGGCGTCAATGAACTCGCGAGGCTCGAACACATGAATGTCGTCGGCCTGCGCGACTTCCTCGAAAAACCGCGCAACCTCCTGCGCGTTGCGGCGCAGTCCCGAATACGGGATGCGAGGCGAGCCCACGAATTTCCAATCGACCTCATCGGCCAGTAAGTCCAGCAACGCGGGGATGTCTCCCCGACCGAAGGCCTGGTATACCTCCTGGACAATCGCAAGCGGAGAACCCATGGCTGCCTCCTGATTTGTCGCGACCCGCTCGGCGATCAAAAAAACACGCCGCCTTGATTCGACGACGGCGCTGGCGGATCACGCGGGGTCGCGATGCAACGCAGGGCCGTCGGCGCCGGTGGATTCAAGCTATGACAAAACCAGGGACCGCGCAAGGCGCTGCCGGCAGCGGACAGCGAACGCATGACCACCGAACAGCGTAGAGACCACCGCGACACCAAAAGCGCTTGCCATGCCAACCGGCGGCACCCGCTTTATTGGCCGTTCTCCTGCCCGGCAGCCGCCACAGGGGCGGCCCCTCTTTGCAACGCCACGCCCCACCCCGCTGACACATCCCCACCCAACCGCCATTCCCGGATCGGCCGCCGCGCCGCCAGGATCGCCACCAGCCGCCCATCCCGCACGCGGGCGTAGTACGGCTCGGCCCAGGCCAGTTCATCCTGGAACGTCCACGCAAACAGTTTCTGCTTGACGGGCGACACCTCGGCAAACGTGCCGATGTCCTGCACGCCGCGGATCACCAGGTTCGCCAGGCGTCCGATCGCGCCCTGGTTCTCGTGGTACAGGTCGATGCCGCGCCGCTGCGCCAGTTCGGCGGTGAAGACCAGTGGCAGCAGCGCAAAATCGTGATAGTGCAGCGCCAGGTCACCCCGTTTCAATTCACGCTGCAGCTCGCCGTGCGGGCCGATGTCGTGGATACCCTCACGGGCGCGCGCGATACCGGCATCGATCAGGTCGGGGCGCTGCGTGACAGTGCCGATGGCAGCCAGGTTCAGGCCGGCCCAGTAGACGAGGTTGTTGTGCAGGTGGTTGATCGCATCGGCATCGCGTGTGGCCACGGCGATGCGATCGAGCCAGGCGCTGATGGTGCGCATGCGGTCCGGCGCGGGCTGGCTGCCCTTGGGCATGCGCAGCAGCACGAAGGCGAAGTCGGTGCCAGCCCAGGAACGTTCGTAATAGCCCTGGTAGCCGGCGATCGGCCCCATCAGCGCGTCCGCCTGCGCCCAGGCGGAGAGCAGATCGGAGACGCAGCTCCACTGCGCCTTGTCGGCGGCCTGGTTGAGCTGGCTGATGAAGCCGCGCATCGGCTTGACGGCAGCCTCGTAGCCGGCGGGGTCGTCGTAAAAGCCGGGCGGGTCGATGGTGACGACCGGCGGCGGCACGGTGCATGCGGTTGCGGCCCGAACCGGCCCGGCAACCCACCCAATGCCGGCAACAACCAGCGCCCCAACCAAACCGATCACCCTGCCAAACCTGCCGCGCCGCGCCATGTCGAACCCCACGTTTTCAGGATGCGGGGATTATGCCTGCAGGCGAGGCGCCTAGTGGCCTGCTCAACGACGCGCCATTTACCCGGCGTTCGGGCCAGGCGAGCTGTATCGCCCAGCATCCGCGCCTCGCGCATTCAATCTTGCTTTAAGCGATTTTTGTAAGAAGCACTCGCCGTCTCCAAAAGGACGCGCGCCTCACTCAGCAAACACGTAGCAATTGCATGGGCTTTGCAATATGCGCATGCCGGCTCGCCTCCAGCCTGTTTGTTTGCTTACGCCACCTTTCCGAATTGCAATTGCTTATGCGCTATTTGAGCGTCGAGATTTAAAAAACTTCGTCTCGATCCGAGAAACTTTTCCTCCAGAATCCGTGCATCCCGTGACGGCCCGGTGACTTAAACCGCGCAATCACGGGTGATTTCCTGTCCCGATTCGGCGGCCCGCCCCCCATCTTCGAGCCGGGGTCGCCGATTCGCTTCCACCTGAGGAGAGATGCAATGCGGGATTCGATTCTTCCCCGTCGGACGACGACCACCCAAGGCGCAACCGTTGGCAAGCGGCACACATTCCGGCTGGCGCTGGCGGCACAAGCAGCCGCCGTGATGATGCTGGCCGCATGCGGCGGCGGCGGTGACGACACACTCAGCCCCGCCGGCAGCAAGCTGGGCGCAGACGGATCGCAGCAGCAGGCCAACGTCGGCAACAACAACGCGCAGGCGCCGGCGGTCGATGCCTCGGTGCCGCCGGTCGAGTTGCCTGATTACATCAAGCCGATCAACTACAAGCTGTGGTTCCGCCCGGGCGCCGATCTCAACAGCTTCTCCGGCCGCGCCGACGTGGAAATCAAGGTGACCAAGCAGACCGGCGAGATCACGCTGGCCGCGCACAACATCAAGTTCGACCCGACCCGCGTCACCCTCACCTCGTCGGCCAACAACACCACGCAGGTGCTGGTGCCGATCCCGCAGTCGCAAGGCGACTTGTACGAACTGCGCGACCCGAATAGCAACATCAAGCCCGGCAACTACGTGCTGCACATGGAGTGGACCGGCACGATCAACTT
>CAJXMR010000353.1 GCA_913056305.1 uncultured Ralstonia sp.
AGCGGAAATCAAGTCAGACGAAAGGGGTATCCCCCGACCGTGGGGTTTTGACAACGCTTTACGAATCTGCGTGGGGGAAATGCGCCGAGGCCTGCGGCAGCGTTTGCCTGTTCTAAAGGATTTTGTGAGAATCCAGCAGCAAATCCATGCAGGCTATGGCGCACGTTGGACGTGGAGCGGGCGCCAGGGTTCAAAAATATATAAACGGTGGGGTGTCTCTGTGCGACGGGGTTTGTTATCCGGCCTGCTGCGCCGCAATATCGTCGGGATTGATATCGGATCTTCCAGCGTCAAGGTGGTGGAGTTATCCGCCAATGGCAGCCAGGGAGATTTCCGTCTCGAGAAGTGCGCCAGCGAGCTGATTGAACGCAGTGCCGTCGCCGACGGCAATCTGGTCAACATCGATGCGGTGGGCAACGCGCTCAAGCGTGCCATCGCCAAGGCGGGCATTCGCAGCAAGGATGCGGTGCTGGCCATTCCTTCCAGCCTGACCGAGTCCCAGACCGTCAGCCTGCCGGACAACCTCACCGAGGATGAGCTGTTCGTCCAGGTCGAGAGTGAGGCCAACCGGCTGTATCCGCCGTCGCAGAACGTCAATTTCGACTATGTCGTGATTGGCCCGTCCGAAACCGAGGGCGGGATCGGCGTGCGCGTGACGGCAACGGTGTCCGAGCGTGTGAACGAGCGCGTGACCGCCGCCGAGATGGCTGGCCTCAAGCCGGTCGTCATGGACGTGGAAGAGAACGCCATCCAGCGCGCCATGACCCACATGCGCGCGGTCAAGTCCGATGCCACCGAAACCGAGATGCGCGACATGCCCGTGGTGGCCATGTTCCATCTGGGTGGTGCCCATTCGCACGCGCTGTTCTACCAGGGCTGGAAGGAGCTGTACGAGCAGCCGCTGTCCGGCTCGGGCGACCAGCTCACGCAAAGCATCTCGCGCCTGTTCTCGCTCGACCTGCTCAAGGCCGAGGTGAAGAAGCGCAAGAACACGCTGCCCGACGAATACCGCGCCCAGCTGCTCAAACCGTCGCTGGAGACGCTGGCGATGGAAATCAGCCAGGCGATCCAGAATTTCATGTCGACCTCCAGTGTCGGCCGTGTCGACGAGATCGTGCTCTCGGGCGGCCACGCCTCGCTGCTGGGCGTGCAGACGGCCATCCAGCAACAGACCCAAATCAATACGACGCTCGCCAACCCGTTCGCCAACATGGGCGCGGCCAAGAACGTCAACGCGCGCTATCTGCAGCGTGATCTGCCGGCGTACATCGTCAGCGCGGGCTTGGCCCTGCGCGGGCTGCAATAAGGAGGGGCGATGGCCAACGCCAACGACAGCGTCAACGCGCTTCCGACCATCAACCTGCTGCCGTATCACGCGGAGCGGCGCGCGGACAAGCGCAAGAAAGTCTTCATGAGCCTGGGGGCCGCTGCGCTCGCGGGTGCCGTGGCGGTGTTGCTGGGCGGCATGGTGATTGATCACCAGACCGAAGAAGCCCAGCGCATCAACGAGCGGCTCAAGCAGAAGAACGACGAGATGGACAAGCAGATCGTCGAGGTGAACACGCTCAAGAAGGACATCGAGGACCTGCTGCAGCGACAGCAGGCGGTCGAGAGCCTGCAGAACGAGCGCAACCGCCCGGTGCAAATGCTGGAGGAGCTGGTGCGCCAGGTGCCGGAAGGCATCTACCTGACCGCGCTCAAGCAAGACAAGGACCGCTTCACGATCTCGGGCGTGGCCCAGTCCAACGAACGCGTGTCGGACCTGCTGCGCAACCTGGGTTCGGTGCCCTGGCTGGATCACGCCGAGCTGGGTGAATCCGTTGCCACCACCATGACGAACAACCTGAAGGAACAGCGCCGCCTGTTCAACTTCACGGTGCGCTTTGCGTGGAAGGCGCCCGAAGCGCAGACGCCGGGCAAGCCGGCTGGCGCGGCCAGTGCAGTCGCAGGGAAATAAACCATGGCCCTCTCTACCGATATCTCGCTGGAAGACCTGGTCAGCCAGTTCCGCGGTCTGAACCTGAACGAGCCGGAAACGTGGCCGATCGCGCCGCGCATCCTGTTCATGATCGTCGCCGCTCTGCTGGTGGTGGCACTCGGCTGGCAGTTCTACTGGAGCGGCAAGTTCGACGAGCGCGATGCCAAGCGCAGCGAGCAGGAGCAGCTGAAATCCGCCTACCAGAGCAAGCTGGCCCAGGTGATCAATCTCGAGGCGCTGCGCCAGCAAAAGGTCGAGGTCGAGCGTCGCGTCGCCAAGCTCGAACTGCAACTGCCGAACAAGACCGAAATGGATGCGCTGCTGGCCGACGTCAACCATGCCGGCATCGCGCGCGGGCTGACGTTCGACCTGTTCCGCCCCGCGTCGGCCGTGGTCAAGCCGTATTACGCCGAGATCCCGGTTGCCGTGAAGGTCAATGGCCGCTATCACGACATGGCGCTGTTTGCGGCTGACGTTGCCGCACTGTCGCGGATCGTGACTCTGCAGGACATGTCGCTCACTGGCACCAAGGACGGCAGCATGGTGATGGAAGCTCGCGCAGAAGCCTATCGCGCGCTCGATCCGGATGAGCAGGCCGCCCAGCGCAAGGCTGCTGCCGCCTCCAAGGGAGGCGCCAAATGATGGGCCACACCATGAGCCGCCGCCGGATGACGCAACTCGTGCGCATCGTGCCGATGTGCCTGGCGGTCGTACTGGCCGCCTGCGGCGCCAGCGCCGACGACGAGCTGGACCAATGGATGCAGCAGGCGCGCAGCAGCGTCAGCACCAAGCTGGCGCCGCTGCCCGAACCCAAGCCATACGCGCCGCGCGAATACACGACCACCAAGCAGACCGACCCGTTCAGTCTGCAGAAGGTGGCGGAGCTCTCGCGCGCGCAAAACGAATCGCCGGAGCCGGGGCATCGCCACGAGCCGCTGGAAGACTATCCGCTGGAAGCCTTCAAGCTGCTCGGGACGATGAAGCGCAATGGCGTGACCGAAGGCGTCGTGTCTGTCGGGGACAAGACGCAGCATGTGCAAGTGGGGCAGTACATCGGGCAAAACTATGGTCGTATCGTCCGCGTCGGCGATCAGGAACTCACCCTGCGTGAGCTGGTGCGCGAAGGCACGACCGAATGGAAAGAAAAAATGAC
>CAJXMR010000354.1 GCA_913056305.1 uncultured Ralstonia sp.
TGAAGGCTCCACTTCGAACAATGTCTGCCTCTTCGCTGGGGGATTGTGCCACAAGGGCGCACTCCTAAAAAGCAAATATAAGCGATTCGAACAGCCCGCCACGGCCTTGTGGTGTGTACGCAACAAGGCAGGAAATCGCTCGCAAACCCTTGTGGGGACTGGATCGCCGGATTCGCTCTCCCTCGCACGGAACATGCCCGGGGTTGACGATGCGTCGCCTGACGCAATGGCGGGGCGGGGCTTGCGGCATGGTAAAATGTTCTGTTATTCGCGCAACCGTAGCGCTCCATGGTGCCCACTATGGGGCCTCTCATCGTTCGCCCAATGGATCAATTCGCCAAAGAGACACTCCCGGTATCGCTCGAAGAGGAAATGCGCAGTTCGTACCTCGCTTACGCCATGAGCGTGATCGTGGGCCGCGCGCTCCCGGACGTACGGGATGGTCTCAAGCCGGTGCATCGCCGTGCGCTGTACTCGATGCACGAGCTGAACAATGACTGGAACCGCCCCTATAAGAAGTCCGCACGTATCGTCGGTGATGTGATCGGTAAGTATCACCCGCACGGCGACACGGCTGTATACGACACCATCGTGCGGATGGCGCAGGATTTCTCGCTGCGCTACATGCTGGTCGATGGCCAGGGCAACTTCGGCTCGGTCGACGGCGACAATGCCGCGGCGATGCGTTACACCGAAATCCGCCTGTCAAAGATCGCCCATGAGCTGCTGGCCGATCTCGACAAGGAAACGGTCAATTTCGAGCCGAACTATGACGGCAGCGAAAGCGAGCCCTCGGTTCTGCCGGCGCGCATTCCGAACCTGTTGATCAACGGTTCGTCCGGGATCGCGGTCGGTATGGCGACCAATATTCCGCCGCACAACCTGAATGAAATTGTCGACGGCTGCCTGCACCTGCTGCACAACCCGGAAGCGACGGTCGATGAGCTGATCGAGCTGATCCCGGCGCCGGACTTCCCGACCGCCGGCATCATCTACGGCATCTCGGGTGTGCGCGAGGGTTATCGCACCGGTCGTGGCCGCGTGGTGATGCGTGCCAAGACGCACTTCGAGGCGATTGACCGCGGCCAGCGCGAGGCGATCATCGTCGACGAGCTGCCCTATCAAGTTAACAAGCGCACGTTGCTCGAGCGTATCGCCGAGCTGGTGACGGAAAAGCGCATCGAGGGCATCTCCGACATCCGTGACGAGTCGGACAAGTCCGGCATGCGCGTGGTGATCGAGCTCAAGCGCGGCGAAGTGCCGGAGGTCGTGCTCAACAACCTCTATAAGAATACGCAGCTGCAGGACACGTTCGGCATGAACATGGTGGCGCTGGTCGATGGCCAGCCGCGCTTGCTGAACCTGCGCCAGATGCTCGAGTGCTTCTTGCTGCACCGCCGCGAGGTAGTGACGCGTCGCACGGTGTTCGATTTGCGCAAGGCGCGCGAGCGTGGGCACATCCTGGAAGGCTTGGCCGTCGCGCTCGCCAATATTGACGAGTTCATCGCCATCATCAAGGCTGCGCCGACGCCGCCGATCGCCAAGGCCGAGCTGATGAACCGCAACTGGGATTCGGGTCTGGTGCGCGAGATGCTGTCGCGCGCCGAAGGCGAAACGGCCGGCGGCCGCGCCGCGTACCGTCCGGAAGGCCTGCTGCCGGCATTCGGCATGCAGGGCGACGGTCTGTACAAGCTGTCCGACACGCAAGCGCAGGAAATCCTGCAGATGCGTCTGCAACGCCTCACGGGCCTGGAGCAGGACAAGATCGTCCAGGAATACCGCGAGGTGATGGCGCAGATCGCCGACCTGCTGGACATCCTGGCGCGCCCGGAGCGCATTACTGCCATCATCGTCGAGGAACTCACCGCCATCCGCGCGGAATTCGGCGATGAGCGCCGCTCGCAGATCGAGCACAATGCGACCGAGTTGGACACCGAAGACCTCATTACGCCGCAAGATCTGGTGGTGACGCTGTCCCACAGCGGCTATATGAAGAGCCAGCCGATTTCCGAATACCGTGCGCAGAAGCGTGGCGGGCGTGGCAAGCAGGCCGCCGCCACCAAGGAAGACGACTGGATCGACACGCTATTTGTCGCCAACACGCACGATTACATCCTCTGCTTCTCGAACCGCGGCCGCCTCTACTGGCTGAAGGTGTGGGAAGTGCCGCAAGGCAGCCGTAACTCGCGCGGGCGACCGATCGTCAACATGTTCCCGCTGTCGCCGGGCGAGAAGATCAACGTCATCCTGCCGGTCAAGCAGTTTGACGAGCAGCACTTTGTCTTCATGTCCACCTCCAAGGGCACGGTCAAGAAGACGGCGCTGACCGAGTTCTCCAACCCGCGCAAGGCCGGCATCATCGCCGTGGACCTGGACGAGGGCGACTTCCTGATCGGCGCGGACATCACCGATGGCCAGCATGACGTGATGCTGTTCTCGGACGCCGGCAAGGCGGTGCGCTTCGACGAGAACGACGTGCGCCCGATGGGCCGCCAGGCGCGCGGCGTGCGCGGCATGAACCTGGAGGATGGGCAGCAGGTGATCGCCATGCTGGTGGCGCCGGCCGAGACGGCAGGCGAAGGTGAGCAGGCCGTGGCCGGCAGTGTGCTGACCGCCACCGAGAACGGCTATGGCAAGCGCACGCCGATCTCCGAATACACCCGCCACGGCCGCGGCACCAAGGGCATGATCGCCATCCAGACCTCCGAGCGGAACGGCAGGGTGGTGGCCGCCGCACTGGTAGCGCCGGAAGACGAGATCATGCTGATCACCACCGGCGGCGTGCTGATCCGTACGCGTGTGGACGAGATCCGGGAGATGGGCCGGGCTACGCAGGGGGTGACCCTCATCGCGGTGGGTGAAGGTAATAAGTTGTCTGGGCTGCAGCGTGTGGTGGAGTCCGATGCGGAAGGTGATGATGGCGCCGACGCAGCGGATGCCGCGCCGGATGCCGACGCACAGACGGATGACAGCGCCGAGTCATAATTGGAAACAACTTTTGCTTGCCGTTGGACGCGGTTCTGGTCATGATGCCGGACCGATGTGCGGCAAGGGCTGGAACTTCTGCGTGATGTGACCGGCCTAAACGCAACGCTTATCTCAAGGGAGCAACAATGCACAAGAGTCTCAAA
>CAJXMR010000355.1 GCA_913056305.1 uncultured Ralstonia sp.
TGACGCTGCGTCGATGTCTCGGTGCTGCGGAATGAGTTCTGAACACCATCCTTAGGTTCCTTGACCTGCCAGACTGCGCGTTGCTTGTCTTCGCGACGTGGTTTTTCTCGGCGTATTCCATCGAACGCGTGATTGCCTATTGCACATTGACGATCGGCGCATTCAGGCTGATGTCGGCAACCGGATTGGCCTTCACGCGTCGCTGGATTGAACCGGACTTTGCATTGCACGATTGCGCACCGACAGCGACATAGCAGGATCACGCCGACAAAAAGAGGCCTCCTGCCGAGTGCGCCGACATTGCACGCCGCACAATGTGTTGTATCGACCACAACGTGAAGGTTTGCGCATCAGGCGACTTTTGCGCATCATGAAGATCGCTGTCCCGATGTCCGTGGTTGCGCGTACCCACGCTTGAGAGCGGCGCGAGGGCATCGCGCCGAAGGAATCCGGTGTTGCGCAGGACGCAGCCACTCCCCAACGAGGCGTACCGCGTTCCCATCAGAACACGGCCTCGGACAATGCCAACTTGGGCGAGCCCCCTTGCCTGGAGCGTGGGATGCAAGACGAACTCTCCTACCCGCTGTCTGCGCAAAGCCTTCCTGTCCCTTTCTACGTGGTGCTGGAAGGGCGCATCGTATTTGCCAACGCGGCAGGCGTCTGCGTGGTCCGCGCGCTGTCGGTCGACCAACTGCTGGGGGAGCCGTTCTCCCGCTTCTTTCGCGATGCACCGGTATCGTTGCTGATCGATGCCAGCCATGACGATGCGCAGGCGGAGCCTGGCGCCGACCAGACACACGCTGCACAGTTGGTGTCGATGGCGGCCGATGCGGCGTCCGACACGCTCACCACCGTCCGCCTGACCGTCACGCCCACCCGCTTTGACGGCATGCCTGCCCAGCAAGTGGTGGTACATGGCTTGCCGTTACCGCTTGGCGCGCAGTTGCCGGGCAAGCCGGGGGAGCGCGTGCTGAGCCCGGAGGCCATCGGCGCGGCGCTTCCGCATGAACACCTGGATCATCTGCTGTCCACCTTGCCCTCGGCGGCCTCGCTGGGCGAGCGCTTGCATGCAGCGCTGCGCGCCCTGGAGGCGGCGCTGCCCACCGCGCTGTGCGTGGTGGTGCGCGTGGTCTCCGGCCGAGCGCGGCTCTATGGCACGCAGGCCGCCCGCGCCCAACTGAGCGCCGGCCAGGAGGTGCTCGATGCCGAGCTGGCCCGCATCGCGCCCGCAGCGGGCGACCTCCCGCCGGTCGAGTTGATCCGCCTGGCCAATGTGCCGGCGCCCTTGCAGGCGATCCTCGCTCACGCGCTCGGCACGGCACAGCCAGACTGGCTCTGCCGCATTCCCGCCCAGCACGGCGGCCTGCACCCCAGCGACGACTTGCTATGCCTGTTCTACACGCGTCCGGCACTTGGGCCCACCGCCTCCGATGAGGCCGCACAACGTCGTGCGTGCGCCGGCTACATCAGCGCGCTGGTCAAGCTGCTGCGCCTGGAAGGCGAGTACCGGCAAGCACGCGACCTGCGCGACCAATACCGGCTGGTGGTCAACCACCTGAGCGAAGGCGTGCTGACGGTCTCCACGGACGGCCGCGTGCTGTCGTACAACCGCAGCGCCGCCGAGATCCTGCGCTTGTCCGGCGCGTCGTGGAAAGGCCGGCCGCGCCTGACGCTCGGCGACATGATGCTGGCCGAAGACGGCAGCATGCTGCCGCGCGCCGCGTGGCCATCCACGCTGGCCGCACGCACGGGGCGGGCCATCAGCAACGTGGTGGTGGGCATGCCGGCCGGCACCGGGCAGATCGTCTGGCTGCGCCAATCGGTGTTGCCGATCTTCTCGCAGGACAGCGCATCGCCGCATGCGGTGCTCGTCATCTTTACCGACATCACGGCGGAGCGCTCCACCTACGAGCAGCTACGCCTGCTGGAAACCAAGGATTCGCTCACCGGCCTGCCCAACCGCGCGGCCTTCATCGAGCGGCTCGACGCGCGCCTGGCGCTGCCCGCCACCGGCCAGGCGGCGCTGCTTTATATCGGGCTCGACCACTTCAAGACCGTCAACGAGGCGATGGGCCACCACGTCGGCAACCAGGTGCTGAACGTGGCCGCGCAACGCATCCGCGCCGATGTTGGCCAGCGCGCGTTGTTGGCGCGCCTGGGCGGCGACCAGTTCTGCGTGGCAATCGACACGCCGGATGCCGCCGACACGCTGGCCCAGCAGGTGCTCGAATCCCTTGCCCTGCCATTCACGGGTGGGGAGCGCGAGGTGCACCTGTCGGGCAGCATCGGCGTGGCGGTGTTCCCCGAAGACGGCAGCGAAGCCGCCACGCTGGTCAGCCGCGCCGAAGCCGCGATGTACCGCGCCAAGGAGAACGGCCGCAACCGGCTCACACACTACTCGCGCGCGCTGGAGACGCAGATCCTGCGCCGCTTCACGCTCAATGAACGCATGCGCCGGGCACTGGACCGTGGGCAGGTGCGCCTGGTCTACCAGCCCAAGTACGCGCTGGCGACGCGCGAGATCGTTGCGGTCGAGGCGCTGATGCGCTGGTCGGACCCAGAGCTGGGCGCGGTGTCGCCGGTCGAGTTCATCGCCGTGGCCGAGGAATCCGGCTACATCGTCGAGCTGGGGCGCTGGGCCCTGATGCAAGCCTGCGCGCAAGGGCAGCTGTGGGAACGCAATTTCGGCTTCACCGGCCGGGTGGCGGTCAACGTATCGGCGCGCCAATGCGATGCCGGCGTGATCGAGCGCGATGTCGACGAGGCGCTCAAGGCCTCGGGCCTGAACCCGTCGCGGCTGGAGCTGGAACTGACGGAGAGCGTGCTGCTGGCCGACCGGCTGTCGACGCAGCGCCTGCTGACCAGCCTGGCGGCGCGCGGGGTGCAGATCTCGCTGGACGATTTTGGCATCGGCTTCTCGTCGCTGTCGTATCTGCGCAGCCTGCCGATCCACAACATCAAGATCGACCGTTCGTTCATCAGCGGGGTGCCGGCAGTGGCCGACTGCGTGGCACTGACCAAGACCATCATCGCGATGGCCCGCGCGCTGAACATGACGGTCACGGCCGAAG
>CAJXMR010000356.1 GCA_913056305.1 uncultured Ralstonia sp.
TCGCCATATAATCCATGTCACCGTGAAACCCCTGCGCAAGCCATGTCTGGAGCCCGTCTTCAGCATGTGACAGGTCGACGTCGGCGATGCGGATGGCATCGAAGCCGAGCGCGGCACCCCAGGCGCGGATCTGCGCGACAAGTGCGGCCTGGCCGGCCTCATCGGCGGGCAGGCGCGTATCGAGGCAGGATTCGAGCGATGACGTGGGGCTTCCGGACATGCCTAAATTGTACGCAATGCCTACTGTGCAGACTGCCGACGTGCCCGCTGCCCCGACTCCGCCGCTCGTAGAGCGCCTCTTTTCGCTCACCAACGAAGCTGCCACGTCAGCCTTTGGTGCGGCGCTCGCGCAGGCTGTGCTGGCGCTGGGCCCGCGGCCCGTGCAGGTGCAGCTCTCGGGCGACCTGGGCGCGGGCAAGACCACGCTGTCGCGCGCCATCCTGCGTGGCCTCGGCCACACCGGCCGCGTGCGCAGCCCGACCTACACGCTGGTCGAACCGTATGACGTGGCCGGAACCTCCGGCACGCAGAAGGTCTATCACTTCGACCTGTACCGCTTTGCCGACCCGGAAGAATGGGCCGATGCCGGTTTCCGCGACTACTTTGCCGAGCCCGCGCTATGCCTGGTCGAATGGCCCGAGAAGGCGCAGGCGCTGCTCGGCACGCCCGACCTCCACATCGCCCTGGCGGTTGACGCTGTGCACGAAACCTACGATGACGGCGTTGAACATGCACCACGCGTCGCTCGCCTGACCGCGCGCACCCTGACCGGCGTTCAATTGTTGCAAATCCTGCCCCCATGCTGATCAAGCACCTGCCGACCGACCAACCGGATGATCCCCATCTGCCCAGCCAGGCGCGCAGGCAATGGCTCACGCGCATGGCCCGCGCCGGTGCCGGCACCGTCATCCTGAGCCTGGCCGGGCCGCAGATCGCGCGTGGCGCCAACATCGTGGCGGTGCGGGTGTGGCCCGCGCAGGATTACACGCGCGTGACCATTGAGTCGGATACGCCGCTGTCGGCGACGCACCATCTGGTGGTGGAGCCGGACCGCCTCGTGGTCGATATCGACGGGCTGGACCTGGACCCGACGCTGCGCGAACTGGTCGCCAAGATCACGTCGAACGATCCGTACATCCGCCAGGTGCGCGTGGGCCAGAACCGGCCGCGCGTGGTGCGGCTGGTGTTCGACCTGAAGGAGCGCGTCAACCCGCAGGTGTTCACGCTGCTGCCGATCGCGGGTTACCGCAACCGGCTGGTGTTCGACCTGTACCCGAGCAACCCGCCCGACCCGCTGATGCAGCTGGTGCGCGCGACCGAAGACAAGCAGGAGCGCTTTGTCGCCTCGGGCGGCGCGCCGATGCCGGGCCCGGCCGAAGACGACGACCCCATCGCCGCCTTGGCCCGGCGCAACGGCGGCGATAGCCCGTCCACGCCGGCCGTGCCGCCTGCCATCGAGTCCCGCCCGACACTGGCGAGCCGCACGCCGCCGCGCAAGCCTGCGCCGCCGGCCGCCGAGCCACCGACCACGCTGGCCAACGCGCCGATGTCGCCACCGCTGGCGATCGAGCCGGAGCCGGCCGTGCCGCGCGGCCCGGCCGGCGGCCCGCGCATGCGCCGCCTGCTGACCATCGCCATCGACCCTGGGCACGGCGGCGAAGACCCCGGCGCCACCGGTGGCTCCGGCACGCACGAGAAAGACGTGGTGCTGTCGATCGCCCGCATGCTCAAGTCGAAGATCGACGCGCAGCCCAACATGCGCGCCATGATGACGCGCGATGCCGATTACTTCGTGCCGCTGGGCGTGCGCGTGCAGAAGGCGCGCCGCGTGCAGGCCGACCTGTTCGTCTCCATCCACGCCGATGCGTTTCTCTCGCCCGAAGCGCGGGGGGCGTCGGTGTTTGCGCTGTCCGACCGCGGTGCCTCCAGCGTGCAGGCCAAGTGGCTGGCCAACAAGGAGAACGCGTCGGACATGATCGGCGGGGCCAACATGGGCTCGAAGGACGCCCAGGTCACGCGCGTGCTGCTGGACCTGTCGACCACCGCGCAGATCAGCGACAGCATGAAGGTCGGCCGCGCCGTGCTGGAGCAGATCGGCGGCATCAACCGGCTGCACAAGGGGCAGGTCGAGCAGGCCGGCTTCGCGGTGCTCAAGGCGCCGGATATTCCGTCGATCCTGGTCGAGACCGCCTTCATCAGCAATCCGGAAGAAGAGGCCAAGCTCACCGACCTGGGCTATCAGAACCAGATGGCCGATGCGATCCTGCGCGGCATCCGCGCGTATTTCGCCAAGAATCCGCCGCTGTCGCACAACCCGGGCGTCTGACCATGGCGCTCACCTTGCGCGAGGCCGATGCGGCGGATGCCGCCGTCATTGCCGAGATCCAGGCGCGCAGCTGGCAGAGTGTCTACCGGGGCATCATGCCCGATGCCTATCTTGATGGTCCGGCATTGGCCGACCTGCAGGCCAAATGGCATGGCCGCATGACCGCGCCGGCTGACGGACAACAGGTCTGGTGCGCCGACAGCGACGGTCAGGCCGTTGGTTTTCTCTGTGCGTTGCGCGCGGACGCTACGCCTTGGGGGGCGTTGGTCGACAACCTGCATTTGCTCCCCGCCGCGCGCGGCCATGGCGCCGGCAAGCGCCTGATGGGCGAAGCCGCCCGCTGGGCGATCGCGCAAGGCATCACCCAGCTTCATCTACTCGTCTACGAAGGCAATGCAGCCGCCATCGGCTTCTATGAAGCGCTTGGCGGCGTGATGGTCAATCGGGGTTGGCAGCCGGGGGCGGACGGTCAATACGCGTGGGTGCTCACCTACCACTGGCCGGAGATCGCGGCGCTCGCCGCGTTGCGCTGATCAGGCGGGCTGGCCGGCGCCGGTGTCGGCGGCGCGTTCGGCGTGCGCCACGCGGTCCGCATACTTGCGCGCCAGCGTTGAGCACACGATCAGTTGCAGCTGGTGATAGATCATGATCGGCAGCACGATCAGGCCCAGTGCCGGGTTGCCGGCAAACAGGATCTTCGCCATCGGCACGCCGTTCGCCAGGCTCTTCT
>CAJXMR010000357.1 GCA_913056305.1 uncultured Ralstonia sp.
ATTCATGCGCGAGATCGCGCAGATGACGCAGCAGATCGTCAAGCGCGCCAAGGAATACGACAGCGACACCATCCCCGGCGACTATGCGACGCTCGCCACGCCGTGCCCGCAATGCGGCCACGTGGTCAAGGAAAACTACCGCCGCTTCGCCTGCAGCCACTGCGACTTCTCGATCAGCAAGATCCCGGGCGGCCGCCAGTTCGAGCTGGACGAAGTGGAAGAGCTGCTGATCAACAAGACCATCGGCCCGCTGCAGGGCTTCCGCAGCAAGATGGGCCGGCCGTTCGCGGCCATCCTCAAGCTGGCGCAGGAAGACGGCCACTGGAAGATGGAATTCGACTTCGGCCAGAACGACGAGGACGACGGCGAGCCGGTCGATTTCTCCGGCCAGGAAAGCGTCGGCCATTGCCCGAAGTGCAACGGCAGCGTCTACGAGCACGGCCTGAAGTACGTGTGCGAGAACGCCGTGGCGCAGCCCAAGACCTGCGACTTCACCACCGGCAAGATCATCCTGCAGCAGGAGATCAGCCGCGAACAGCTGCACAAGCTGCTGAGCGAAGGCAAGACCGACCTGCTGACCGGCTTCAAGTCGGCGCGCACGGGCCGCAACTTCAAGGCCTTCCTGGTCAAGCAGCCGGACGGCAAGATCGGCTTCGAGTTCGAGCCGCGCGGCGAAGGCAAGGGCAAGCCGGGCGCGAAGACCGCCGCCAAGAAGGCGCCAACCAAGACGACCACGGCGGCCAAGAAGACCCCGGCCGCCAAGGCCCCAGCCAAGACGGCCGCGAAGACGGCTGCCAAGAAAGCCCCGGCACGCAAGAAAGCCGCCGAAGCCGAGGCCAACGAGGAAAGCACCAGCGAAACCTGATCGACCGGTTTCTCTGGCACCAACGCAAACGGGAGGACACTGTCCTCCCGTTTTGTATTGGCGGTGCGTTTGGCGCTCAGGCGGCTTCGCTCATGCCCCGGCTGGTGCGCGCGTCGGCCTGATGCTTGACCTCCATCGCCTGGGCCAGCATGTAGTCGATGAAGGTGCGCACCTTGGTCGGCAGGAACTTGCGGCTCGGATACACCAGCGACAGCGAGCGGGCCGGCAGCTTGTACTGCGGCAGCACGCGCACCAGCCGCCCCGACTCCAGATCCGGCCGCGCCATATACGACGACAGGATCGCGATGCCCATGTCGGCCAGCACCGCGCGGTGCATCAGCTCGGCGTTGCTGGTGACCAGTGACGGCTGCACCGGCACAGCGATCGACTGGCCATCGGGCGTGCTCATCTCCCACTCGTGACGCAGCTGCGGATGCCACATCGCGATCACGCGGTGCTCGGCGATGTCTTCCGCGCGCTGCGGCGTGGAATGCTGGCGCAGGTAGGCGGGCGTGGCAGCCATGACCATCTCGGCGGAGATCATGCGGCGCGCCACCAGGTGCGAGCCGAGGCCGAGTTCCGACACCATGATGCCGACATCGCGACCATCTTCAACGATGTCGATCGGCCGATCGGACAGCGCCACGTCGAAGGTGACCTCCGGGTAGAGCTGCTGGAAACGTGCCAGCAGCATCGGCAGCACGTGCAGCCCGAACATGACCGGCGCGACGATGCGCAAACCGCCCACCAGCGCCTGGCTACGCGAGGTGGCCAGCGATTCGGCCTCATCGATGTCGAGCAAGATCTGCGCGCAACGCTGCAGGTAGGTCTCGCCCACGTCCGTCAGCGACAGGCTGCGCGTGGTGCGATTGAGCAGGCGCGTGCCGAGATGCGCCTCCAGATCGGCCACGTAGCGCGTGACCACGGCATTCGACATCGACAGATGCTGGGCCGCCCGGGCGAAGCTGCCAAGCTCCACCACCTTGGAAAACACCCGCATCGACTGCAAACGATCCATTCCAGCCTCTCACATGATTTGTTGTCAAAAATAGAACAAATCTGTCATGACAGCAAATTTTTAATTACTGTCTACGCAATTCACTGTAGACGCACGATCGTAGAATGTGAGTACACGCTCCGGTGAAGATATCCACATTCTTTACATTTTCCGCTCACAGTCGGTCGATCCGGGCATCCGCCTTCCCACCGATTGACGTAGCAGGGGATTTGCGCAGAGACTGCATACCAACGGGTAGATTTTTGTGGGATCCGTGTTGTGCTGCGTCACGCACCGGCGAATAACCGAGTGCAACACGCTTTTGCGCAAATCGACGCGGCACTCGTGTGAGACGGTTGCCATACTCGAAGCATGGATGCCACTGAACCCCGCCCGTATGAGCGCCCCGGTACGAGGGCTGCCATCACGACCAGCGCACAACCCGATGATGCCGCCGGCCGAGGAGACACCGCTATGACCATCCAGAACCGCGAGCCGGTCCACTATCTCGCAGGCGAGATGCCGCTGCATCGCTATTGCGCGCATCACGCGCAACAGACGCCGGAGCGCATCGCGCTGCTGTGGTACGGCCGCACGATCTGCTGGCGCGAGCTGGATCAGCTCTCCACGCGGCTGGCCGTGCAGTTCCAGCGGCTGGGCGTGGCGCGCGGCGATCGGGTCGCGCTGTTCCTGCAGAACTGTCCGCAAGCGATCCTGGCGCACCTGGCCACGGCCAAGCTCGGGGCGATCGTGGTGCCATGCGGGCCGCTGTCGCGGCAGCACGAGTTGCGCGACCAGCTGGCGGATTCCGCCGCCAAGATCCTGGTGGCGGCCGCCGACCTGATGCCCATCGTCGAGGCTGCGCGCCCGGGTACCGCGGTCGCCACCGTCATCACCACCCGCTATGCCGACCTGCAGCCGTCGCAACCGGCCTGCCGCAAGGCGCTGGCGGTGCCGCCGGAGCTGATCGCCGCCGACGCGTCGTCCGCGCCGCCGCCCAAGAACAAACCGGGTGCCGGCCAGCTCGACCTGATGCAGCTGCTGGCCGAGCCGGTGGACGTGGCCGAGCGCAATGCGGTGGCCGCCACCTCCGTCGACCTGGACGAGGTGGCGCTGATGGTCTACACCTCCGGCACCACCGGCCGCCCGAAGGGCGCCATGCTCACGCA
>CAJXMR010000358.1 GCA_913056305.1 uncultured Ralstonia sp.
ACCCACGACCGCTACTTCCTCGACAACGCCGCCGAGTGGATTCTCGAACTCGACCGCGGCCACGGCATCCCCTGGAAGGGCAACTACAGCTCGTGGCTGGACCAGAAGGAGCAGCGCCTGGAGCAGGAAGAGTCGTCCGAATCGGCCCGCCAGAAGGCGCTGAAGAAGGAACTGGAGTGGGTGCGCCAGAACCCAAAAGGCCGTCAGGCCAAATCGAAGGCGCGTCTGGCCCGCTTTGACGAGCTGAACAGCCAGGAATACCAGAAGCGCAACGAGACGCAGGAAATCTTCATCCCGGCCGGCGAGCGTCTGGGCAACGAAGTCATCGAGTTCACCAATGTCAGCAAGGCCTATGGTGACCGGCTGCTGATCGACGACCTGAGCTTCACGCTCCCGCCGGGCGCCATCGTCGGCATCATCGGCTCGAACGGCGCCGGTAAGTCGACGCTGTTCCGCATGATCACGGGCAAGGAACAGCCGGATTCGGGCACGATCAAGATCGGCCCGACCGTCAAGCTGGCCTACGTGGACCAGAGCCGCGATGCGCTATCCGCCGACAAGACCGTGTTCGAAGAGATCTCGGGCGGCTCCGACATCCTGACCGTCGGCCGCTACGAGACGCCGTCGCGCGCCTACATCGGCCGCTTCAACTTCAAGGGCGGCGACCAGCAGAAGCACGTCGGCACGCTCTCGGGCGGCGAGCGCGGGCGCCTGCACTTGGCCAAGACGCTGATCTCGGGCGGCAACGTGCTGTTGCTGGACGAACCGTCGAACGACCTCGACGTGGAAACGCTGCGCGCGCTGGAAGACGCGCTGCTCGAGTTCGCCGGCTGCGTGATGGTGATCTCGCACGACCGCTGGTTCCTCGACCGCATCGCCACGCACATCATCGCCTTCGAGGGCGATTCGCACGTCGAATTCTTCCCGGGCAACTACCAGGAATACGAAGCCGACAAGAAGAAGCGCCTGGGCGAGGAGGGTGCCAAGCCCAAGCGCATTCGTTATAAGCCGGTGGTTCGCTAAGCCGGTTTCTCAGGCGCAGGCGCGTCGAGGTTGCTGTCGAACTCGACGCGCTTGTGCGAGCCATCGCAGAACGGCTTGTTCAGCGAATGCCCACAGCGGCACAGCCACACCTGGTCTCCTTCAATGGCCAACTCTCGCCCGCCCTGGGTGACGATGCGAAAGCTCCCCTTGATGTGATACGGCCCGTTGTTGCGGGGCGTGATGACAACCTCATCGGCCATGGCCTTCTCCTGTCGGTTTCCCGCCAGCGTCAGAACAGGATGCCCTGCATGCGATGGGCGAAATGGGCGGTCTTGGCCTCGCGCATCAAGGCCATGAACTGATCCATGTCCATGTGCACCAGGTTTTCGTGGTCGCCGGCCTCGAAGTAGATGTCGCGATGCTGCATCAGGGCGTCGTCCACGTAGGTGGGCATGTCGTAGGCCATGCCCACCGGTGGCACCGCGCCCGCGTCGCAGTCCTTGAAGACTTCGCGCAGTTCGGATTCATCGGCGAGCGTCAGCTCCATGCGGCCGGATTGCTTCTGCAGCTCCGCCAGGTGCAGGTGATAGGTCGACGGGAGCACGGCAGCCACATAGCCGTACTTGTCTTCAAGCAGCAATGTCTTGGCGAGGCGGTCGCCGGGAACGTGCGCGGATTGCGCGGTTTCCGTGCTGGTGTTGGTGTGCGGATGGCGAATCACCTCGTACAGGCAGCCCTTGCTGCGCAGGCAGCTGTCGAGTGTGGTGGATATCGACATGGCAATCTCCTGGGGTCGTTTACGGCAGCAATATTGCGATTGCCGCTACGCTCAGGATAGGTCGGATTGGCGCGCGCGCAGGGGTGCACGTGAGTTGGCGCGCAAAAGCAACGGGCCGCTCGATGGAGCGGCCCGTGTGGTTTGCTAGCGAGGGCTAGGCGTCAGTCGTCGTGATCCCAATGACGGTGGTGCCAGCCATGCTCGCGCCACTCGTGCTCACGCCATTCGTGGCGGCGCCATTCACGCTCGCGCCAGTACGGATCACGGTAGTAGCCGCCTACCACCACCGGTGCCGGTGCATAGACCGGAGCGGGTTGATAGACCACGGGCGGCGGTGCGTATACCGGTGCCGGTGCCACATAGACCGGTCCCGGCACGCCGATCGACACGCCGACGTCGACATGGGCCAGCGCCGCCGTCGAGGCGCACAGCGCGGCGCCACCCAGGGCGAATGCGAGCAGAGTGCGTTTCATGATGCTTCTCCTTGCGGTTGCGAGGCCGGGGCGCCGTGCGCCGCGTCGACTTCGTTCATCGAATGTGTGAAGTCATTGTACGAACCGCGTCGCGGTAGCGGTGCTACGCAATTCCTACGGCTGTAACAGAAAGTAAAACACCGGCCCCGGCGGAAAGGCTTGCGGGGCACGGCGTCTCAGGCGGCAGCGGCCTCAGGGGCGGCCAGCCAGGCGGCGCGATGTGCGTCGGACGACCACACCGCCAAGTGCAGCGCCGACAACGCCAGCGGGTCCGACAGCAGCACCAGCTTCTGCTTGTTGGTGAGCTGGTCGGGGCCGGCTGCGAGCGCTTGGCGCACGGCCGCATCGCGCACTTCCAGCAGCGTCGGATCGTGCGGGAAGCGCGTCGTGCCAATCGCGCACATCAGCGCGTTGGTGACCGGGTCAGCTACGGCTTGACGGAAATCCGGCATCGGCGGCGCGTTGCGCAGGTGCCGGCGCGTCGCGCGCAGCTCACGCGGCGGGCGCACTTCTTCAGGGATCATGAACAGCCGCCAGCGGCGCATGCGCCGCCCCAGCGTGACGCGGCTGGACAGCACCGACAGCGGGATCGACACGATCAGCGCGCCCACCACCGGCGACAGCCACCACAGGAAGCTCGGGTTCAGCCAGTAGACCAGCGCAGCCCAGACCAGGCCGATGACCGTGTGCAAGCCGTGACGGCGCACTGCGTCGCCCCAGTGGGTTTGCGCGTCCTCGCGCGGCGGCGATTTCCAGTGCACCTTCCAGCCCAGGTAGGCGGCCGTCACGAA
>CAJXMR010000359.1 GCA_913056305.1 uncultured Ralstonia sp.
TGGCCGACCAGGCCACGCTGCTCGATCCGTTCAACCCGTCGCAAGCCAGCCTCGCCCGCGCGCTCAACCTGGATTTCACACAAACCGTGCCGGGCGTGGTGCGCACGCTGCAAGCCAGCGCCGCGGCGGGCTCGCCACCGACCGGCAAGCTGATCTTCACGGGCGGCGCCTTCGGCTTTCTCGACATGAACGACAAGGGGAAGCCGTACTTCACGGTGGGCGCGTTCGTGCAGTGACGCCGCATCTCAAACCAAAGACCGCGGCGTGCCGCTTTGCGCCGCGCGCCACAAAAAATAGAGAGGAGACTCGATGAAAAGACTGACCTTCGCGTTCATGGCGGCCTGCGCTTCCGCAGGCGCCATGGCGCAGCAGGCCGGCGACAACGTCGTCAGCGTTGGCTGGTTCCACATCATGCCGCAGGATTCCAGCAACGGGCTGACCACCCGCGTCATCAACGCGCCGATCAACGACCCGCTGCGCACGCCAGACAGCTTCACCTCGCCCGGCAGCGGGCTGAGCGTCAACAACGCCGACACGCTCGGCCTGACATTCACGCATTTCTTGACCGACAACATCGCCGTGACGGCGATCGGTGGGGTGCCGCCTGAATTCAAACTGACCGGGCGCGGCACCATCCGCGCGCCGGGGCCTGCCGGCGCGCTGGGCCACGTCGACATGGACGACCCCACCCTCGAGCCGGCGGTGCGCAAGTCACGGCAGTGGAGCCCAGGCCTGATCCTGCAGTACTACTTCGGCCAGGCAACCTCGAGGTTTCGCCCGTTCGTGGGTGCGGGCATCGTCTACAGCTTCTTCACCAACATCGAGCTGAACCAGAACTTCGTCGGCGCGGTGAACCGCGAGCTGGGCAGTGTGCTGGCGGCGGGTGCCGGCAAGCCGGGGCCGACCTCGGTAGAGGCGGATTCATCGTCGTCGTTCGCGCCGATCTTCAATCTGGGCGCGAGCTATGCGCTCGACAAGCGCTGGTCGCTGACGGCCACTGTGTCGTACATGCCGCTCAAGACGGAAGCCGCGACGATCATCAAGGCAGCGGATGGCACCACGTTGGCTACCACCAAGACCACGCTCAAGGCCAATCCGATCGTCACGTTTCTAGCGGTTTCGTACAAGTTCTGAGCCGGGCGCGGTTGCATGCGTCCGGCTCTTTTTGTGGTGCGGGTTCATGCGGGATCGAGTCCCGCATCACGGTCCCGGCGGTTTTCCGCCACCCCTAGTGAGGCAATGATGATGAGCACACGCAAAGCTGTATCACTGGTACTTGCACTCGCACTCTCCGCTGCAGCAGCCACGCCGGTCTTCGCCGTTACCGTTTCGCGCGCCGACGGCAAGCCGATGAACCCGAACGGCGAGCCGTTCTCGGTCTCGGGCACCACCAGTTTGACCAGTCCGGTAGCCAACGCCAATTGCACCGCAACCTTCAACGGCACGATCACCAGCGGTGGCATCGTCAATATCACGTCCACGCAGTTCGTCGCCGGCGATGTGCTGTGTGGCGCGATCCAGGGTAGCGCCACCAGCAACACTCCGTGGACGGGCCAGGCCGACACCACCACCCAGTTGTCGATCAACAACGTTGCCGTAACAGCCCCGTTCGTTAGCTGCGGCCCGACCAAGGTCGTGGGCGCATGGGACAACCCGAGCTCGTCGTTGACGTTCAATAACGCCTCGCTCGATGGGGGCTGCACGGTTACCGGCACGGTCACTTCGTCCCCGGCGTTCAGCATCGCGCCGTAACCTGTCGGCCCGGGCACAGCGGTTGCGCAGCCGTCGTGAATCCGGATGATCGAAAGAGGCCCGGCATGTCGGGCCTTGTTTCTTTTCGTCGTCGTCGACGGTTTTTTGCGATACCCCTCTCGCCAATGGCGTCAACGCATGTGCGCTGAGCGTGGCATGATCCGAGCTTCCGCCGCTGCGATGGGCATGCGGCGCATCTCCCGAGGAGCCCCGACATGCGTTCTTTCCCCACGCTTGCCACCCCCACCCGGATTGCGCGCCGCGCCGCGCTGACGGCCACTCTTGTTGCTGTTGCCGCGATTGCCGGTGTTGCCCATGCGCAGACGGCCGCGCCAGCTTCCGCACCGGCCGCCACCCAGCAGCGCGCGCAGGTGCCCGGCTACTACCGCATGGCGCTCGGCGACGCCGTCGTCACCGCGTTGTATGACGGTTACGTCGACCTGGAACCGAAGACCTTGCTGGGCCTGAGCGCCCAATCCGTCCAGAGCCTGCTGGCGCGGATGTTCGTGTCGTCCACGCCCGGCATGCAGACGGCGGTGAACGGCTACCTGATCGACACCGGCAGCCAGCGCATTCTGGTCGATACGGGCTCGGGCACCTGCTTCGGCCCGACCATGGGTGGCCTGGCCGGCAACGTGCGCGCGGCCGGCTACCAGCCCGAGCAGATCGACGCCGTGCTGCTGACCCACCTGCATCCCGACCACGCTTGCGGTCTGCTGACGCCGCAGGGCCAGCCGACGTACCCCAACGCGCAGGTCTATGTGGCCGCGCCGGAAGCCGGCTACTGGCTGAGCGAGACGATTGCCGCCACCAAGCCGAAGGACATGCAGCCGTTCTTCAAGATGGCGCGCGATGCGGTGGCGCCGTATGCGGCGGCCGGCAAGCTCAAGCAGTTCAAGCCGGGCGATGAGGTGCTGCCGGGCGTGCGTTCCGTGGTGGCCAACGGCCACACGCCGGGGCATAGCGGCTACCTGTTCGCGTCCAAGGGCCAGAGCCTGCTGGTGTGGGGCGACCTCGTGCACAGCCATGCGGTGCAGTTCATGCACCCCGAGGTTGCGTTCGAGTATGACGTCGACAAGAAGCAGGCCGTCGCCACGCGCCGCAAGCTGTTTGCCGAGGCGGCGCATGACAAGCTGTGGGTGGGCGGCGCGCACCTGCCGTTCCCGGGGCTGGGCCATGTGCGCAAGGATGGCAACGCCTACGCCTGGGTGCCGATCGAATACGGCCCGCTGCGCACCGACCGCGCAGACTGATCGTCGATCGGCTTATG
>CAJXMR010000360.1 GCA_913056305.1 uncultured Ralstonia sp.
TGCTGTTCATCGAGTTCGGCTACGAGGCGATGTCGTTGCGGCAGATCACGGCGCGCGCCAAGGTCAATCTGGCCGCCGTCAACTATCACTTCGGCAGCAAGGAAGCGCTGATGCAGTCGGTGCTCGGGCGCCGGCTCGATCCGCTCAACACGCGCCGCCTGGCGCTGCTGACGGCGTGCGAGGCGCGCTGGCCGCAGGGCATGACCTGCGACCACGTGCTGGGCGCCCTCTTCGTGCCCGCGCTGCAGATGGCGCGCAACCCCGACACCGGCGGCCCCGCCTTCCTGCGCCTGATGGGCCGCGTGTATTCCGACACCTCGCCGTTCGTGCAGGGCTACCTGCTCGGCCACTACGCGCCGGTGTTCGATCGCTTCTTCGAGGCGTTTTCGCGCGCGCTGCCCAGCCTGCCGCGCTCGGAGCTCGGCTGGCGCCTGCACTTCGCGCTCAAGGCTCTTGCAGGCGTGCTGGCGGGCGACGACCTCAACAACCTGCTGCCGCTGTTCACGCAGGGCAAGCCGATGAACGATGCCTCGCTGCTGGCGCGCCTGACCGCGCTGGTGGTGGCCACGCTCAACGCCCCGCTGCCCGCCAACGAAGAGAACGCGCTGGATCAGGTGGTGGAGCTGGCCGAAGCGCAGCACCCCTCGGTGGTGCCGTCCAGCGACGACACCACCGGTGGCCCCCATGGCCAAGGCAACGGCAACAGCGGACGCGTCACCAGCAACGGCACCCCCGGCCGCAGCAACGAGCGCGCGCCCATCCAGACCACCACGACCACCGCAACCGCCGCCTCGCCCTTCCCCGGCGATCTCTTCGGCCGCACACCCGCGCCACGCGCCAGCGCCGATGACGCTGTCGAGGACGCCGCCGACGCCGCCGACATCGCCGACAACCACGCCGGCGATGACCACGACGACGCCCCGGTCACACCCACCGCACGCACGCGTGCCCTGGCCATCCGCCGCAGTAACGCCGCGCGCGCCATCTTCCCGGCCAACCCGATGCGCCCCTGGCGCAGCCCGAACGCCTGACCGGCTTGCTCTCGCGGTTGGCACGCCGTTCACCGGGCGCCTGACCCAAATCGGGCGCCCCGGCGAGGGCACACACTGGAGACCCACATGACGATCTGGATCGTCCTGCTTTGTATTGGCGTGCTCGGCCTGGCCAGCATGGAGGCTTCGGCACTGGCGTGGCTGATTGGCTCGGCCGCATGGCTGGCGGCTGGCGCGTGGCTCGGCTTGGTCGGCCCGGTCGCCACCGCCGCGCTGGCCATCGTCTTCGTACTGCCGGCCACGCTGCTCACGCTCAAGCCGCTGCGCCGCGTGCTCATCACGCGGCCGGTGCTGGCGATGTTCCGCAAGATCATGCCGGAGATGTCGCCCACCGAGCGCGACGCGATCGAAGCCGGCACCGTGTGGTGGGATGCGGAGTTGTTCTCCGGCCGCCCCGACTGGAAGCGCCTGCTCTCGGCCCCCGCGCCGCGCCTCTCGCCCGAGGAACAATCCTTCCTCGACATTGAAACCGAAAAACTGTGCGACCTCGCCAACGATTGGGAGACCACGCAGGTCTGGCAAGACATGTCGCCCGAGGCCTGGGCGTATGCCAAGCAGGCCGGCTTCCTCGGCATGATCATTCCCAAGGCGTACGGCGGCAAAGGCTTCTCGGCCTATGCGCACTCGCAGGTGGTGATGAAGCTGGCCACGCGCTGCTCGGCGGCCACCGTGTCGGTGATGGTGCCGAACTCGCTGGGCCCCGCCGAGCTGCTGCTGCATTACGGCACCGAGGCGCAGAAGAACCACTACCTGCCGCGCTTGGCGCGCGGTGAAGAGATCCCCTGCTTCGCGTTGACCAACGCCTACGCCGGCTCGGACGCCGCCGCCATCCCCGACGTGGGCGTGGTTTGCCGCGGCATGCACGAAGGCCGCGAGACGCTGGGCTTTCGCGTGACCTGGAGCAAGCGCTACATCACGCTGGGGCCCATCGCGACGGTGCTGGGCCTGGCCTTCCGCGCGGTCGACCCGGACGGGCTGCTCGGCGCTGACAAGGCGCCCGGCATCACCTGCGCGCTGATCCCGACCCACCACCCGGGCGTGAACATCGGGCGCCGCCACTGGCCGCTCAACGCGGTGTTCCAGAACGGCCCGAACTCGGGCAACGACGTGTTCATCCCGATCGACTGGGTGATCGGCGGGCAGGCGCAGGTCGGCCGTGGCTGGCGCATGCTGATGGAATGCCTGGCGGCGGGCCGCGCGATCTCGCTGCCGTCGTCCAACGTGGGGCTGGCCAAGCTGGCGGTGCGCGCCACCGGCGCCTATGCCGCCGTGCGCCGCCAGTTCCGCACGCCGATCGGCAAGTTCGAGGGCATCCAGGAAGCGTTGGGCCGCATGGGCGGCAACCTCTACATGATGGATGCGGCGCGGCGCCTCTCTGCGCTGGCGGTGGACCTCGGCGAGAAGCCCTCGGTCATCTCCGCCATCGCCAAGTACCACGTGACCGAGCGCGCGCGCGACGTGATCAACGACGCGATGGACATCGTTGGCGGCAAGGGCATCTGCATGGGGCCGAACAACTTCCTGGCGCGCGCGTATCAGCAGGTGCCGATCGCCATTACGGTGGAAGGCGCGAACATCATGACGCGCTGCCTGATCATCTTCGGGCAGGGGGTGATCCGCTGCCATCCGTACGTGCTGCGCGAGATGACGGCGGCGCAGGGCGACGATTCGGCCAAGACGCTGCGCGCGTTCGACGCGGCACTGTTCGGGCACGGTGCGTTCATTGCGGGCAACCTGGTGCGCGCGGCATTGCATGCCGTGTCGGGCGGACGCGTGGCACCGGCGCCGTCCAATGCCGCGCCGGAGATGCGCCGCTACTACCAGGCCGTCAACCGGTTCTCGACCGCACTGGCGCTGCTGTCGGATGTCTCGATGTTCTCGCTGGGCGGCACGCTCAAGCGTCGCGAGAGCATCACCGGGCGGCTGGGCGACATCCTCTCGCAG
>CAJXMR010000361.1 GCA_913056305.1 uncultured Ralstonia sp.
CGCACCCTCCAGTGGGTACGATATTACTTCCTAATTAAACGTTACGGTTCACTAGGCTCTCAACGCAGCGTGCGCTGCACCAGGATCGCCGCCGCGCACACCAGCGCAATCGCCGCGCCCCAGACGAACAGGTCGCTGCAGGCCAGCAGCGTGGCCTGCCGGTCGATCTCGGCCGAGATGCGGATCAGCTCCGTGCCCTGCAGCGGGTGCGGCCATTGCCAAGACGGCGTGAGCGCGGACACGTGGCCAACCAGGTCGGTACGGTGCTGCGCCTGCCCGCGCTGCAGCAGCAGCGTGGCGGCCAGGGTGCCGAAGGCCTGCGCCCAGGCGCGCATGATGCCCTTGAACTGATAGGCGTGGCCGAAGTCTTCGGCGGGCAGGTCGACAAAGGTCAGCCCCGCCACCTGGATCACCACGAACATCCCCACCATGCCCTCGATCATGAAGCCCGGCACCAGCACCGCTGCGGATGCGCCGGGCATGGCCACGTGCGACATCCAGAGCAGCGCCGTCGCCATCAGCCCGAAACCGATGGCGATCAGCACGCGCTTGGGCGGCAGATAGTTGGTCAGCTGGAAGTTGGCAATGCCCAGCACCAGCGTCACCACCCCGCCCAGGGTCATGAACTGCGCGGTGGTCTCATAGCGGAAGCCCAGGCCGTTCTGCAGCAGGCTCGACGACAGGAAGCTCCACGCGCTGGCAAACACGTAATAGATGGCGTAGAACACCATGCCCATCATGAAGCGGCGCCGCAACGTGGCGCGCAGGTCTACCCACGGCAACGGGTGGCCAGTCTGGCGGATGCCGATCCAGGCGATCAGCGCAACCACGGCAATGATGGGCACCACCTGCGCCGGCGAGCCATCCGGGTGCACGAAGCGCGCCTGCTGGAAGCCGTGCAGCGCGATCAGCGCGGCCAGGCCGAAGGCGATGGCCGAGGGCCAGTCGAGCGAGGCGAAATCGGTCTTGCGCTCCTGCAGCTTGGGGTGCGGGTAGAACGCGGCCACCAGCGCGCACACCACCACCGCCAGCAGCAGCTGCGCCACAAAGATGGCACGCCAGCCAAACTGTTCGGTAAGCGCCGCCGACAGGATGGGCGACACGCACGACAGCCCGAAGATGCCGTAGATCATGCCCTTCATCATGGTGCGGCGCTCGTGCGCGGGGCTGTGCTGCACGAAGATGCGCGAGGTGGACAGCATCGGCCCGCCGCCAAAGCCCTGCACCGCCCGGCCAATGATCAGCATGGCGCCGCCCTCGGCCGAGGCGCACATCAACGTGCCGACAATGAAGACGCCCAGCGAGACCAGCGTGTGTTTGCGGTAGGTCATGTGTTCGGCCAGCCGGCCCATGACCAGGATCGCCAGGCTGGCCGCCGCCGCATACGACGTCACGGCCCACAGGTAGACATCTTGCGAGGCCAGCACCCCGCCCTCGATATGCGGCCCCGCAATCGAAAACATCAGGTTGGCCATGTAATCCACGCCGGTGGCCAGGCCGATCACCATGCCGAGCATGCGCAGCTCCAGCCGGCTGCCGACCGTCGATTCGACGGCGGGAGCGGCAGGCGGCGGGAGCGCGGGGAGCGTGTGGTCTGTGCTTGGCGTGTTCATGCCGGGATGGTAATTTGCTTCAAAACGGGCGGAAATCGCCTCCTAACAAATTCATTGTTCAACTATGCGAACGACGGACTGGAACGACTGGGACACATTCTGCACCGTGGCCTCGCTCGGCAGCTTCACGCGCGCGGCCGATCGGCTGGGGTTGCCCAAGTCGTCGGTCAGCACCGCCGTGTCGCGGCTGGAGGGCAAACTGGGCGTGCGCCTGTTCGAGCGCAGCACGCGCCGCCTGCGCCTGACCGATGCCGGCGAAGCCCTGCTGCGCGATGCCGGCCCATTGTTCCAGCGGCTGCGCGAAGTCTCGGAAGATGCCGCCGCCACGTTCCAGTCGCCCACCGGCACGCTGCGCATCGCCATGCCGTACGAGTTTGCCGCCAAGCAGTTCGCCGAGGTGGTGCTGGAAGTCATGCGCGAGCACCCCAGCCTGCGCATCGAGGTGGACGTGGCGCCGCGCCAGATCGATCCGCTCGCCCAGGGCTACGACATCATGCTGACGGTGCCGCGCGAGCCGCTGCCCGATTCCGGCATGGTCGCCCAGCGCGTGTTCGACCTGCGGCGCGCGGTGGTGGTCGCGCCGCAACTGCTGGAGCGCCTCGGGCCCCTGACCCACCCCGATCAACTGATCGACTGGCCCTGCCTGGGCCTGTCCAATGAATCCGAATGGCAGTTCCGCACGCCCGGCGGCGAAACCATCAACCTGCCGCTGGACTTCCGCATGCGCACCTCCAACAGCGAGCTGCGCATGCAGGCGGCCATGGCGGGCCTGGGCGTGGCGCGCATCACCTCGGCGTTTGCGACAGAGCTGGTCGCCTCCGGCGTGCTGCAGGAGGTGCTGACCGATTTCCAGATCCCGCCGATGCGTGTGTACGCCGTGTTTCCCGGCCGCCGCCTGATGCCGGCCAAGGTGAAGGTCTTCATGGACGCGCTGCACCGTCGCATCGAGCAGTCCGCGCGGGGCGACCTGCGCGGCACATCCACCAACGAACCGGCCCCGTGGCCGCCCGCTTCCCTGTAACCACCACCCGAGCCACCATGCGCCTACTTCACTGCTTCGCCCTGTTCGCCAGCGTTGCCGCCATCACTACCGTCCATGCGGAAGACATCGGCAGCGTCAACACCAACTTCCGCGTCACCGGCTCCGACAAGATCGTCATCGAGGCCTTTGATGACCCGCTCGTGCAGGGCGTGACCTGCTATATCTCGCGTGCCCGCACCGGCGGCATCAAGGGCACGCTGGGCGTGGCAGAGGACGTGACCGAGGCGTCGGTGGCCTGCCGCCAGGTCGGCGACATCACCTTCAGCAAGCCGCTGCCGCAGCAGGACGACATGTTCACGCAGCGCCTGTCGCTCGTCTTC
>CAJXMR010000362.1 GCA_913056305.1 uncultured Ralstonia sp.
GGGTTTTCTCAATCAGATCAGTCAGATGCACGTTTTTCCTGAAGAATTTCCCGGTGCTGCCAACCTGCCGAAGCAAAAAAAAATGGGCGCAATGCCCATATCATTCGCCCATCTTCTGCAGGATGACTTTTGATTAGACTCGTATTGTAATGCGTCTCGGGGCAAAACGCAAAATATGCCCCGAGCGCACCACAAAATCAGACGCTGCGGCGGGTACCGCACACAGCGTCGTCATTTTCAGCGCTTGCCGCCGCGCTTACCGCCGCCGCCACGCGCCTTGTTGCCATTCGGCACGCCGCCACCGCTCTTGCCCGGGCGCTTGTTGCCCGGCGCGCGGTTGCCGTCACGCATGCCACCCTGACCCGCCGCCCCACGCCCATCCGGGCGCGCGCCCGTGCGGGTGCGCGCCGTCAGCGTGGTCGGGCCGCCGACATTGATATAGCCCATCGAGGTCTGCATCGGATCAGGCTGACGGGGGTTGGACGGACGGCGCGGCGCCGGCTGCGCACGGTTGCCGTTCTCGACACCCATTCCACGTGACTGGAAGTTCGCTTCGCCGGTAAAGCCCGACGACATCGGCCCCATCAGCACCGGCGCCGGCTCACGGCGGCGGCTGCCCGGGCGGCTCTGCTGCTGCCCGCCAGTGCTTGCCGTCGGCACCTTCATGCCCAGCGTACCCATCAACGTGCGCACGTCGTCTGCCGACACCTCCTGCCAGCGCCCGCGCTTGAGGCCACGCGGCAGCACAAAACTGCCATAACGCGTGCGGATCAGGCGCGACACGGTCAGGTTGACCGCCTCGAACATCCGGCGCACCTCGCGGTTGCGGCCTTCGGTCAGGGCGACGTGGTACCAGTGGTTGACGCCTTCGCCGCCACCGTCGGCGCAGCGCAGGAAGTTGGCTTCGCCGTCCTGCAACGGGATGCCGTGGAGCAGCTTCTGGCGGTCGGTCTCGGCCAGTTCGCCCAGCGTGCGCACCGCGTATTCACGCTCCACACCGTAGCGCGGATGCATGAAGCGGTTGGCGATGTCGCCGGACGTGGTGAAGATCAGCAAGCCTTCCGTATTGAAGTCCAGGCGGCCGACAGCGACCCATTTGCCGGTCTTCATGCGCGGCAGCGCGTCGAACACGGTCGGACGACCTTCCGGATCGGACTGGCTGACGATCTCGCCGGCCGGCTTGTGGTACAGCAGCACGCGCGGCGGCTTGCTCGGCAGCTTGCGCTGGATCAGCTTGCCATTCACGCGCACCTGGTCAGTCGCGAGGATACGCTGGCCGATGTGCGCCGGCAGACCGTTCACGGAGACGCGCCCCTGCAGGATCAGGTCCTCCATGTCGCGGCGCGAGCCCAGGCCGGCATCGGCCAGGATCTTATGCAGCTTGGGGGCGTCGTCCTCGGCGGTGAGTTCGCGCACATTGGTCGGCTTGGCGGCGGCGCCGGTGTCCGCTTCGGCGTCGTACGCGCCGGAAATCACGTATTGGAAGACGTCGTCGGTGCCCTTGCCGCCCCTGCCAGCCTGACCGCCGCGGTTCTGGTTACCGCCCTTGCCTTGCGGCTTGCCGTTGCGGTTCTGGCGTGGATTCTTGCCGCGACCGCCGGTGCCGGCCTTGGCTTCAGCGTTGCCGCTTGCACCCTCCGCGCGTTCACCAGCCGGCTGCGCTTCGCCTTGGCGGCGGCGCCCCTTGCCGAAGCGGCCGCGCGGGCCACGGCGCTCCCCCTGGCCCTCGGCCTGAGCGGCTTGCCCCTCTGCCGGCGCAGGGTTGGCTTCTACCGCGACGGCGGCCTCGCCCTGAGCGGCGTCCTTCGGCTTGCGCGTACGCGGGGTGCGGCTCTTGCGCGGCGGCTCGCCAGCAGCGGGCTCCGCAGAATCCGCACTCACGGACTCGCCCTCTGGGCGGTCCTGCGGCTGGCGGCGCGAGGCGACCAGGTTGCGCAAACCTCGGCGCAAGCCCTTGCGGCGCGGTGCGGACGACTCGGCGCCATCACCGGCGCCATTGGCCGGCGTATGTGTATCGATGGAATCAGGCAAGGTGCTCACAACGTCTTTCAAATCTAGAGGTTCAGGCCGTGCGCCGCTCGATTGGCGAGCGCGGCTCAGGAATGTTCGTTATCTGCGGCGGGCTTGGCGTACGGCTCCGCTCCCGACTGCGTTTCGACAAGCCCGGGGGCCGCCGACAGCGCCTGCGAAACAGACAGCGATTCGGCCAGCGCTTCCGGAGCAGCATCCACCGCCACCGGCGACGCCAGCTCGGACGACACCTCGGTGATCGCCTCGTGGGCGACGGCCTCGGCGTGCATACCCGCGGTCAATGCCTCGGGCTGTTCAACTGGATCGGCGGCCCCCGCCTCGGCGGGTACGGCAGATTCCGCGCCCGCTTCGGCAGGCGCCTCGTTCACCAGCGCCGTCAGCTCTTCGACGGCAATCGCACCGCCCTCGAATTCAATTGCGCCCTGCTCCAGCAGACTGGCCTGCGCCTGAGCGCGGGCGTCTTCCAGCGGCGGCAGTTCGTCCAGCGAGCGCAGGCCGAGGTCGTCCAGGAACTGCTTGGTGGTGGCATACAGCGCCGGACGGCCGGGCACATCACGGTGGCCGATCACTTCAATCCAGCCACGGTCTTCGATCTGCTTGATGACCTGCGTGTTGACGGTCACACCACGAATGTCTTCGATATCGCCGCGTGTGACGGGCTGGCGATAGGCGATGATGGCCAGCGTCTCCATCACCGCACGCGAGTATTTGGGCGGCTTTTCCGGATGCAGGCGATCAAGATAGACGCGCATTTCCGGGCGGCTTTGCAGGCGCCAGCCCGAAGCCAGCGCCACCAATTCGACACCGCGGTCCAGCCAATCCTGGCGGAGCTCTTCAAGCAGCACGCGGATGGTGTCCGCGGAAACATCTTCGTCGAACAGCTTGCGCAAGTCATTGACTCGCAACGGGTCCT
>CAJXMR010000363.1 GCA_913056305.1 uncultured Ralstonia sp.
TCAACGACAGCAGCAAGAAGATCGCCGACATCATCGGCGTGATCGAAGGCATTGCGTTCCAGACCAACATCCTGGCGCTGAACGCGGCAGTTGAGGCAGCGCGTGCCGGCGAGCAGGGTCGCGGCTTTGCGGTGGTGGCGGGCGAGGTGCGCAGCCTGGCGCAGCGCTCGGCGGGTGCGGCCAAGGAGATCAAGGAACTGATTACCGACTCGGTGGGGCGCGTCGAGAACGGCTCGACCCTGGTCGGCGAAGCCGGTGCGGTGATCGAAGACGTGGTGGTGGCGGTCAAGCGCGTGACCGACATCATGGGTGAGATTTCCGCCGCATCGGATGAGCAGAGCTCGGGCATCGAGCAGGTCAACCAGGCCGTGAACCAGATGGACGAGGTCACGCAGCAGAACGCCGCGCTGGTGGAAGAGGCCGCGGCCGCCGCGCAATCGCTGGAAGAGCAGGCGCACGTGCTGCGCGAAACGGTGGCGTCGTTCCGCTTGCCGCCGGGTGGCGGCGCGCGTGCTGTGCCCGCTGCCGTGTCGCTTGCCGCCAAGCCCTCCGCATCGACGCCGCCCACCAAGGCGGTTGCGCGCAAGCCTGCGGTCGCTCGCAAGCCTGCGGCGGCCCGCAAGCCCGCCGCGGCGGCGCCGTCCGCCAAGCCGGCGCCGGCAGCGTCGACCGAGCCGGCCGGCGACAAGCTTGCCCTGGCGGCTTCTGCCTCGGACCAGGACGACTGGACGCAGTTCTAACCGGCGCGTTTCTCCTTTCTCTTTTTGTCGATGCGGCAGGGCGGGGCGAAGCGGCACCGCCTAAGGCCGTTCTTGCCGCACCCCGTTTCAGCGCTGCAACCGAATCGGCGTGCCAGCCGAAACGTTGTTGCGGCGGGCACGGGTTTGACCCGTTGCGTGGCACGCGTGCGGGCATTGCCGAGCCGGTTCGGCACGTCGCTCGACACCCTCGCCGGCCTACCCGCATCGAGCGGTCTGCCAAGCCTTGCCGGGCAAGGCGGCCATCTCCGCGCGATAGTTGCGCGTCGATCCGGTGTGCCGCAGGTGCGTTGAAGCACCACATTCTTCAGCCGGCGGGTCCTCCGCCAAACACCCTGCGAGTGAGGCCGCAACCCATCGGCCATTCGGACAGACGCCTTCTCCGCTACCTGGATGAGACGCGCGTTTTCAGCGCGCGATGCCGCCGCGCAAGTGCCTGCATGCTCCCTCGCTGAAACGGCCTCAGCGTTCACCCTTGCAACATCCCCAGCAGCACACGGCGAGTGCACTGTGAACCTTCTCACGGCGCACCGCGTAACGGCGCGCTCTGGCAGCAGTTGGTACGGTCCTCGCGTTGCTGCTTCCGGAAGAGAGTCAAAGAACAACGCATCGACTGTCGTCGCTTGCCCAGGCGACGACGCTCAGATGCAGCGGCGCAATCCGTTGTGCCTTTGCCGATAACATCGGGGGAAACCATGAGCGCGATCGCGCAAATTGGGGGACATGCCGCGTACTGCCTGAACGCCGGTTGGGAGGAGGCGTCATGAGTCACGCGTCGTGGGAGCTCTATCTGGCGCTGCTCAATACGATGACAGTGGCGTCTGCGCTCGTCATTCTCATCAGCACCGCCGACGACTTCTTCCTCGACGCCTTCTATTGGGTGCGCGAGCTGTGGCTGTGGCCCCGCCAGGATCGCCTGCCCGCCACCATTTCCGCGCAGGCCCTGCGCGAGCGCGAGGAGCGGTGGCTCGCCATCATGGTGCCGGCCTGGAAGGAGTACGACGTCATCGCCAAGATGGTGGAGAACACCCTGGCGACGATGGAGTACACGCGCTTCATCATCTTTGTCGGCGCCTACCGCAACGACGCGGAAACCACCACCGAGGTGGACCGCATGGTCCGCCGTCACCCGGGCCGCGTGATGCGCGCCGCCGTCACCCACGATGGACCGACCTGCAAGGCGGATTGTCTGAACACCATCGTGCAGACCATCGTCCGCTACGAGGCGGGGCACGGCATCCGTTTTGCCGGCGTGATCATGCACGACTGCGAAGACGTGATCCACCCGCTGGAGCTGAAGTACTTCAACTACTTCATCGGCGACCAGGATCTGGTGCAGCTGCCGGTGCTGTCGCTCGAGCGCAAGTGGCATGAGTGGGTGGCCGGCACCTACATGGACGACTTCAGCGAGACGCACCAGAAAGATCTCGTCGCGCGCGAGGCGCTCACGGGTACCGTGCCCGGCGCGGGCGTGGCGCTGTGCTACAGCCGCCATGCCATTGAAGCCGTGATGAAGGTGCGCGGCGATGCGCCGTTCAACACCGGCACGCTCACCGAAGACTACGACTTCAGCTTCCGCCTGCGCGAGCTCGGCATGCGTGAGGCGTTCGTGCGCTTCCCCATCTGCGAGACGACCGAGCCGGCCGCCGACAGCGACGGCAAGGCCCGCACGCGCTGGCGCATGGGGCGCCGGCGCGGCGTCCGGCCGCAGTTGCTGGCCACGCGCGAATACTTCCCGAGCACCTTCCGCACAGCGTACCGGCAGCGTGCGCGCTGGATCCTGGGCATCGCCTTCCAGGGCTGGCTGCAGATGGGCTGGGACGGAAACTTCGTCACCCGCTACTTTTTCTTCCGCGACCGCAAGGGCGTGATGACGGCCCTGTTTTCCATCATCGCCTACGTGCTGTCGCTGAACTACGTCGCGATCGCGTGGGCGTGGCACGCGGGTTGGCTGAGCCTGGAAGGGGTGCAGCTTGCCATCGGTGCCAACTGGATGCAGTACATGCTGGCCGTCAACGCCACGCTGTTGTTCAACCGGCTCGTGCAGCGCGTGTATTTTGTCGGGCGGCTCAATGGCCCGCTGCAGGGCGTCCTGTGCCTGCCCAGGCTGGTGGTCAACAACTTCATCAACTTCTTCTCGGTGTGCCGGGCGTGGAAGATCTTCCTGATCT
>CAJXMR010000364.1 GCA_913056305.1 uncultured Ralstonia sp.
TGTAGCGCAGGCCGCCGGTGCGCACCATGTCGCCGCCCTGCTGGTAGTACGGGTCGGGATTGAACAGGTTGTCGGCCACGTCTTCGAGCACGGTCTTGATGGTGGTGCCGGTCATCTCGGTGAGCGTGGCGGCCGGGTAGGTGATGGCGGTCTGGGCCATCAGCGCTTCCATCGTGACGGGCTCGCCGGGCAGCAGCGTCGTGCCCCAGCGGAACCCGGGCGAGAAGGCGATCTCGGCGCCCTGCGCGGCCATCAATCCATCGACGATGAGCTGGTCGAAGGTGCCGTTGAAGTTACCGCGCCGGTACTGCAGGCCACGGTTCGTGGCGAGCACCTCGCCGAGCTTGTCCTGGTAGGGCGCACGCACGCGTTCGATGAGCGCGGCCATGGCCGGGTCGGCCGGCAGCAGGTCGGCGAAGACCGGCAGCAGCGTGTAGCGAATACCGCGTACGGCACCGCCGCGCACGTCCAGGTCCAGCACGCCGACGAACTTGCCGTTGGCGCCGGCGTTGGTGACCAGCGTCACGCCGCCCGGGTTGCTGACCTTGACCGGCGCCGGCACCGCATCGTGCGTATGACCGCCGAGGATGACATCGAGCCCACGCACGCGCGAGGCCAGCTTCAGGTCGACGTCCATGCCGTTGTGCGACAGCAGGACGACCACCTTCGCGCTCTTGCCGCGCGCCTCGTCGATCATCTTCTGCAGGCGTGCTTCCTGGATGCCGAAAGTCCAGTCGGGCGTGAAATCGGCCGGGTGCGCGATCGGCGTGTAGGGGAACGCCTGCCCGATGATGGCGACCGGCGCGCCGTTCAGTTCGCGCAGCACGTACGGGTCGAACACCGGGTCGCCGAAGTCGGCTGTCTGGATGTTCTGCGCGACGAAGGCGACCTTGTTCTTGAAATCGTGGTCGACCACGTGGCGCACGCGGTCGGCGCCGTAGGTCATTTCCCAGTGCGGGGTCATCACGTCCACGCCGAGCGCGAGGGCCGCATCGACCATGTCCTGGCCGTTGGTCCACAGCGCGGTAGCCGAGCCCTGCCACGTGTCGCCGCCGTCAAGCAGCAGCGCGTTCGGGCGCGTGGCGCGCAGGCGTTTGACGAGCGTGGCCAGGTGCGCGAAGCCGCCCATGCGGCCGTAGCGGCGCGCGGCCTCGGCAAAGTCGAGCGACGTGAGGGCGTGCGCGGCGCGTGAGCCCGCCGCGATGCCGTAGTGCTTGAGCAGCGCATGGCCGACCAGATGCGGCGGCTGCCCGGTCCATTGCGCCACGCCCAGGTTCACGTTGGGCTCGCGGTACTCGATCGGCAGCAACTGCGCGTGGCAGTCGGTGAAGTGCAGCAGGTGAACGTTGCCGAAGCGCGGCAGATCGTACGCCACGGTGTCGGCGTGGGCGTCGGTCAGGCGCAGGCCAGCGGCGGCGGCTACGGCCAGCGCCTGGACGAACTCGCGGCGGTTCATCGGGCGGGTGCCTTGGTGGCGTGGGCGTAGCGGGCGAGGTCGGCGACGTCGTCTTCGAGCATCTCACCGAGTTCCTTGCGCACTACGCGGCCGTTGGCGTCGAGCACCAGCAGCTCCGGCAGCCCCTTGCGCGGGCCAGTGGCGACGCACAGCGCGTCGGATTCCATCGTGACGGGCAAGGTGAAGCCGCGCTTGGCGACGTAGTCGCGGGCGAGCTGCGGATTGGCGTCGATGCTGATGGTAAGAAAGCGCAGGTCGGTGCCGCGCGTGGCGTCATAGAGCTTTTGCAGGCGCGGGTTCTGCAGCGCGCAGAACGGGCACCACGACGCCCAGGTGGCAATGATGACGGGATGACCGCGCCATGCCTCGCCCGGCACGCGCGTGCCGTCGAGCAACTGCACCTCGGGCAGCGACACCACGTCGCCCACTTCCACGGCGTGCGCGGCGCCGGCCGCCAACACCACCGCTGCCACCAGCCCCATCACGAAGCGCTGCGCCGCCCGCATGGCCATCGCTACTGGTTGACCGGCGAGGCCGGATCAAACAGCAGCGCCATCACATCGCGGATCTGCTGTTCCGTCAGGATGCCCTTGTGCCCGAAGCGCGGCATGTTGGAGCACGCCGCATACGCGTTGGAGTTGGTGATCTTGCCCCACGTGTAGCGCAGGATCGCCTCGGAATCGCCGCGCAGCTTGCCGTACTGGTACAGCGACGGACCGATGGTGCCGTACGACACTTCGTCCTTCGACAGCCGATGGCAGGCATAGCAGTTGGCGCCGTTGACGGTGCCGGCCGGGTCGGAGAACTGCATGCCGCGGCCGCTCTGCGCGGTCTTCTCGCCCTCTTTCCAGTCGCCGAGCCACTTGCCGTCCTGCGGGTAGTGGATGGTCTGGAGCTGCGCGTCTTCCAGCTTCTTGGCGACGGCGGCCGGCACCGCGTTGCGGTCCGGGTACTGGCTGCAGAGCTTCTGCACGTCATCGCGCTCGGTCACGCCTTGCACGGTGGCTGGGCCCTTGGAGACAAAACTCTCGTGGATGACCTTGGCGAGCGCCGCGTCGGCCTTCGTATCCGGCTTGGGCGCTGTGATGGAATTCGCATCCGCTGCGTGCGCCGCGTGTGTGATAGCGGCCACGCAGGCCATTGCGATGAGCGTCGTTCGGAGCATGGTCGGCCTCATCGTTTGATCGACGGCGCGTCCATCTTGCCGCCGTTGGCGTTGCGGGCGAGGAACAGCTCCAGCGCCGTGATCACCTCGGCGCCGTAGAGCGGTTCGGGAAAGCGCTGCTGGCGCAGGCAGTCGTACAGGCGGTGCTGCATGGTGCGCACTTCGCCTTGCGAGACGCGGTAGCCGGGCCAGGTGGTGTAGGCCGAACGCGCGCCTGCGGCGGTCAGCAGATCGGGCAGCTCCTGCAGGCGGATGCGCAAACCCGGCTGCGCATGGCACGTGGCGCAGGCAAAG
>CAJXMR010000365.1 GCA_913056305.1 uncultured Ralstonia sp.
GCCCGAAATCCACACCGGAACGGGACAGTCTTGTGGACGGGTTGTGGACATTGCCGGAACAAGCACCTTAAGTCATTGATTCAAAAGGGAGTCCGGTGTCGCGCTTAAAAAACAGGCAACCAGCCTTCCCGCAACCGATCCGGTGGCAAACCGGCGGCGGGCATCAAAAGCCGGCCCGAAATCCACACTGGAACGGGATAGTCTTGTGGACCGGCTGTGGACATTGCCCGGACAAGCAACTTAAGTGACTGATTCAAAAGGGTGTTCGGTGCCGTGCTTAAAAATTGTGCAGACAGGTTTCTCCGGGGTTGGGCGCAACGGAAACCCCCGAGCGGCAGTTTGTCCACAGCCGATTTATCCACTGCCCAGGCGTCGGACTGTGGTTTTCCAGTGCTGCTGTGGATAACTTTGTGAACATCCTTGGGGCGCGTGTGCTAAATGCTTGACGCACAACGGAATTACTTGCCTTGCCCAAAAAATGACATAGGGCGATTTATCATAAGAATCAAAGAGTTGCGTCCGAATGCAGAGAGCGCGTCACGCACGGTCTGTCAAGCTTGACAAGGGCGGTATGCTGTGGACAGCTAGGCATCTCCTACCGGCTCGACTCATTGATTTAGGGTAGATGTCGCCCCGAAGCCCCGTCGTTTTGCGCTTTTTCGAACACCTATGACTCCGCCGCCGTCTTCCCGCCGACCGTTCTGGATGGATGCTCCCGCTGCCGCGCCCAGTGCGCCCGCGGCCACCCCAACACCCGCACCTGGGCCAAGTCGGGGCGGGCAGGACGTACTGACCGTGTCCGAGGTCAACCGCCGCATTGCCGGGCTGCTGGAGCGCAACTTCCCGCTTGGCTGGGTGCGCGGCGAGATTTCCAACTTCACGCGCGCGGCCAGCGGCCACTGGTATTTCTCGCTCAAGGACAGCGGCGCGCAGATCCGTTGTGTGATGTTCAAGGGCCGCAACCAGTACGCCGACTTCACCCCGCGCGAGGGCGAGGCCGTCGAGGTGCGCGCGCTGGTGACGCTGTACGAAGCGCGCGGCGAGCTGCAACTGAGCGTCGAGGCCATCCGCCGGGCTGGCCTGGGCAACCTGTATGAAGCCTTCCTGCGGCTGAAGGCCGCGCTGGAGGCGCAGGGGTTGTTTGACCCCGAGCGCAAGCGGCCGCTGCCACGCCATCCGCGCGCCATCGGCGTGGTCACGTCACTGCAGGCGGCAGCGTTGCGCGATGTGCTGACCACATTGCGCCGTCGCGCGCCGCACGTGCCCGTGGTGGTCTATCCGGTGCCGGTACAGGGTGCGGGCGCCTCTGAGCGCATCGCCGCCATGCTCGACATCGTGAACGCGCGTGCGGAAGTCGACGTCATCATCCTGTGCCGGGGCGGTGGCAGCATTGAAGACCTGTGGGCCTTCAACGAAGAGCCGGTGGCGCGCGCGGTGGCGGCCTCGGAGATTCCCGTGGTGGCCGGTGTCGGCCACGAGACCGACGTGACCATCGTCGATTTCGTGGCCGACGTGCGCGCACCCACGCCCACCGGTGCCGCCGAACTGGTCAGCCCCGACCGCGCCCGCATGCTGCGCGACGTGGCGCGCGACTGGGATGCGTTGTCGGCACAGTTCCGCCGCCAGCTCGACCGCCGCGCCCAGACCGTCGATTGGCTGGCGCGCCGCCTGCGCAGCCCACAGGCGCAGATGCGCGAGCGGCGCACACAGCTGGCGCACCTGGAAGGGCGGCTGCGCTTTGCGCTGCGCGAACAGGTGCAGCGTGCGGGGCACGTCCAGCACGTGCTGGCGATGCGCCTGGCGAACGCCCGCCCCGACGTCACCCGCGAGGCGGTCGCGCTGCAACGGACCGAAGACGCGCTGGCCAACGCCATGCGCGCCATCCTGGAGCGCGCCCGCACCCGCCTGGCAACCCAGCAAACCGGCCTGGAACTGCTGGCCCCGCAACGCACCCTGGAGCGCGGCTACGCCGTGCTGCTCGACGCCAAAGGCCACGCGATCCGCGATCCGCAGGAGCTGCACGCCCGCACCCGCATCGAGGCGCGGCTGGCACGCGGCGCGGTCGATATCGAGATCGCCCAGGTCCAGCCCAAGCTCGATATGTGACCAGCGCATGACCAAATAGCGGCGCTTGACGCGATTCCGCATCCGTTCCGGGGGTATTGCGGGTATTTGGCCGGCGGTTTGCGCCGGTTTTCCAAGTCTCCTACAATCGTCGCTCCCAACCCACGCAACCCACAGAAGGGAAGAACAATGGCCCACACGCTCCCCCCGCTGCCGTACGCACTCGACGCCCTGGCGCCGACCATCTCCAAAGAGACGCTGGAGTACCACTACGGCAAGCACCACCAGACCTACGTCACGAACCTGAACAACCTGATCCCGGGTACCGAGTTCGAGAACCTGAGCCTGGAAGACATCGTCAAGAAGTCCTCGGGCGGTGTGTTCAACAACGCCGCGCAGGTGTGGAACCACACGTTCTACTGGAACGGCCTGGCACCGAACGCCGGCGGCGCTCCGACCGGCGCGCTGGCCGACGCCATCAACGCCAAGTGGGGCAGCTTCGACACGTTCAAGGCTGAGTTCACCAAGACGGCCGTCGGCACGTTTGGTTCGGGCTGGGCCTGGCTGGTGAAGAAGGCCGACGGCACGCTGGACCTGGTCTCCACCTCCAACGCCGCCACGCCGCTCACGACGGATGCCAAGCCGCTGCTGACCTGCGACGTGTGGGAACACGCCTACTACATCGACTACCGCAACGCCCGTCCGAAGTACGTCGAGGCGTTCTGGAACCTGGTCAACTGGGACTTCGTGGCGAAGAACTTCGCCTGAACCCATTCATGATCCTACTGCGCGGCCCGATCTTGGCCCTGCGATGCTCGCCGTACCCATGTACG
>CAJXMR010000366.1 GCA_913056305.1 uncultured Ralstonia sp.
ACGCCCAGCGGCGCCACGGCGGTCCAGCTCGGGTTGGAGCGCGTGATGTAGGTGTCGCCGCCGTTCATGTTGAAGACGCCGGCCTCGTCGGTCTTCTGCACGGCAATCGGCGGGACCTGCCCGTTGCCGCTCCACAGCAGCACCCGCACGGGCTTGCCGGGCGGCGCCAGCTTGGTGTTGATGTACTGGATGGACCCGCCGATCTCGCGGTCAAAGCTGAAGCGGTAGTTCGGGATGTCGAGCGCGAAGGCGTCTTCGATGTCGGACGTGGCCTTGTACGGCGGCTCGGGCGGATGCGTGGTGCGCAGCCAGTCGAACGGGTGCGAGAAGGTGTGGCTCGCCACCTCCACATACGGCTGCGCAAAGATGGTGCGCGCGATCGGCTCCAGCTGCGGCGTGAGCTTGGGGTACATGCCGTCGGCCGCCACCTCGCCTTCGATGATCGACACCGTGGTGGGTACCTTGTAGCGCTCCCAGATCTCGCGCAGCAGGGCCTGGCCGGAGAACTCGCCGGGCGGGAACTCGGTGCGCGAGGCAAAGCCGTCGCCGTCGATATGCACGGTCAGCAGGCGGCGGCCGTTCTCGGTGGTGGTGTCGGGCACCGGCATGGCGGGCAGCGCCAGCGCGCGGCGCAGGAAGTCCAGCGGCTGGATCACCCAGCGCGCCTGGTCGACGTCCTGCATGCGGAACACGCCAAACGGCTGCAGCACGTAGCCGCCCCACGGCGTGATGGCCGCCGCGTCCACCGTGTAGCTGCCCGCCGACAGCCGCAGCAGCGATTGCGCGCCCGGCACGCTCGGGTCCACCTGCACGCCCACGGCGAGGCGCCGGTCGGGGTGCGGCTGCAGCTCGAAGCCGACCATCGGGTCACGCGAGACGATGGACAGCGGCCCCGACGGCGTGCCAGGCACGGTCTTCAGGCCCAGCGTGCGCGCCATCGACGCGTCCATGGTCATGCCGAACTGGTTGAACATCGCCACGCGCACACCCGCGCCCACGGTGCGCTTGAGCCAGGCCGCCCAGGCGGCCGAGTGCGGCGCGTTGGCATCGAACCACGTCACAACCCCGGCGTAGCGGTCGGGCGTGACGGTGGGCAGCGGCTGGTAGGCGTCGGCAAAGTCGGTGCGGTAGCCGAGATAGTTGAGCGGCATGGACAAGTACAGCACCGCCAGCGTGGTGTTGGTGCTGGTGCCAGGCTCCTGCGGCTCGACCAGCAGGATGCGCCGCGGCATCACCTCCAGGCGGCCGATGCCGATCATGTCGGCGCCGGGCGTGGTGGCGTAGCTGGTGACGCCAGCCGCACGCGCGACATTGGCGGTGTCGCGCAGGCAGGTGCGGCTGTAGGTGGCGCAGTAGTCGAGTGCGATGGCGGGCAGGTGGTACTGCTCGCCGAGCTTGCGCAGGGTGGCGATGCGCGCGGTGCGGTCGGCGTCGGACACCTCCTGCAGCGCGTCCTCGCCGGTGCGTTCGCGCACCAGCCCGGGGGTCACCACGCCGGAGAGTTGCGGCGCGAGCGTGTCGAGCCAGGCGGTGCCGCCGGCCAGCAGCTTGGCCTCGGGCGCCCGGGCGTGCAGTGCCTGCACCAGGGCGGCCACGGCGTTGCCGGCGTCGGGCGCGCTGCGCTGCAATGCGTCCAGCCCGTCGAGCAGGAACCCCTTGTAGCCCTGCGCCAGGAGCGGCGCGAACAGGCGCTCGATCACGCCGCCCGGCCAGTCGGCGCCGCGCATGGCGTCCTGCTGCAAGGACAGGTCCACCCGTGCCAGCCACAGCGTGGGCGACGCGCGCAGGCCCTCGAAGCTGTCGACGCGCGCCGGGTCCAGTACCACCCAGTCGAAGGCCTGCAATTCGGGCACCGGCACATTGCCGCCGTAGTACACCGCGATCTGCGGGGCGGGTTGGCCGATGGGTTCGGCCGCCCGCAGTGCCGGGCACGCCAACACCGCCGCCGCACCCAGCCACGCCATCCAATGCCACTGCCGCCGCTTACCTGCCGGCCACCTTTGCTGCATCCTGCACCCCGACCAGAAACACCATCTGATAATTTTTGAGCATTCTGTCGGATGCCGGGCGGATTGCAAACTGTTTGCGCAAACAGACGCAGCGGTGGCGGATCAGAAGGCCGACTTCACCACCCCGCCATCCACCCGCAGCGCCGCCCCCGTGGTGGCCGCCGACAACGGGCTGGCGACGTAGGCGACCAGGCTGGCCACCTCCTGCGGTGTGGCAAAGCGCTTGATGAGCGAGGTCGGCCGCGCGGTCTCGAAGAAGGTCTTCTCGAACGCCTCGAAGCGCTGCCCGCCGGAGAGCTTGCCGACGAATTCGTCCACCCCCTCGGAGTGCGTCGGGCCGGGCAGCACCGCATTCACGGTGACAGCGGTGCCGGCGCACAGCTCGGCCAGCCCGCGCGAGAGGCCCAGCAGCGCCGTCTTCGTCACACCGTAGTGGATCATCTCGGCCGGGATCTGCACGCCGCTCTCGCTGCTGATGAAGATGACGCGGCCCCAGTTCTGCGCGCGCATGCCAGGCAAGTAGGCGCGCGCGAGGCGCACGCCGCTCATCACGTTCACGTTGAAGAAGCGCAGCCACTCGGCATCGTCGATGGCCTCGAACGGCTTGGGGTCGAAGATGCCGAGGTTGTTGACGAGGATGTCGACGGCGGGCACGCGCGCCACCAGCGCGGCGGCCTGGGCGGGGTCGGCGAGGTCGCCGGCAAAGGCCTCGACGTGGGCGTCGGGCACCTCGGCCAGCAGGCGCGCAACGGCGTCGGCCACCGAGGCATCGGTGCGGCCGTTGAGGATGACGCGCGCGCCCTCGGCGGCCAACGCAACCGCGATGGCATGGCCAATGCCCTTGGTGGAACCGGTCACAAGT
>CAJXMR010000367.1 GCA_913056305.1 uncultured Ralstonia sp.
GACTCTTCCGACAGGATCTGCTGCAGGATGTCCTTGGACGCGATAAAGCCGAGCACCGAGTCGATATCGTCGTGGCAGACCAGGTATTCCGCATGCGGCTGGCCGACGATCTTGCGCTTGAGCGATTCCAGCGGTTCGTCCAGCGTGAAGTAGACGATGTCGTCGCGCACGGTCATGACCGAGGTGACGGTGCGCGATTCCAGCTCGAACACGTTCTCGATCATGGTCAGCTCGTGCTCGCGCAGCACGCCGGCCTCGGCGCCGGCGCCCACCATGGCGGTGATGTCTTCGGTGGTGATCTGCTCGACGCGGTGCGTCGGCACGCCGAACAGCTTCAGGAACAGGTCGGCCGCGCCGTTGAACAGCCAGACCACCGGGCGCAGCACGCGCAGGCAGGTCTGCATCGGCCCGATGATGGCCAGGGCGAAGCGCTCGGGATAGAGCACCGCCAACCGCTTGGGCAGCAGGTCGGCAAACAGGATGAACAGCCCCGTCACGATCATGAAGCCGACGATGTTGGCGATGCGTTCGGCGCGGGCCTGCGGCAGCCAGTCGGCCAGCCAGACGGCGAGCGTGCCGGAGACCTGCGCGTCGCCGATGATGCCCGCCAGGATGGCGACCGCATTCACGCCGATCTGCACGACGGTAAAGAAATTGCCCGGCGCATCCTTGAGCTGCAGGATGTGTTCGGCGCCGGCGTCCCCGTCGTCGGCCAGCGTCTGCAGGCGGGTGCGGCGCGAGGCGGTGATGGCGATTTCCGAGGCGGAGAAGAAGGCGCTGATGAGGATCAGCGCGACCAGAACGAACGCATACATAAGATTTCCGTAAGAACCTGCGCCCGCGTGCGGCGTAAATCGGCGATGGGCGTTGTGCCGGGGCAACTGCCGGCGGGCGCCGAGTGACCGATCCATCATCGTGGAGCCGCGCTCGCTTTGTCAAACCGCAGGATGGGCGGGCAAATATAAACAAAGGTTTATGCCCCCCTCCGTGGGGCGGGCGTCCGGAAGGGGGTTTGTCGCGTAAACTCGCCGTCGGAGCGCTGACCGCCCCTGATCGCACTGCGGGGCCTGGCTAGACAGGCCGCGATCAAGGAAGGCGGGTGCATCCACAGGACGCGCGGCGGGAGCGCGTCCATCAAGGCGTCGGCGCAGACCGGCCTAACAAGTGCACTACGTTGCATAGGAGTTGCTTTCCATGTGGTCAACAAGCCGCCAACAGCGGCGTGCCGCGGGGGAACGGGGAAAAACGGCAAGTGTGTGGAAATGGCTGGCTGCGCTATGCGCGGCGTCAGCCGTTGCCATGCCCTGCAGGGCAGTCGCCCAGCAGGCGCCGGGTGCGGCCGGCGAGGGGTTGCCGTCCGCGCAAGCCACCGTCGTGGGTGCGCCCAATATTGCCTGGTACTACGGCGACAAGCCGCCCGTGGCACAGCTGCGTGCCTTCGACGTGGTCGTGGTCGAGCCCGATCATGGTTTCGAGCCGGCGCAGTTCAAGACGCCCAAGACCCAATGGGTCGCCTACGTGAGCGTGGGCGAGGTCACGCCCGACCGCCGCTGGTACAGGGACCTGCCCCGCGCCTGGCTGTCCGGCCGCAACCAGGCCTGGGCCTCGCGCGTGATCGACCAGGCCCAGCCCGAGTGGCCAGCTTTCTACGTCGACCACGTCATCAAGCCGCTGTGGGACAGGGGCTACCGCGGTTTCTTCCTCGATACGCTCGATTCGTACCAGCTCGTCGCCAAGGACGACGCGGCGCGCGCGGCGCAGGAGGCCGGCTTGGTGCGCGTGATCCGCGCCATCAAGGCCCGCTATCCAGACGCCAAGCTGATCTTCAACCGCGGCTTCGAGATCCTGCCGCAGGTGCACGACCTGGCGTATGCGGTAGCGTTCGAATCGCTGTACCGCGGGTGGGACCAGGGCGCCAAGCAATACAGGGAAGTGAGCGACGCCGACCGCGACTGGCTGATGGCCCAGGCCCGCAAGATCCGCGACGAATACCGCCTGCCCGTGATCGCCATCGACTACTGCCCGCCGGCCGACCGTGCCTGCGCGCGCGAGACGGCCAAGCGGATCAAGGCGCAGGGCCTGATCCCGTACGTGACCGATCCGGAGCTGTCGACCATCGGGGTGGGGCGCATCGAGGTGCTGCCGCGCAAGGTGCTGATCCTGCAGGACCGCGACGTGCGCGCCACCATCGACACCAGCGAGGGCGTGCGCTTCGTCGCCACGCCGCTCAACTTCCTCGGCTACGACGTCGAGTACGCCGACATCAACCAGCCGTTGCCCGCCGCCGTGCCGCCCGACCGCTATGCCGGCGTGGTGGTGTGGGTCAACACTAGCCCGATCAAGCAGGTCAGCGCGCTGTCGTCGTGGGTGCGCCAGCGCATCCAGGACGGCGTGCATATCGCCTTCATGAACCAGTTCGGCCTGCCGGTGGACGGTGGCATGGCCGACCTGCTCAAGCTGCAGCTCGTGCGCGGGCGCGCCACCGGGCCGCTGACGGTGGTGTCGCAAGACAAGATCATGGGCTTCGAGATGGCGCCGCGGCCGGAGCGCCGCGAGGCCCAGCCGATCCAGGTGGGCGCGCATGGGCAATCCCTGCTGCGCCTGAAGTCGGGCAGTTTCGAATTCGACGCCGCCGCCATCACCGAGTGGGGCGGCTACGTGCTGAACCCGTACGCGGTGTTCTCGATGGACAGCGTCGAGCAGGCGCGCTGGGTGGTGCAGCCGATCGAATTCCTGCGCCGCGCGCTGGCGCTGCCCGACATGCCCGTGCCCGACGTGACCACCGAGAACGGCCGCCGCCTGATGCTCGTGCACGTGGACGGCGACGGCTTTGCCTCGCGCGCCGAGTTTCCCGGCCC
>CAJXMR010000368.1 GCA_913056305.1 uncultured Ralstonia sp.
GCGGCGCATGTGCGGTGCAATAAAATGGCGGATTGTGTATTCTCCCACCGATCACCCGCGCGCGCCCCGCGCCCGGTGCCCCTCGCCTCAATGCTGCCCTGCGTCATCATGTCCGATATCCAAGCTTCCCCTGAAACCGTCTCGCTGCCCGCCGGCAAGCAGCCTGCTGTGCGCGTCATGCCGATGCCGTCCGACGCCAACGTGCACGGCGACGTGTTCGGCGGCTGGATCATGTCGCAGGTGGACATCGCGGGGTCGATCCCGGCGGTGGTGCGTGCCAACGGGCGTGTCGCCACCATCGCGGTCAACTCGTTCGTCTTCAAGCAGCCCGTGTACGTGGGCGACCTGGTGAGCTTCTACGCCAGCGTGGTCAAGACCGGCCGTACCTCCATCACGGTGGACGTGGAGGTCTATGCGCAGCGCATGGGCAAGAACGGCCGCCACGCGACGGTCAAGGTGACGGAGGCGACCCTGACCTACGTCGCCACCGACGAGAGCCGCAAGCCGCGCGAGCTGCCGCCGCTCTGATTGGCAACGCCCAATGAAAAACCCGGCCTAGGCCGGGTTTTCTTTTTGCGCAGGGACGCCGCGTTCAGTGGAACTTGGAGAAATCCGGGCGACGCTTCTCGAAGAATGCCGTGAACGCCTCACGCGCTTCCGGCGCACGCAGCATCTCGCCGAACTGCTTGCCTTCCAGCGACATGCGCGCGGCGATCTGCGGCGTGGCGCCCTCCTTCATCAGGCGCTTGGTCGCACGCAGCGAGGCCGGCGGCAGCAGCGTCAGCTTGCGCGCCTGCGCACGCACGAAGGCGTCCAGCTCGCCCACCGGCAGCACGCGGTTGACCAGGCCCAGTTCGCGCGCCTCCTGCGCATCGAACGGCTCGCCGAACAGCAGCTTGTCGGCCGCGCGATGGTAGCCGGCCAATTGCGGCAGCAGCAGGCTCGAGGCGGCTTCCGGGCACAGGCCCAGTTGCGCGAACGGCATCGACAGCTTGGCCGTCTCCGAGGCATACACCAGGTCGCAATGCAGCAGCATGGTGGTGCCCACGCCAACCGCCGCGCCGCTCACCGCCGCGATCAGCGGCTTGGTCGCCGTGCAGATCGCCTTGAGGAACTGGTGCACCGGAGCGCTCTCATCCTTGGGCGGGTTCTTCATGAAGTCTTCGAGGTCGTTGCCGGCCGTGAAGATGCTTTCGTGGCCAGCCAGCACGATCACGCGGATAGCGGGGTCGGTCTCGGCGGCCACCAGCGCATCCGCCAGCGTCTGGTACATCGCGGCGGTGATGGCGTTCTTCCGGTCCAGACGGTCGAAAGTCAGGGTCAGGACGCCGTCTGCGGTCTCGGTACGAATCGACATGAAAACTCCAGGGTGAGAACCCGTGCAACCACTAGATGGGCACAGGTGAATCAGACAAATAACCGACGGAGAACGCGTTGGCGCCTACGTTCAACGCCACGGTCAGGCTCATCGGCGCGAAGAGGACCTCCACACCGTGCTCCTGAGCGACCCGCCGCAACGACTGCACTGCGTCCATGCGGTACACCGCGTCGAGCGCGCCGGAATACGTGATCGCCACCACGGGCGTGGCCAGGCGCTCCTCGGCGATCATGGTTTCAACATGCGCCATGAGGCGGCGGATGCCCTCCTCCGAGCCGCGCACCTTGGCAATAGCCTCGGTCTCGCCGCGATGCATGCGGATGAGCGGACGCACGTTGAACGCCGTGCCCATCATGTAGCGGCCCCAGGTGATGCTCTTCTCGCCCTTCTGCTTGGCGCGCGTGTACATGTAGAGCAGCTCGTCGGGCACGAGAAACACGTGCGAGGCATCTCGCAAACGATTTTCGATCACGTGCACCACGTCGCGCACCTCGGCGCCCTCGCGCAGCATGCGCGCGGCCTCGTGCACCAGCAGCGCCTGGCCCGGGCCGATGGCGCCGGTGTCCACCACCGTCAGCTCGAACAGGCCCGAGCGGCCGGCATCCTTGCGCGGCTTGAAGCTCTTCGCCGTGGTGCCCACCACCGAGCCGGTGGCGTGGTTGTAGAAGTGGCTACGCGAGCTGGCGATCGTCAGCAGCAGCGCGCGGTCGTACTGCGTGACCACGTGCTTGAGCAGGTAGTCTTCGATCTCGCGCTCCAGCAGCGGGATCGACTCGGCAAAGTGGTCCTGCTTGTTGACGAGATACTTGCGATACAGCTGCGGAAGCGCCTCCTCGTCACGGCGGTCTTCCACGAACATGTCGCCCGCACGAATGCGGAACGGCACCACGCCCAAACCCAGCTGTTCGATCATCGAGCGCGGCATGTCGCATGCCGCGTCGGTCAACACGATTGTGTTCCCCATCGCGCCCTCCTCTCTGTGCATCACCGGTGGCCCGGCGATGTGTCTCTGTGTGCGGAATCGTGGCTCCGCTTCTATCGCGTGCCCACTGGCGCGGGCCGCTGTCATCGGCGCGCTGTGCTGCGCGCCTGCGCAATCATGCGTTGCGAGACTGGCGATGGCAAGCGGGGAGAAGGCCTTAGGCCTTCCCCCTCGCGTGGGGTCACATGCGTTCGAAAATCCCCGCGGCACCCATGCCGGTGCCGACGCACATCGTCACCATGCCGTACTTCAGGTTGCGACGACGCAGGCCGTGCACGACAGTCGCGGCACGGATGGCACCGGTCGCGCCCAGCGGGTGGCCCAGCGCGATCGCGCCGCCCAGCGGGTTGATCTTGCTGGTGTCCAGGCCCAGGTCCTGGATCACGGCCAGCGACTGCGCGGC
>CAJXMR010000369.1 GCA_913056305.1 uncultured Ralstonia sp.
TGCCGCTGCCCAAGGCCAACCCGCAGCGCGTGGTGATCCTGGCCGACACCGGCTGCCGCATGAAGAAGTCCAGCAACACCTTCCAGGCGTGCTCCGACGCGACGCAGTGGCCGTTCGCCACAGCCGCCGCCACGGCTGCGGCGATGAACCCCGATCTCGTCCTGCACGTGGGCGACTACCACTACCGCGAGAACACCTGCCCACCCGATGTGGCCGGCTGCCAGGGCAGCCCCTGGGGCTACGGCTGGGATACGTGGCAGGCCGACCTGTTCCAGCCCGCCGCCCCGCTGATGGCCGCTGCCCCATGGATGGTGGTACGCGGCAACCACGAGGAATGCGCGCGCGCCGGCCAAGGCTGGTTCCGCTTCATGGACCCACGCCCCTACTCGGCCGCCCGCTCGTGCGACACCCCGGCCAACGACACCGCCGCCAACGCGTCGGACCCGTACGCCGTGGCCATCGGCACCGACACACAGGTCATTGTTTTCGATTCCGCCAAGGTTGGTACGACGGCACTGGCCACCACTGACCCGTGGTTCCAGACCTACCAGAAGCAGTTCAGCACGGTCGGCTCGCTGGCCGCCAAGCCGGGCGTGATGTCGATCTTCACCAACCACCATCCGATCCTGGGCTTCGTGCCGATCGCGGGCGCTACGCCGCTGGGCGGCAACGCCGCGCTGCTGTCGGTCATGAACAGCCTGAACGCTACGGCCTACTACCCGCCGGGCGTGCAGGTCGCGCTGCACGGCCACGTGCATGACTTCCAGGCCATCAACTTCACCAGCAACCACCCGGCGACCATCGTTGCGGGCAACGCCGGCGATTCGCTCGACGTGGCCCTGCCCGATCCGTTCCCGGCCATCAGCCCCGCCTCGGGCGTGACGGTTGGCAGCATCTCGCACAACAACTCGTTCGGCTTCATGGTGATGGACCGCCAGCCGGCGCCCGCCAAGGGCTGGCTGTTCAAGGCCTACACCGTGGCCGGCAAGCTGCTGACCACCTGCACGCAGAGCGGCACCAGCCTGGTGTGCGACAAGACGGGCTTCGTGGCACCTTGAGGCGGCTGACTTCGACGCTGTTACTGGCCGCTGCGCTCCTCCCGGGCGCGGCGGTGGCTGAATCGATCGGCATGACGCCCAGGCTGGACGCCGTGCCGCCGCCGGCCGAAGCCACATCGTTCCGGCCCGACCCGAACCTCGTCGCCCTGGGCAAGCGGGTGTTCTTCGACCCGCGCCTGTCGGAGCCGCAAGGCACGTCATGCGCCGCGTGCCACGATCCAGGCCGTGCCTTCGCCCCGACACTCACCGGCGAGGCGCTGCGCATCGGCGTGCCGGCCGGCAGCCGGCCTGGACACGTGGCGGCACGCAACGCGCCGTCGCTGCTATACCTGCGCTACCTCCCGCATCGTTACCTCTTCCAGGACGACGACGCGAGCTTCCCGTCGCCGTTCGGCGGCTTCTTTGCCGACGGCCGCGCCGATTCCATCGCCGAGCAGATCCGTGGCCCGCTGTTCAGCCCCGACGAGATGAGCAACGCCTCGCCGCGCGCCCTGCAACGCAAGGTGGCCGGCACTGACCTCGGCCAAGCGTTGACGAAGCAATTCGGCGCCGATGCCGTGCGCGATCCGGAGCGCCTGATCGGCGTGCTCGGCCAAGCGCTGGAGGCGTACTTCAAGAGCGAGGAGATGGCGCCGTTCACCTCGCGCTTCGACGATTTCCTGCGCAAACGGGCTCCGCTCTCCCCCGCCGAGATGCGCGGCCTTGCCCTGTTCCGCAACCCGGACAAAGGCAACTGCGCGTCGTGCCACCTGATGGTGGAATCGTCCTCCCGCCCCGAGCGCTCGCTGTTCACGGATTTCGGCTACGACGCCATCGCCGTGCCACGCAACCCGCTCCTGCCGGCCAACCAGGACGCGCGCCACTTCGACGTCGGCCTGTGCCAGACCGCGCGCACGCTCAAGTGGCCCGAGCCCGACCAGTGGTGCGGCTACTTCCGCACCGCGGGCCTGCGCAACGTGGCGGTACGCCAGAGCTTCATGCACAACGGCGTGTTCCGCACCCTGCGCGACACGGTGGCCTTCTACGCCACGCGCTCGACCGACCCGGCGCAGTGGTACCCCGGCACAAAGGGAACACCCCAGCGCTTCAACGACGTGCCGCCCAAGTACCAGGGCAACATCAACGTGAACGCCGTGCCGATGAACCGCCGCCCGGGCACCCCGCCCGCGCTGACGGAGGATGAGATCGACGACATCGTCGCCTTCCTGCGCACGCTCACCGATGCGCGCTATGTGGCGTTGATGCCAGACCCGGCGGCCGACAAGGCGCGCTCGGTGCATGCACCCAAGCCTGCCGCCGAGCGGCGCACGGCAAACATGCCGTAACAACTTCGTCACCGAGGCTCCACAGCGCCGCATTGACGGCGCGGGGCCGAGTGCCGATCATGGAGCGTTTCGTTTTCCACCCGCTCGCGCCATGACCACCCTGTCTCGCCTCCTTGCCGCCCTGTCGCTCGCCGCTGCCGCTACGGGCGCGCTTGCCCAAACCTCGACCGCCCCGACCGCCCCGAATGCCGGCCTGCCGGTATCCAACCTGACCATCGGCATGTACAAGGTCCACGCCGAAGTGGCTGCCACCGAGCAAACGCGCGAGACCGGCCTGATGTTCCGCAAGACCATGCCCGACACCGCCGGCATGCTGTTCGTGTTCGATGAGAACGCGCGCCACTGCTTCTGGATGAAGAACAC
>CAJXMR010000370.1 GCA_913056305.1 uncultured Ralstonia sp.
CGGTCGTGCGATTGCGCCAGCTTCAGATACAGCGACAGCGGCGTCTCCAGGTCGGCCAGTGCCTCGGCAATCAGCGGGATGCGGTTGTAGCCCTGGTCGGCCAGCGATTTGAATTCGAGTTCGGTCATGAGCGGTCAGGTCTGGGGGCCGGACGGCACGCGTGCGCGCCCACCGGCATGCGTTTCGCTCCACGGCAAACGCGGGTGTGCCGTCGGAACGTTAGCAGAACATCAGGGATGGGAACGCGAAAAACCGTGCGATCCCGCAAGGGCCGTCCGTAAGCCTATCGTGAAGCCAACGGAAGACCAGCGGGCGGTCAGCGCTTGGGGCGGGAGATGCGGTGGTGGTTTGGGCAGCGCGCTTGTGACGCGCCAGAGTGCCAAAACCGTGGGAGAACGATCAGCAGCCGTGCAAACGCTTACGCCCGGACGAGGGCGTGCCAGGGCCGCCAGGGCCAGGCCCCCCGGTCACCACCAGCGTCGACGCGTTTGCGATTCAGGAACATGGATCGTCAGTTGGGTGCGGCAGAGATTGCGTTGTGGGGTTCAGCGTAAGGCCGAATCAGCTGCGCTGCCGCAAAAAGTGAGTCGACTATAGCATCGGCTCCGGCGTCCTGTACAGGCTGGCCGTGGTTGTAGCCGTAGGGCACTGCCAGTACCCGCATGCCCGCCGCGCGGGCGGCGCGGGCGTCGTTTTCGGAGTCGCCGATGGCCACGACCTCGGCCGGCGCCACCCCAAAGGCCTCGGCCACCCGCAGCATGGGGTACGGATCGGGCTTGCGGTACGGGAAGGCGTCGCCGGGGTAGATCAGGTCGAAATACGCGGCCAGACCGAGCTGCGCCAGCAGCGGCTGCGTGAAATCGTGTGGCTTGTTCGTCACGCACGCCAGGGCGAGGCCCATGTCGCGCAGCGCTTCCAGCCCTTCGTGCACGCCGTCATAGACGCTCACGTGCCGGCCGTTGATGGCGATGTAGGCGCGCTGGTAGGCGCCCAATGCTTCTGCGAAGCGGCTGTTGGCCTGAGCCGGCGGCAGGCGCGTGTCGAGCACGCGCCGCACGAGGTTCTCCGAGCCCTTGCCGACATAGCCGACGACTTCTTCCGCCGGCATGTCAGGCGTGGCGCCGAGCGCCTCCAGCATCGCGTTGATGGCGGCGTGGAAGTCGCCCGCCGTGTCGACCATCGTCCCGTCCAGGTCGATGATGACGGCGCGGACCGGGCCCGCCGGCAGCGTGCCGGTCATGCTCGTCATCACGACAGGCCGGCCAGCGCCTGGCGCAGCGCGCCCACCGTGCCGCGATAGCCGCCGTCCGCATCCGGCTTGCCGAACACGGCCGAGCCGGCGACGAAGGTGTCGGCGCCCGCACGGGCGATCTCGGCGATGTTGTCGGCCTTCACGCCGCCATCGATTTCCAGCAGGATCTTGCGGCCGGTCTTTTCTTGGTACGCATCCAGCTTCTGGCGCACCGCGCGCAGCTTGTTCAGCGCCTCGGGGATGAACGACTGGCCGCCAAAGCCGGGGTTGACCGACATGATCAGCACCATGTCCAGGCGGTCCATCACGTGGTCCAGGTAGTGCAGCGGCGTGGCCGGGTTGAACACCAGGCCGGCCTTGCAGCCATGGTCACGGATCAGCGCCAGCGAGCGGTCGATGTGCTCGGACCCTTCCGGGTGGAAGGTGATCAGATCGGCGCCAGCCTTGGCAAAGTCGGGGATGATGCGATCCACCGGGCTCACCATCAGGTGCACGTCGATCGGCACCGGCTTGCCGTCCTTCTGCGCGTGCGGGCGGATCGCCTCGCACACCAGCGGTCCGACGGTCAGGTTCGGCACGTAGTGGTTGTCCATCACATCGAAGTGGATCCAATCGGCACCGGATTCGAGCACGCGGCGCACTTCCTCGCCCAGGCGGGCAAAGTCGGCGGAGAGGATGGACGGGGCGATGCGAAAACCGGACAGATCGATGGCTGCGGACATGATGGGTGACCAGAAAGGCGCGCGGATGCGCGTAAAGATGCGCGAAGGTGCGAACAACAGGCCGCTATTTTAGCCGGATCAGCCGTCCGACCGTGCCTTGCCGGTGCCACAGCCTTGCCGCACAATGGGCGCCATTCTTATAGTGGATCGTCATGCCGAGCTACGAACTCACCGTCCAAGTCCGGGCGCGCTATTTGCCGGAGCAATCCGAGCCGGAACAAGGCAACTTCGCCTTCGCCTACACCATCACCATCCGCAACACCGGCGATGTGCCGAGCCAGTTGATCTCGCGCCACTGGGTGATCACCGACGCCGAGGAGCAGGTGCAGGAGGTGAACGGCCTGGGCGTGGTCGGCCACCAGCCGCTACTGCCGCCGGGTGAATCGTTCGAATACACGAGTTGGGCGACCATCAAGACGCCCGTGGGCACGATGCGCGGCGAATATTTCTGCGTGGCCGAGGACGGTCACCGCTTCGAGGCGCCGATCCCCGAATTTGCGCTGGTGATGCCGCGCATGCTGCATTAATCAGGAGGCGTCGGCCTTGGGCGGCTGCGAATCTTTCGGCTCCGCCCCGGTCGATTCCGCAGGCTTGGCCGTCTGGCCCAGGCGCGACGGATGCTCGGGCGGGGCGCGCAGCGGGCGCGGATGCTTCTTGGCGCCCGACATCGTCCAGATGACGATGAATAGCAGCAGGAACAGCGCCACGCCGGCCTCCAGGCCGAACAGCATCATCGGATGGTTTTCAAAGAATT
>CAJXMR010000371.1 GCA_913056305.1 uncultured Ralstonia sp.
CCATCTCGGCGCGCCTTTCTTTTGCTTACTTTTCTTTGGCAAGACAAAGAAAAGTAAGTCGGCCCCGGCAGGGGGCGAAAGGGAGGCAGACCACCAGGATCAAACCCCAGCGGTCCACAACCCAAGTCAAAGCTTATTGGATCGCCTTATCGTTCGGGTGGGCATACAACTCCTTCATCCCCGCCGTCATCGGATAGTTCAAGTTCAGGCTCTTGGGCGGAATCGGCGCCTGGAACCACTTCTTGTACAGCGCATTGGCGCGGCCCGAGGTCATCAGGTCGGCGATCACATCGTCGGCGACCTTCTTGAAGCCCGGATCGTCCTTGCGCATCATGCACGCGTAGGTTTCGGTCTGCAGCGGCGTGCCGGTCACGACCCAGTCAGCCTGGTTCTTGGCCTTGGTGCGCTCGCCGTAGAGCAGCGGCTCGTCCATCACGAACGCGACGGCACGGCCCGACTCCAGCGTCAGGAACGCCTGGCCGTGGTCCTTGGCGAGGATCAGGTTCATCTTGTCGGCGTCCTTGGCCTCGCCGTTCATCTTCTGCAGGATGCGGTCTTCGGTCGTGCCGGCGGTGGTGACGACGGTCTTGCCCTTGAGGTCGCCAAAGTCCTTCACGCCCGAATCCTTCTTCACCAGCATCAACATGCCGTAGATGAAGATGTTGTTGGAGAACGCGACCTGCTTCTGGCGCTCCAGGTTGTTGGTGGTCGAGCCGCACTCGAAGTCGATGGTGCCGTTCTGCAGCAGCGGGATGCGGTTCTGCGAAGTGATCGGCGTGAGCTTGACCGTCAGGTTGGCCACGCCCAGCTTCTTCTTCACGCCGTCGACGATCAGGTTGGAGATCTCCTGCGAGTAGCCGGTGATGTTGCCGCTGCTGGCCTCGTACGAAAACGGGATCGACGATTCGCGGTAGCCGACCGAGATCACGCCGGATTGCTTGATCTTCGCCAGGGTGTCGTTCGACTGCGCCTGCGCGCCGACGGGCAGCGCAGCCAGGGCGCCGGCGGCAGCCAGCGTGAGGCCGCACAGGGTGCGTTTGGTCGAGTTGATCGGATGCAACGTCTTCATGCTTCCCCTCCTTTGGGTGTGTTCGCTCCAGACTGCTTGGGTTACCTGTTGGCGCAAGCGATGCAGCATGCGCGTTCGGTCTTTCGAATCTCTGAATCCCGCGATGATCCCGCAGCGGCCGTCATGCCGCCAGTGCATACGGCACTGGGGAAATCGCGGGCTTGCGGCCGGCAATCTGGTCGGCGAGCAAGCCCGCGCTGCCGAGCGCCAGCGTGAATCCTAGCGCGCCATGGCCGACGTTCAGCCACAGCCCATCGACCGGCGATGCGCCCACCACGGGCACCCCGGTGGGCGTGGCAGGACGCATGCCTGCCCACGGTGCGGCATCCGCACCCGCGTCATTGGCGCGCATCGCGCCTGGGAACAGCGCGCGGGTCTCATCGTAAAGCGTCTGCACGCGGCGCATGTCCAGCGCGGTCGACCAGCCCACCAGATCGGCCATGCCGGCCACGCGCAGCGTCTGCCCGATGCGGGCGTAGACGATCTTGCGCGCGGCGTCCGTCACGCTGATCAGCGGGGCCACGTCGCCTTGGCTGAGCGGCAGGCTGATGCTGTAGCCCTTGAGCGGATACAGGCCGGGATCGATGCCCAGCGGGCGGAGCAGTTGCGCGCTCGTCACCCCGGCGGCCATCACGACCGCGTCGGCGGCGAGCTGCTCACCACCCGCCAGCCTGACGCCGCGCACGCGGCGGCCTTCGGTCCATAGCGCATCGACGCCGGTGTTGAAACGCAGCGTCACGTTGGACAGTTCGCGCAGCCGGTTGAACAGGCCGACGCAGAGCTGATGGCAATCGGCCACGTCTTCATCCGGTGTGTAGATGGCGCCGACGATCTCGTGGCGCGCGCCTTCCAGCGCGGGTTCGTGGGCGATGGCCTCGTCAGCCGACAGCGCGTGCTGCTCGCAGCCGAGCGTGGCCTGGTAGCCGACCTGGGCGCGCGCGGATTCGAACGCGGTGGCGTCGCGGTGCACGACCAGCTTGCCGCGCCGAGCGAGGCCGAACGACAAGTCTGGCGATGCCTCGCGCAAGGCTTCCATGCGGGTACGGCTGTAGAACGACAGCGCGAGCAGCTCGCGGGTGGTGCGGTCGGCGCGCTCACGGTTGCAGGCGGCGATGAAGCGCAGGCCCCAGCGCAGCAGGGCTGGGTCGAGCGATGGCTTCAGGCGCAGCGGGGAATCGCTTCGCAGCAGCCAGCCGGGCACGTGGGAGAGCACGCCGGGGCCGGCCAGCGGGGCCACGTAGCTGTAGCTGAGCTGGCCGCCGTTGGCGTAGCTGGTGCCCTCGCCCGGGCCGGGGTGGCGCTCGATCAGGGTGACCTGATGGCCCTCCTGGGCCAGTGCGTATGCCGTGCTGAGGCCGATGATGCCGGCGCCTACTACTGCGATTTGCATGGAAATGCTGGAACTTGGGGATGCGTTATCGGCAGCTTAAGGAGGCGGTGTGGTGTTGCGCAAATGCGGAGTTGTTGGGGGGGATGTTGTGGGGCTATGGGTTGGGGTGGGATGGATGGTTTGGGTTTTGTTGTTGGTGGTGCATCCCCTGTTTCATCCCCTGCCGGGACTGATTTGCTTTCTGTCTTGTGAGAGGTTGTTGGTTCATCCCTCATTTCATCCCCTGCCGGGGCTGACTCACTTTCTTTGTCTTGCCAAAGAAAGTAAG
>CAJXMR010000372.1 GCA_913056305.1 uncultured Ralstonia sp.
CGCGTCTACGATGGCTCCGGCTCGCTCGTGCGCGATGTGCTGATCGAGATCTGGCAAGCCAACGCGGACGGCAAATACGCCCATCCGGCCGATCGGCAAGACAAACCTGTCGACCCGGCATTCCGCGGCTGGGGCCGCGCCGGCGCCGATTTCGATACGGGCGTCTATCGCTTCGACACCATCAAGCCGGGCGCCGTGGCCGGCCGCAGCGGGACCACGCAGGCGCCGCACATCTGCATGATCCTGTTTGCGCGCGGCATCAACCTTGGCCTGCACACACGCGTGTACTTCAGCGACGAGGCTGCAGCCAACGGCACGGATCCGGTGCTGAACGGCATCGAGTGGGAAGTGCGTCGCAAGACGCTGATTGCCCAGCGCAGCGAGTGTAACGGCGAGGTGGTCTACACCTTCGACGTGCGCCTGCAAGACACGCCGGATGGAGGCGCGGAGACGGTCTTCTTCGATATCTGATCGCCGCATCACATCCAAGAGACCACGCCCGGCAGGTTCACACCGCCGGGCGTTGTTTTTGATGCAAGCAACACGACTTTCAGCGGGACGTCATGCGGGCGTCGATAATGGGCGGATCGCCAGCCCGGCGTTTGACGACCCTGCCGTGACCCAGCTCACTCTTCCCGGATTCGAAGCCACCCCGCAATTGCCCGCGCATCGCCTGTTTCTGGCGATCAAGCCTGACGTGGACACCGCCGAGCGCATCGCGCGGCTGATCCAGCAATTGCGGCCCGTCGTGGGCTTCAAGGGCAAGGCGCTGCGTACGGAGCGCCTGCATGTCACGCTGCATCATCTGGGCGATTTCGTTCATCTGCCGCCTGACGACGTCGTGGGGCGTGTGCGTGCAGCAGCGGCCGGCCTCGCGTTGCCGGCATTCGATGCCACGTTCAACCAGGTGGTGAGCTTCCATGGCCGGCGCGATCATCGGCCGTTTGTGCTGCTGGGCGATGAGGGCGTGGGCGGTTTGATGGCGTTTCAGGCGGCGCTGGGCGAGGCGCTCCAGCATGCCGCCGTGCCGGTGCCGCGTGGGCATTTCAAGCCGCACATCACGCTGTTGTATGACCGCGGTGGCTTTGCGCCGAAAGCGGTCGAGCCCATCACGTGGACCGTGCGCGAGTTCGTTCTCATCCATAGCTGGCTAGGCAAAACGCGCTACGACGAACTCGGCCGCTGGGCGCTCAAAGGCTGAGCGCCACGTTGTTATGCGCAGCCGTCCGGCCCGCAGACAGGGCCATCGGCTTGGTTCATCGGGGCAGGCGCGCCGATGTGCTGCGTCAGCGCCTCTGCCCAGGATTCCGGTTTGCCCAGCCACAGGCCAACGTCGATGATGCCCAGTTGGCCATCGGCATCTTCCAGCGCAAACGTCGGAAAACCCTGACCGCCCACTCGATCGAGCCACTGTCGGCTTTGCGCGATGTGCTGCTGCGTGAGCGCACCGGTTTGCCGCGCGTATTCCGCATCGAATGCTTCGGGCGATAGGCCGATCTCCGCTGCAAGCTCGCGCAGTACCAGCACATCGGCAATGCGCCGGCCTTCTTCGTAGTGCGCACGTTGGACGCGATGGATCATGTCCAGCCCGCGGCCGCCGAGCGCCTGCGCTGCAAGCACGGCGGTAATGGGCGGCTCCGAATCCATCACCGCCGTGGTGTCGCGCAACAGGCCTTCAAAGTACGTCTCGCCGAACGGCTGGCCGGTCATCTCGGCAATGCGATGGTCGTGCGGCATCACGTAATCGCGCCACTGGGGCGTCACTGCACGGCGGTTCGGGCCTGCAAGCATGCCGCCGCCGTGGAAGGCGATCGTGAGGCCGGGCACCGTGCGCGCGGCTTCCACCAGCGGCGCGGCGCCGTAGCACCAGCCGCACAGCGGGTCGTAGATGTAATGCAACGTCGTCATGTCGATTTCCAGGTTGCAGACCAGCTTACTGCGGCCACTTCATTTCGCCCTTGATGACCTTGGCGCTCAGCTCCAGCGATGCATCGCCGGCCAGCGTTGGATAGGCCGCGTTCATCGCCTGGATCAGCTCTGCCGAATTGTTGGCCTTGGCGGCCTGTACCTCGAAGGTTTTCAGGTAATCCGCGGTAAAGCGTACCGCGTCCAGCCCCTTTGGCATTGCACCCGTGAAGTGACCAGGCACCACGGTCGTCGGCTTGAGCGCTGTGATGTTGTCCAGCGTCTGCAACCAGCCCAGGCGCGATTCGCGCGTCTGCGTGTCGGCCACCCAAACGTGGTCGCCGCTGTTGACCACCACGCCGCCGGCCACGGTCTTGATCGACGGAATCCACAGATACGTGCGTGCCGCGTCCGGGCCGTTCAGTCCCTTGATCTCGATGGTGCGGCCTTCCAGCGCCAGGTGGTCGGCGTGCAGCACATCGGGCAGCACGAGCGCCTTGGGCGCGTTGTCCTTCAGGATCGGGCCCCAATAGGCGAGCTTGCCGTTCATCGAAGCCTTGATGGCGGCCACGGTCTGCGGTGTGGCCACGATCTTCGCTTTCGGGAAGGCCGCGCGGAAGACATCCAGCCCGAAGTAATAATCCGGATCGCTCTGGCTGATGTAGACCGTGGTGAGCGTCTTGCCGCTGGCCTTGAGTTTCTGCACGAGATCGGAAGAGCGTCGTGTAGGGAAAGAGGGTAGATCTCGGTGGTCGCCGTATCATTAAAAAAAGGCGTGTGGGTGCGCCTGCACTATGTTTACCCTTACCCGCACGTGGAC
>CAJXMR010000373.1 GCA_913056305.1 uncultured Ralstonia sp.
GCGGCCTGGGCGGCGTGTCGTTCTGGGCGCAGGTGGCGGGCACGGCCGGCGGCATCGTGATCGCGCTGGTGGGCGGCACGGTGGTCTACGGCGCGCTGCGCAAGCTGGTGGGCCTGCGGCTGGACCGCGAGGCCGAGTTCATGGGGGCGGACCTCGCCATCCACCGAGTGTCATCCACGCCGGAGAGCGAGACACACTGGTAAGCCCTCACGCCAGCCGCGTCGGGCACGGACAGCGGCCATCCACTACATTGAATCGGAGCCCCCGCATGCGCGGGGCCCCGCCATCCGATGCAGGAGGTCCGCATGTCCGAGCTGGAACTGAAATCCCCCATCGTTGTTGAAGCCAACCCGCGTCGCGTTACGGTCACCTTCAACGGCTACACCATCGCCGACACGCGGGCTGCGCGCACCTTGCGCGAACGCTCGCTCCCGCCGGTGCTGTACATCCCGCGCGACGACGTGCAGATGAACCTGCTGGAGCGCACCCAGCATCACAGCCAATGCCCGTACAAGGGCCAGGCGTCGTACTACACCATCGTGGCCGGCGACGAGCGCGCCACGAATGCGGTGTGGACGTACGAGCACCCCATCCCCATCCCCATGGCCGAGGCGGTGGCCGGCATGCTCGCGTTCTACCCCAACATCGTGACGATTACGGAAGCGTGACTGACATGTGACTGTCACATGGGCAAGGCATGATGCCGCTCGTTCCTCTTCTCGCGGGCCCTCGCCCGTGAAAGTTCGAGCCCGGCGCACCAGCCGGGTATTTTTTTGCCCGGCGCCAGGTGTATCCTGCGCCGATGCTGGATTTCCGCACCTACGGCCTCGCCGCTGCCCCCCACGCCCACGACTTTGTGCAGGTCGTGATGCCCGCGCGTGGCGTGCTGGAGATGGAGGTGGACGGCCATGGCGGCCGGGTCGACACGCACCACGCTGCGCTGATCCCCGCCGGCGCAACGCACGCCTTCGAGGCGTCCGGCGCCAACCGCTTCATCGTGCTGGACATCGCAGCCCCCACCGACCGCGCACCTCACCTCGGCGGCCTGGCCGACCAGGTGTTCTTCCCGCTCACGCCCGGCCTGCGCGCGCTGACCACGTGGCTGCAGAGCGCGCACGCTCCGCATGCCGGCCCCGTCATCGATGACACCTTGGCCGACGCGTGGTCTGCGCTGGCGTTGGCGACGCTGGCGGCGCATCCGGCCAACCAGTCGACACAGCTCCGCGCCCGGCCAGACCCGCGCGCCGAACACGCCTGGCGCACCATCGACCAGCGCTATGCCGAGCCCCTGACGGTTGGTGAACTGGCGGCCGACGTTGGCGTGAGCGCGCGCCGTCTCGCCACCCTGTTCCGCGCCACCTATGGCACCACGCTGCACGCGCGGCTGGCCGAGGTGCGCTTGCGGCACGCGTTGTCGCTGCTGGAAGCCACCGCCCTGCCCATTGCCGAGATTGCCGCGCGCACCGGCTACTACGACCAGAGCGCCCTGACGCGCCATCTCAAGACCGCCCTGGGCACCACGCCCGCTGCCGTGCGGCACGGCTGACGCCACTTCAGCTTTCCGTTTTTGCCAACGCGCTGCCGTCTTCGCCAAGACGGGCGGCTCGCGTGCGCGCAGAGTGCCGGTTCGATTGTTCTTCCGGACTGGCACTTCCATGGCTGTCGGCGACACCTCCACCGCAACGCACCTCGCGCAGACACCGCACACGCCGCACGACCGGCGGCGCGATCACCTCAAGGGCATCGGCTGCGGCGTCGCGGCCGGGGCGCTGTGGGGCGTGATCTTCGTGGCGCCGAAGATGCTGCCGGCGTTCTCGCCGCTGGCGCTGTCGGCGGCGCGGTATCTGCTGTATGGGGTGCTGTCGCTGGCGCTGGCCTTGCCGGTGTGGCGCACGCTGTGGCGCAAGACCACGCGGCGCGATTGGGCGGCGCTGCTGTGGCTGTCGCTGCCGGGCAACCTGCTCTATTACCTGTGCGTGGCCGGTGGCGTGCAGCGCGCCGGGGTAGCGCCGGTGTCGTTGATCGTCGGGCTGCTGCCGGTGACGGTCACGCTGGCGGGGGCGGCTGAGCGGGGCAGTGTGCCGTTGCGGCGACTGGCGTTGCCGTTGCTGATGGCGGCGGCGGGCGTGGTGTGCATCTACGCCGACGCGCCTGCCGTGCATGCCGGTGCGGGTGGCAACACTTACATGATCGGTCTGCTGATGGCGGCCGGGGCGTTGGCGTGCTGGACCGTGTATGCGGTGTGCAATGCGCGGTATTTGCGCAAGCATCCGCAGTTCTCCAGCCGGGAGTGGTCGTTGTTGACTGGGATTGCTACCGGGGGGTTGTCGGTGGTGCTGGCGGTGCCGGCGTTTTTGATGCCCGGCATGGCGACGAGTTCTGCGCAGCCCGCAGCAGCCTGGTGGATGTTCTGGTTGGTCAATGCCGGCGTGGCACTGGGGGCTTCGGTGCTCGGCAACAGTCTGTGGAATGCGGCCAGCCGCAAGCTGCCGTTGACGCTGTCGGGGCAGATGATTGTGTTTGAGACGGTGTTTGCGCTGCTCTATGGGTTCGTTTATGAAGGGCGCTGGCCGCACTGGCTTGAAGTGCTGGCTGCGCTGTTGCTGGTTGGGGGCGTTGCGCTTGCTGCCCGGCGGCATGCTTAGATTTTTTTTGTTGGTGGTGCATCCCCTGTTTCATCCCCTGCCGGGGCTGACTCACTT
>CAJXMR010000374.1 GCA_913056305.1 uncultured Ralstonia sp.
CGCCGCCGATGCGGAAATCCGCACCGAACACGCTGTGCTGCGAGGTGTCGACGCTCTGGCCGCCGGCGGCGCCGAACAGCGAGTTGGCGCCCGCCATCACAGTGCTTTCCTGCGACAGCAGGCTGTCCTGGAAGCCATGCGCCTGTTGCGCCGGCTTCTGCTGGCGACGGCGCACCACCGCCCAGCCGCCCAGCGCAGCGATCAACAGACCGCCCAGGCCCAGGGCCATGGGGTTGCCCAGCAGCGACGAGAAGATCGATTCCTCCGCGATCGGCTGCGGCGGGGTCACCACCACGGGCGCCTTCTTCGGCGCAGCCGCCGGAGCGGAGGCCGCTGCCACCGGCGCGCTGGCTGCGGCTTCCGGCGCAGAGGCCGCTGCCACCGGCGCCGAAGCGCCAGCCGCAGCCGTGGTCGACGACGCCGAAGCGGCGGCCGTGTCGGATGCAGCGGCTGCTGCAGCAGCCGGTTGCGGTTGCGTTTGGGCTTGCGTGGCCGGAGCCGCCGACGAGGTCGCAGCGGCGGCCGGTGCCTGCGCGTTGGCTGCCGTTACGGCCGGCGCCGCCGTCGACGGTGCAGCGCCCGCGGCCGGCTTGGCGGTGTTGGCCGCCTTGGCCAGCTCGGCGTTCTTCAGCTCCACCAGGCGCTGCATGTCGGAGAGGTTCTTCTCCAGCTGCGCCACGCGCGATTCCATTTCCTTGAGCGCACGCTCCTTGGCGACCAGCTCCTCATCGCGGGCAGCTGCGGCGCCAGCCTTGCCGGTGCGGTCGGCCTTGGACAGGCGCAGCTCGTCGCGGCCGCTGGCAACCGGCGTAGCCTGGTCCTGCACGTGGGCAGCGACGCTGCCGCTCTGCTGGCGGGCGGTGTCCGTGTCGGTGGCGGCATTGGCTTCGGCAGCCGTTGCCAAGCGATTGCGGTAGCCGGCAAAGCCGGAGGTCTGCGCGACCACCTCGCGGCGCGCTTCACGCGCCGGCACCTTCTGTGCATCGGCCTGCGAGGGCACCTTCAGCACCGAGCCGGTGCGCAGGCGGTTGATATTGCCGCCGATGAAAGCATTCGGGTTGTTGCGATACAGCGCGAGCAGCATCTGGTCCAGCGACACGCTGTCCTGGCCTTGCGAAGCCGTCGACGCGACGTCGTACAGGCTGTCGCCGCGCTGCACGGTATACGTGCCGCCCGGCGTGGCATCCGGCGCCGCAGCGGTGGCCGCCGGTGCGGCTTGCTGCGGGCGGGCTGCCTGGTGCGCCGGACGAGCCTGGCGCGCCGGAGCGGGCGCAGCCGCCTGGACCTGCGGCGCAGGCGCAGCAGCCGCCGGAGCCGGTGCGGATTCCGCAGCGCCCGGCGTCGTGGCCTGCACGACCGGCGTCGGCGCGAAATTCTGGGCGGTGTTGCTGGAACCCACCGGGTCCAGCAGGAAGGTATAGGCGCGCGACACGTGGCCACTTGCCCAGGTCAGATCGACCAGGATATCGACGAACGGCTCGGCGACGGCCTGGGTGGAACGCACGCGCACCACATAGTTGCCGTCGGGCTGACGCACCAGGGAGGCACGCAGCGAGGAGACGATCGGGTTATACGTCAGGCCGGCGCGCGTGTAAGCGTCCGGCGATGCCAGTTTGGCGACCAGGTTCTGCGCTTCGTCAGCGCTCACGCCGGTCAGTTCGATGTCGGCCTGCAGCGGTTGACCCAGGCTCGAACGCACGTGCAAGGCGCCGAAACCGGCCGCATGCGCTGCGGGCTGGATCAGCAGCAGGCTCGCGGCGGCGACCGCGACGGCCGACCAGCGAGGACTGCGATGGGACGATTCTCTCCGGCGGTATTGGCTCACCCTCACCTTCGACTCCGTTATCTTTTAATGTGCAAACGAACTTAGCATCAACGAGTTAGCGCAGCAAGCTCACGTAAAACGTGAGATGCCAAAGACTCGACCCCAACGTCGATTTCAATCAAAACGACACAATTGGCGGTGTTCTGAAGCGCCCGGCGTACCCCCCGGAGTGCGAACGCTTCAATGTGGCGCTAACTCCTCCCCGTTGCTCGTCCACCCCACTAATGGGCGGACGGCGTTCCGGCCGCTATTGTGTACCAACGTTACAGTTCGTGGGCATTCAGATGGCACAACGCCGCGCAGGCCGCGCGGCGTTGGAGCAAAAAGCGCACTTTTTGTTGTCAGGCCGCAACGACAATCGTCGCAGCCTGACTTTGCACCGAATGCAATGCTGGAATCACTTGTCCAGCAGGATGCGCAACATGCGGCGCAGCGGCTCGGCGGCGCCCCACAGGAGCTGGTCGCCGATCACGAAGGCGCTCACGTATTCCGGCCCCATGTTCAGCTTGCGCACGCGGCCCACGCCGATGTCCAGACCGCCGGTGATGGCGGCCGGCGTCAGTTCCTGCTCGGTGATGCTGCGCTCGTTCGGCACCCACTTCACCCACGGGTTGCCCGAGCGGATGATCTGCTCGATTTCTTCGAGCGGCAGGTCGCGCTTGAGCTTGAGCGTCAGGCCCAGGCTGTGGCAGCGCATCGCGCCGATGCGCACGCACAGGCCGTCCACCGGAATCGCCTGCGCCGTGCCCAGGATCTTGTTGACCTCGGCCTGGCCCTTCCACTCTTCCTTGGACTGGCCGTTGTCGAGTTGCTTGTCGATCCAGGGGATCAGGCCACCGGCCAGCGGTGCCGGGAAGTACTCGG
>CAJXMR010000375.1 GCA_913056305.1 uncultured Ralstonia sp.
GCTGCGGGTGGTGGGCGTGGCGCCGGGCATCACCATGGTGTCGGGCGACCAGTCGACCGGCGGGTTCGCGCGGGCGCACCAGATGACGCCGCTGGGCCAGTCGTCCACGCCGGAAGACATTGCCGAAGCCGTCTGCTACCTCGCCACCGCGCGCGCCGTGACCGGCACCACGCTCTTCGTCGACGGAGGCCAGCACCTGATGCCGCTGTCTCGCGACGTGATGTTCCTGACCGAATAGGAGGCCGTTGAAACAGGATTCTGACGGCCCAGCGCCTCCTTGCCGTACCCTGTGTACTGTCTGCGTCGGCGCTGAACCGTCAGAACCGCTTCGCTTCCTGTTGCAACGGTCTCCAAAACCTATTGAATAGCCCCATGCTCTCCCTGCTATCCCACCCGCGCCTGTCGCACTGCCGCCGCATGTTCCTGAGCAACTACGAGGTGCAGATCAACATCGGCGTGCACGAGTTCGAGAAGAAAGGCGAGCAGCGCGTCCTGATCAATATCGAGCTGTACGTGCCGCTGGAATACTCGTCGCCCACGGAAGATAAGCTGCACGAAGTGGTCGACTACGATTTCATGCGCGACACCGTGGCGCGCCGCATGGCGCAGGGCCATATCCATCTGCAGGAAACGCTCTGCGACGACGTGCTGACGGCGATGCTCAAGCACCCGCACGTGCTGGCCGCGCGGGTGTCGACGGAGAAGCCGGATGTCTATCCGGACTGCGAATCGGTGGGCGTGGAAGTGTTCCGCATCAAGGACTGATCGACGTCTCAGGCTGCACTCGCATACGCACGGCGCTGGGCGTGCAACGCGCCCGCGACGCTGCCCAGCAGGTCGAGCGCCAGGCGCGCCGTGATCCCGCCCTTGTCATGGCGCGGGTTGTATTCCACCAGTTCGAACGCTGCAAAGCGCGCATCGCGGGCGCACGCCGCCAGGGCTTGCGTCATGTCCTGGCCGGTCAGGCCGCCGGGTTCCGGCGAGCCCACGCCCGGCGCCACCACCGGATCAAAGGCATCCAGATCCACCGTCACGCCAAATGCCGCCGTGCCGGTGGTGACGATGCGGATGGCGTCGGCTATGACCGCGCGCAGGCCACTGCGGGTGACCTCCTGCGCGTCGATCACGCGCACGCCGAGTACGTCGAGCAAGGTGCGCTCGGCCGGCTCGTAGCTGCGCGCGCCGATGACCACCACGTGCTGTGGCAGCAGCTTCGGGCTGGCATCGCGCACGCGCGTCAGTTCGCCCGCGCCATAGCCGAGCAGCGCGGCGAGCGGCATGCCGTGGATGGCGCCGGAATCGCTGGTGTGCGGGGTGTGGCTGTCCAGGTGCGCATCGACCCAGATCAGGCCGAGCGGCCCGGCCGGGCGCAGCGCCGAGGCCACGCCCGACCAGGTGCCGACCGCACAGCTATGGTCCCCCCCGATGACAACCGGCACGTGCCCCTCGTGCACGCTGTGCGCGGTCGCATCGGCCAGCGCGCGCGAGAAACCAGCCACCCCCGGCAGCGCCGCCAAGCGCGCCGAGCGATTGTGGCCAGCCGGCGTCGCCAGCTCGATGCCGTGCACCAACCCGCCGCGCGTGTCGTGCGACTGCAGGCGTGCCAAGGCGCCGGCTTGCAGCAGCGCACGCGGGCCGTCCCTGCATCCGTCGTCTTGTGCCCCGCAGCCGATGGCCGCGCCGATCAGGTCGATGTTGGTCATGTGGTCTCCCCGTTCCTCTTGAGGTTGTTGCTCAGGCCGCTTCGCGGCGCGGCCAGCCGGCCAGCGTGCGGCGGATGACGTCGCGCGCCAGTTCCAGTTCCGCCTGGGCGATCACCAGCGGCGGTGTCAGGCGGACCACGTTGCCGTAGGTGTCCTTGGTCAGCACGCCGTGCTCGGCCAGCGCGTTGGCGAAGTCGTGCGCGTCGATGTCGGCATCGAGTTGCAGGCCGATCATCAGGCCGCGTCCGCGCACCTCGCGCACACCATGCCCAAGCAGCATCTTGAGCTCGGCGATGAAGGTTTCGCCCAGGCGCGCCGCGCGTTGCGGCAGTTGTTCTTCCATCAGCAGGGCCAGCGCCACGCGGCCGATGTGCGCCGCCAGCGGGTTGCCGCCAAAGGTGGAGCCGTGATCGCCCGGGTGGAACACGCCGATCACCGCCTCGCGCCCGGCAATGGCCGAGACCGGCACCATGCCGCCGCCCAGCGCCTTGCCGAGCACCACCAGATCCGCCTCCACGCCCTCGTGCCAGCTGGCGAGCACGTCGCCGGTGCGGCCCAGGCCGGTTTGCACCTCGTCGCAGACGAGCAGTGCGTTGTGCTGCGTCGCCAGTTCGCGCGCGAGCTTGAGGTAGCCCGGCGGTGGCACCACGATGCCGCCTTCGCCCTGGATCGGTTCGATCAGGATCGCGGCCGTGTGTGGGCCGATGGCGGCCTTGAGTGCATCCGCATCGCCGAACGGAATGCGTCGGAACCCGGCTGCGAACGGCCCGAACCCGTAGCGATACTGGTCGTGCGACGAGAAGCCGATGATGGTGGTGGTGCGGCCGTGGAAGTTGTTCTCGAAGACGATGATCTCGGCCGCATCCGGCGGCGTACCCTTGACCTCGCGCGCCCATTTGCGGGCGGCCTTGATGGCGGTCTCCACCGCTTCGGCGCCGGTGTTCATCGGCAGCGCGCGGTCCATGCGGGTGAGGTTGCACA
>CAJXMR010000376.1 GCA_913056305.1 uncultured Ralstonia sp.
TAGTCGAGCAGCGTGCCGTCTTCGTCGATGCTGGAGACGCCGATGATGCCGATGTCGACGCGGAACTGCTTCATGAAGTCGATGGTGGCCTCGCCGACGATGCCGCGATCGCGGTTGCGCACCAGGCCGCCGGCGACGATCACCTCGGCGTCCGGGCTGCCCGACAGGATGGACGCCACGTTCAGGTTGTTGGTGATGACGCGCAGCCCGCGCAACCCATTCTGGCCGACCAATGCCTTGGAGATCTCCTCGGTCGTCGTCCCGATATTGATGATGAGCGAGCGGCCGGGCTCGATATGGCGCGCCACGACCTCGGCGATGCGGCGCTTGGCGTCGATGTGCAGGACCTGGCGCTGGTCGTAGTCGATGTTCTCGACCGACGACGGCAAGCCGACGCCGCCGTGGTAGCGCGCGAGCAGGCGTTCATCTTCCAACTGGCGGATGTCGCGGCGGATGGTCTGGGTGGTGACGCCGAGCACGCGGGCCAGCGCATCGACGGAGGCATCGCCGTGCTGGCGGACGTATTCAAGGATCTGGCGGTGGCGGGGCAGCATCAAATGAACACAAACGAACACATGTGAGCGGATTAGGCGATTCCCTATGTTGCTTTATTTTCGCCTTTCACTACACTATCCGCCAACGTGTGACAGTTCGCAAGAATTGCGCGCTCAACTGAACATAAAGCAACCATGCAACACACCGATGCCTCGCATCTGGACTGTGATCTGCTGGTGGTCGGAGGCGGCATCAACGGGGTCGGCATCGCGCGCGACGCCGTGGGCCGTGGCCTGTCGGTGGTCCTGTGTGAAAAGGACGATCTGGCCCAGCACACCTCTTCGGCCTCGACCAAGCTGATCCACGGCGGGCTGCGTTACCTCGAATATTACGAATTCAGCCTCGTGCGCAAGGCGCTGCAGGAGCGCGAGGTGCTGCTGCGCATGGCGCCGCACATCATGTGGCCGCTGCGCTTCGTGATGCCGCACGACGCGGCGCAGCGCCCGGCGTGGATGATCCGCGCGGGCCTCTTTCTATATGACCATCTGGCGCGCCGCCGCTTTTTGCCGGGCTCGGAGTCGGTCAAGCTGGCGCGGCATCCGGCCGGGCAGCCGCTCAAGGCGGGCTACACGCGCGGCTTCGTCTATTCGGACGGCTGGGTGGACGACGCCCGCCTGGTGGTGCTCAACGCCCGCGACGCGGCTGACCGCGGCGCGCAGATCTTCACCCGCACGCGCTGCCTGAACGCCGAGCGCCGCGCCGACGGCTGGCACGCCTCGCTGGTGGGGCCGGACGGCATCCGCTCGGTGCGCGCCAAGGCCATCGTCAACGCAGCCGGGCCGTGGGCGGCCGACTTTGCCCGCGCGGCGCATGCGCTGCCGAGCACGCGTGGCCTGCGCCTGATCAAGGGCAGCCACATCGTCGTGCGGCGGATGTTCGACCACCCGTTCGCCTATATCTTCCAGAACCCGGACGGGCGGATCGTCTTTGCGATCCCGTACCAGAACGATTTCACGCTGATCGGCACGACCGACCTGGAATACAAGGGCACGCTGGACAAGGTTGCCATCGACGCTGGCGAGATCAACTACCTGTGCGAGATGGCCAGCCGCTACTTCGCCCAGCAGCTCACCCCCGCCGACGTGGTGTGGAGCTACTCGGGCGTGCGCCCGCTGCTGGACGACAGCGCCGCCAACGCCTCGGCCATCACGCGCGACTACCTGGTCGAATGCGAGACCGGCGCCGACGGCAAGAGCGCGCCGCTCATCAACGTCTGGGGCGGCAAGATCACGACCTACCGCAAGCTGGCCGAGGAAGCGCTGGACCAACTGGCGCCGCACCTGCCGGCCGCCGGCAAGCCGTCGTGGACGGCCACCGCCTCCCTGCCGGGCGGCGACCTGGAAGCGCCGGGCCAGCTCGTCGCCGAATACACCTTCGACGATTTTGTCGCGCGCCTGCAAAAACGTTTGCCATGGCTACCAAGCAAGCTGGCGACGCGCTACGCGCACCAGTACGGCACGCGCGTGACCACGCTGCTGGCCGGCGCAACCGGTCTGGAAGCGCTGGGCACCGAGGTGACGCCGGGTCTGTTTGAGGCCGAAATTCGCTACCTGATCGAACACGAATGGGCCCGCACAGCACAGGACATCCTGTGGCGACGGACCAAGCTGGGCCTCTATGCCAGCGATGCCGACCGCAGCCGCCTCGAAGGCTGGCTGGCGCGGCACCTGCCGGCCGACGAAGCCGAACCGGTGGCACAGAGCGCGCCATGATGTAGCCGCAGTCGCCGCGGCACCCGAACAAGAAACGTAATAAGAAAGGGAGACGCAATTGATTCTGGAACTGGACCAGGTCACGGCCGTGGTCGGGGCGCAGACGCATCTGTACCCGACCAGCCTGCGGCTGGCGCCCGGCGCGATCAACGTGCTGCTCGGGCCGACGCAGGCCGGCAAGACCACGCTGATGCGCATCATGGCCGGGCTGGACCGGCCGACCACCGGCCGCGTACTGGTCGACGGCAAGGATGTGACGGGCGTGGGGGTACGCGATCGCAATCTGGCGATGGTGTACCAGCAATTCATCAACTACCCGGCGATGACGGTGTACGACAACATCGCCTCGCCGCTGCGCCTGC
>CAJXMR010000377.1 GCA_913056305.1 uncultured Ralstonia sp.
CCCAGCGCAGCGTCCGGGGCTCGAAGTGCCGATGCAGCTTCATGCCCGCTTGCGAACGGCGCAGGAAATCTCGCGCGTACAGGGCGCCTTTCAAATAGTCGCGGTCGTGTTGCAGGCTCATCGGGCACCTCCGGAATAGAGGCGATGCGCGAGGCTGGCTGGGGGTGGGTGAAACGCGGGGCAGCGCCCGCTTGCGATGATGACAGCTTGAGTCGGTTGCTCCATTGCCTTGCCCTCTTCAATGTTGAGTAGGGAGCCACCCACCACGAAGGGTGGGCGGGCACACGACAGGCTGGAAACACCGGAAAACATAACCACAAACCGGCACGGCCGAAGCCGTACCTGCCGAGGCCCGCCCGTATAGGCGAACAGCGGCACGCAACAGCCTTATCGGCGTCGCGGGTTATGTTTGAAGGCGGGGTTTCCAAGCCCGGCCGCGCCTGTCTGACGCGAGCCCGGGCAGTGTAGCGGGCGCGGATGCCGTGGGGCAAGCGGCGCGGCGTCAGGGATCGTGGCGCGGTGCCTGGGCTTGCTAGTTGGCCAAGGTTCGGTTCTGGTGGTCCATCCGCTGTTTCGTCCCCTGCCGGGGCCGACTCACTTTCTTTGTCTTGCCAAAGAAAGTAAGCAAAGAAAGGCGCGCCCGAGATGGCGACAGCCTCCTTGAATTTCTGTCGCAGGGAGGGAGAGCGGGCAAACTCGCTGCGCTCAAACAGGCCCGCTCTCTTTTTCCTCCCTGCAACAGAAATTCAAGGCGCCATCTAGGGCAGGGTACGGCCACACCGTCTGGGGGCGGCGCTTGGCGCGGTTGTTTTTTTGGGTATCCGCATTTGCTGGTTGATGGCCTCATTGCATGCTGCGGCGCGAGAATCGCGCAGTCGGAGGCGCGACTTCACGTTGGGATCGACCGTCCCAGTTCGACCCAAAGGAGCCGGTGGAGGTAGAGAATCGCCTGCCCTCAAGCCGACCAAGCGGCCGCCACAAATTGGGCAGCCAAAGGTGGCTGCCCGGTTGCCGGACTCATCGTCAAGTTGATGACCAAAAACCAACATTGCGAACTCGGCGTCGCGAAAATTACTCGCGTCTAAAGCCGAGAATAGCCCTTCCTATTGGATTCCCGGGCACTAACGGATTCGGCATCCAGGCCGTGCTGACCTCGAGCGTATCTCCATCAAGTTTGTAGAATCGTTCCTGTTCACTGCCGTTCCAGGCTTCATTCCAAGACGAGTCAATCTTTGTAATGAACCTGTCCTCATCTATCCGATACCGTCCTGTATAGGCCATCACGGTACGGAAGAGCGCCACCATCTCCTCATCTGTGTTTCCTGGCTCCCGCGTCTTTGCGGTAACCAATACCATCATTCGCCCATCAGAGCTGAAGATAAGGTACCCGTTCGGGTCGGCGCCCCAAGGTTGAGTGCGCTCGTTTGAATCCTGAAGCTCGGTATTGAAAGAGATCAGCCGCCAGCAACCGTGGAGCTCAGTGTCGCGCTCAGTCATGTTTCCTCCCGTCCTACCGCCACTGCATGCTCAAGTCCTCATTTCTCTTACTGCCCGTTCCAAATTCGCCCGCACAATCACGCGATGAAACGGCGCAATCGTCGCAAGATAGATACGTCCCAGTCTGTTGTGGCAATGCACCACCGTCCCCGCGAGCAGCTCGCGCCCATTTGCCGCATCGGCGCGAAGTTGGATGGTGGCGCGGAAATCGAGATGCCGGTCATCCGCGCCCACGATCAACTCCGTCGCGCTCTTTGACAGCAGCGGTAAGTAACCGATCACCGGCCCACGCGCCGCTCCGGCAAGACCGACGGCGCGAGACGATTTGACGCCGACTGTCGCCATCGCCACATCGCGGACACGCGTGAGCGCACGAATCCACCACGCCTGCCGCTCGAACGCGGCGCGTGCCAACACCTCCAGATCATCGCTGGCCTCCGCCGGCAGTCGAATTGCGAAGGCGTCCAAAAGGTCCGCGCCCGCGTAAAGCGGCGCTAGCACGCTGTTGCTAGGCATGGGCACGGCGCGCGCTTTGGTCGAGGTCGTATTCCAGGGTAGGTTCATGGTGTCCAGCAGTCTAGTCGTGCCAGCGGCTCATCGATGCGGGCGGCCATCGTCAGCGTGTGCACCGTGGCCATATCTCGATCAATGGGTTGCCGCGAGTCTGCCCGAAAACGGACGGCCACGACAGGCTGCTGATGGCCGGGTTCGGACTAACCTTCTTCACATACCAACGTCGTGCTTGCCCTTAGCCTTTCACATAGGAACGCAGAGCCCAGCATCGAGCTGAGCTCTGCGTTTCATTTCGCGGTCCTGCCTCTCTTTGCCCCACTAGCATCACAGGTCGCGAGCCCGCTGACGCATGACGGCGCGTAACAGCGGGCGCCGTGAGGGGATCCGTCGCACAAAGCCACTACAATAGCGCCCCTTCGCCGGTGGCGCCCGCTCCTGATATCCCGTGCAGGCGCATGCCTCCCGCTGCACTCGAGAAGCCACAATCCTATGATGTCAAACGCTTGCGGCGTCGATTTCGGCACGTCCAACTCCACCGTCGGCTGGCTGAGATCGGACGCACCCACCCTGCTGCCGCTCGAAGACGGCAAGGTTACGCTGCCTTCCGTCATCTTCT
>CAJXMR010000378.1 GCA_913056305.1 uncultured Ralstonia sp.
GGCGTGCCCAGGTCGTACATCACCATGGCATCGATATTCAGTTCTGGCGAAGTCGGGCCACCGAATTCGTTCATGCCTTTGGCAGCGATGTAGTTGGCGTACCCCTCAAAGGACAAGCCCGTCGAACCAATGGGGATGCCCCATGCTGCGTTGAGCATCGGGTGCGCCTTATAGTGGTAGCGGCTTGTCACCCCAATTGGCTCGTTGCTCTCCCACAGCATCAGCAGGCTGATGTTCAGGAAGCCCGGGACGTCCATCATCATGGTCGGCCCCACCACCAGCATGCGCTTCTTCGACGCGTAGCCCGTATCGTTCTTGGTGTTCCAGTCAAAGCCGGCGGTCAGGCCATAGCCCCGAATCGGCCCTGCCCCGAGGTTCTTGTCGAGGACTTTGCCGATATCGAGCGTGTGGCGATACACGATATAGGCTTCCTGTGCGTTGCTGTCCTTGCTGTCCGACTCCAGCAGATCCACGTTCAAGTAATTCGTGCCGTACTTGTATCCGCTGGCGTGCGTGAAGTTGAAGATGTTCTTGTGAATGCCGTCGCCCACAAACGGTTCGGCGAATTGCGTGCCGTAGCGATAGCCGATCGAGGTATCGCTCCACTCCACCGCGCTCGCATCTGCAGCCGCCATGGATAAGGCGGCTGCCGCCAAGGCGCAAGCTGCGAATTTGCCTACCGTCGCGTTTTTATACGTTGTCATAGTGTTTGATTTCCCCCAGGAATTGACGACAAAAAAATCAAGATGCATCGGCCCGTTCTTCCCGTCCCGAAGGGGATTCGAGTGAACGTCCGGCCAGAACCGGCCTCGACCTCCTCAACCCAAGGCATACGAAGCCTTCTCGGCCAAGGCTACCTTTGAGGTTGACGGGATTGCTTCGCAGGGAGGGTGGCTCAACCCGCCCGCGCAATCGGGGCGAGTCAATGCAACAGCCGTGCCAGTCCAGCGCAACAGCGCTAGCGCACAACAAATTGGCATTTTTGTGACGAAAGGGGCGGAGACTAGCTTGATTACCTCAAGCAGACAAGTCCCCGCGTAGGGCCGATCCGAGAGGCGTTTGCACCGTACTGGCGCGCCAGCCCGCTCAATCGTTCTGCAACACGCGGATATCCACCTCGCGCGTATAGCGCTCAGGCGAAAAATCGCAATACGTCAGGGAAATCGGCACGTCGGCCACGCTATAGCCAATGCGGCGCACCCGCACGAGCGGCACACCCGGCGCCACGTCCAACTCGCGCGCCTGGTATGCGTCGGCAATGCACGCCAGCGCGGCCTCGCGCGAGCGCGCGATGGTCAGATTGGCGCGCTGGAACACCTGCACGAACAGGCGATCCTCAAAGTCCCGCGCCTCCAGCATGGCCGCCAGGCGGGAGGTCAGCCACGTGCGCAGCAGCATGATGGGCGCACCGCCCACCAGCGCGCGGCGCTCCACGTAGGCCACCTGCGCGCCCGGCTCGAGCCCCAAGGCGGTCGCCACGGTTTCGTCAGCCGTTTCCAGGCGGAACGCACTGACGCTATAGGCCGCGCCTGGCACGTATTCGAGCGCGGCATCCGATTGCCCTGGCGCGTACAGCACCGGCCGATGCGGCCCCACCCGGTCGAGCACCACACTGCGCTGCCCGCGCGACCGCCGGAGCAGGCCACGTTGCGCCAATTCATTGAGCGTGCGGCGAGCCGTCAGGCGCGATACGCCGTAGCGCTGGGCCAGTTCATTTTCACTGGGTGCGGTGCTGCCGGCCGGCAGCGCGCCATGCAGGATGTCCAGCCGAATGCGGTCAGCCAGTTCAAGATATTTGGGCAGGCGGGGTGTCATGCCGGACGTTATACAGGAACGCGACAACGGCGGCGCCCCAAAGCAAACGGCCCACCAGATGGCGGGCCGTCTTGCGCGATCACACGAATCAGGCGATCAGGAATTTGTCGCGGTTCTTGCCGATCCAGGCCGGTGCACGGCCGCGGCCCGACCACGTTGCGCCCGTCTTCGGGTCACGGTACTTGGCCGGCACCGGTGCCTTGGCACCCGCGCGGCGGCCGCGACGCGGCGCCAGGCCCACGTCTTCCGCCGTCAAACCGTATTCCGCCACGGTTTGGCGCACTTGCAGAATCACTGCCTCCAACTCTTTGGCCCGTGCGCTTTCAATTTGCTCTTCCAGCTTGGCCTTTTGTGCAACCAATTCCTTGTATGTCGCCATATGCGCTCCCGGTAAAGTTTCGTGTGGATCAGATATTAGTTCAATTGTATTCATAACTGAAATGAAATTTCAACAATTTTTGAGCACCTGCCAATCCAAGGCACATCAAGCTTTGCGCGCCAACATCGGCACCAGGCAAGCTGACGGCAAGCATTCAACCAGAAAGGCAGATTGACACACCGAAATTCCTTACGCATTCATGAAAACCGCTGACCCGCGTCATGCTGCATTTCAGTGCACTCACATTAGCAAGCGCGGATGGGTCTCGCAATGTCAGACGGCCCAAAGCGCGTTCAAAGCAGCCAGTTTGCTGATTGGCCCTCGGATGCGACAAAGATGATTCCGCACCGACCGCGTGGGGGTTTTCTACTGGCTTAGGGATGGTGTTCAAAACTTCCTCCGGCGAGGGCAATCAAAGGAAGGTTCGCA
>CAJXMR010000379.1 GCA_913056305.1 uncultured Ralstonia sp.
GGGTCCAGCCGGATGATGGCGTTGTGGCCCCAGTAGTGCGATTCCCCCAACTGCCAGTAGTGCAGGCCGGCAGTGAACAGCGGCCCGTACACGCGCGTGGCGAACTGCTGGATGCGCGCATACAGCGTGTCGCGGCCGGCCGCGCGCGGCGCGGTCTGGATGATGCCGGCGGAGGGCGCCCCTTCCATCAGCTGCACCAGGCGTGTCAGGCAATCGCCGCTCATCACGCTGTCGGCGTCGAGCACGATCATGTAGCGGTATTTGCCGCCCCAGCGCCGGCAGAAGTCATCGATGTTGCCGCTCTTGCGCTTCACCCGGTGACGGCGCCAGCGGTAATAGATGCGGCCAAAACCATCGAGCGCGCGGCAGATGTGCAGCCAGGCATCGGCCTCTGCGGTGCGGATGTCCGGGTCGCCGGAGTCCGACAGCACGAAGAAGTCGAAATGCTCCAGGTGGCCGGTGCGCCGCAAGGATTCGTACGTCGCGCGCAGGCCCGCGAACACGCGCTGCACGTCCTCGTTGCAGATCGGCATGACGATGGCGGTGCGCGCGTCGTCCGGGATCGGCGCATTGGGCGCGGCGCGGCGCGAGATGACGAAGCGGTCGCCGTGGAAGGCCAGCAGCAGGAAGCCGGTGATGGCCGTCCAGAAGCCCGCCGACACCCAGCAGAACAGCACCGCGAACAGCACGATGATGATGGCTTCGAGCCAGTCGGCGCCGTGGTACGGCAGCACCGTGCTCATGGCCCAGGTGGCGGCGACGGTCTGCGCGATCATCAGCGCGAGCAGCGTCAGCCGTCGGCGCGCGCCGACGAACCGCCAGATGCCCTTCGGGTCCGGGGAGTCGGGGGCCTCGTAGGGGACCGGGGCCTTGCCGCCAGTGAACAGGCGGCCGATCGCGCGGCGTGCGCGCCAGATCGGGCCCAGCACCCACGGCCAGGGCACCATCGAGCGCCGTGCGGGCTCGGGGCCGGTGTCCAGGTGGATGCGGCCCTCGCTGTCGTGCTCCAGCGGCGGCACGGGCTCAGGCGCCGTGGTGGTGCGCGCAGCGCCATAGGCGGCGTCCAGGCGCGAGCCGATCGAAGCGTAGGCCGGCGCGCGTGCTTCCAGCGAGGTGGTCTGCGCCGCGTCGAGCTTGGCCAGCGCATGGTGCAGCTTGGCCAGCGCCGCCGCATCGTCGTCGGACGGCGCAATGCCGGCCTCGCGTTGTAGCGTGGCGCGTGCCTCGGCAGGCAAGGGCAGTGCCGCAAGATAGCGTTCGGCCACGGACGAAGCCGTGGCCGGGCGGGTGGAGGCAGCGGCGCCCGCAGCGCCCGCGGCGCTGTCGGGCTGGGCAGTTAGCCCGGAGGTAGCAGGTAGCTCCACGTCTCAGAAAGTCCGGTACCGCCGCTGCGCAGGTAGCCGCGCAGCTCGATGGGTTTGTCGTCGTCGATCCGCTTCAGGCGCACGGTCACGCGCCAGCCGCCGGTCGCGGTGTTGGGTTGGCCGAAGATCGATTCGATCTTGCCGTTGGCGTCTGCCGAGAACACCGGCTCGACCGGTGCGTTGGGCGGCAGCTTGGCCAGCGCCGGGCCTTCGAAGTCGATCACGAAGGCGATCGTGTCGTCGGGCTTGCGCTCGTCCGGGCGCTTGGTGGTCCAGCCGTGCGAGCGGCGCGTTTGCGTGACCCAGGCCAGGTTCGGCTTCTTGTCGCCTTCCTTCTGCCACAGCAGGCGGTATTCCAGGTTGAACGGCTGTTGCGGCTTGGGCGGGGTCTCGGGCACCCAGTAGGCGACCACGTTGTCGTTGGTCTCGTCGGGCGTCGGGATCTGCACCAGTTCCACGCGGCCGGCGCCCCACTTGCCGACGGGCTCGACCCACGCGCTTGGGCGCAGCTCATAGCGATCGCCGATCTCCTGATAGTTGGCGAACGCACGGTCGCGCTGCATCAGGCCGAAGCCGCCCGGGTTGGTGGTGGCGAACGAGCTGACCAAGAGCCGCTTCGGGTTGGTCAGCGGGCGCCAGATCCATTCGCCGGTGCCCGACTGCACCGACAGGCCGTCGGAGTCGTGCACCTCGGGGCGGAAGTCCAGCGCGCTGGCCGGCTGGTTCTCGCCGAAGAAGAACATGCTGGTGAGCGGCGCGATGGCCAGCTTGCTGACGTTCTCACGCATGTACACCTGCGCCTTCACGTCGACCACCGTATCGGAGCCCGGCTTGATGACGAAGCGGTAGGCGCCCGTGGCGCGGCGCGAATTGAGCAGTGCGTAGATCGTCAGTTCCTTCGCGCCAGCGGCGGGGCGTTCGATCCAGAAATCGGTGAAGCGCGGGAATTCCTCGCCCGAGTTGAGCGCGGTGTCGATCGCCAGGCCACGCGCGGAGAGGCCGTACACCTGCCCCTTGCCGATGCCACGGAAGTACGACGCGCCCAGGAACACGACGACCTCGTCCTTGTACTTGGGCGTGTTCATCGGGTAGTGCACGCGGAAGCCGGCAAAACCGAGGTTGCGCAACTGCTTCGGATCGAGCTTGACCGGGCCGTAGTCGAACAGGCGCGGGTCGAAGCGGATTTCGCGCACGCCGGC
>CAJXMR010000380.1 GCA_913056305.1 uncultured Ralstonia sp.
GCCAACGTCAAGATGAGCATGAACCCGTTCGACGAGATCGCCGTGGAAGAGGCGGTCCGTCTGAAAGAAGCGGGCGTCGCCACCGAAGTGATCGCCGTCTCGTGCGGCGTGGCCCAGTGCCAGGAAACCCTGCGCACCGCCATGGCCATCGGCGCCGACCGGGGCATCCTGGTCGAGACCAACGAAGAGCTGCAGCCGCTGGCCGTCGCCAAGCTGCTCAAGGCGCTGGTCGACAAGGAACAGCCGCAGCTGATCATCCTGGGCAAGCAGGCGATCGACGACGATGCCAACCAGACCGGCCAGATGCTGGCTGCGCTGGCGGGCCTGCCGCAAGCGACGTTCGCGTCGAAGGTGCAGGTTGCCGACGGCAAGGCTTCGGTCACGCGTGAAGTGGATGGCGGTCTGGAAACCCTGTCGGTCAAGCTGCCGGCCGTGGTCACCACCGACCTGCGCCTGAACGAGCCGCGCTACGTGACGCTGCCGAACATCATGAAGGCCAAGAAGAAGCAGCTCGACACGGTCAAGCCGGAAGACCTGGGCGTGGACGTGGCGCCGCGTCTGAAGACGGTCAAGGTGGTTGAGCCTGCCAAGCGCAGCGCAGGCGTGATGGTGCCGGACGTTGCAACGCTGGTGGCCAAGCTCAAGACGGAAGCCAAGGTGCTGTAAGCGGACATCCGCACGCACACATCTTCCAAGCACACCGAATAGGCAGATCAAGATGACCGCACTCGTTATTGCTGAACACGACAACCAATCCATCAAGGCCGCGACGCTGAACACCGTGACCGCCGCGCTGCAATGCGGCGGCGACGTCCACCTGCTGGTGGCCGGCGCTGGCTGCGGCGCAGCCGCCCAGGCCGCTGCGCAGATCGCTGGCGTGGCCAAGGTGCTGGTGGCCGACGCGCCCCAGTTTGCCGATGGCCTGGCCGAGAACGTCGCCGAGCAGGCCCTGGCCATTGCCGGCAACTACAGCCACATCCTGGCGCCCGCCACCGCCTACGGCAAGAACATCCTGCCGCGCGTGGCCGCCAAGCTGGACGTGGCCCAGCTGTCCGACATCACCAAGGTCGACGGCCCCGACACCTTCGAACGCCCGATCTACGCCGGCAACGCGATTGCCACCGTGCAATCGGCCGACAAGGTGAAGGTACTCACCGTGCGTGGTACGGCGTTCGACGCAGCGGCCACCACCGGTGGCTCGGCCGCGACCGAAGCCCTGACCGCCGTGGCCGACGCCGGCATCTCGCAATTCGTCTCGCGCGAAGTGACCAAGAGCGACCGCCCGGAACTGACCGCCGCCAAGATCATCGTGTCGGGTGGCCGTGGCGTGGGCTCGGGCGAGAACTACACCAAGGTGCTGACGCCGCTGGCCGACAAGCTGGGCGCTGCACTGGGTGCCTCGCGCGCGGCTGTCGACGCCGGCTTCGTGCCGAACGACTACCAGGTCGGCCAGACCGGCAAGATCGTCGCGCCGCAGCTGTACATCGCCGTCGGTATCTCGGGCGCGATCCAGCACCTGGCCGGCATGAAGGATTCCAAGGTGATCGTCGCGATCAACAAGGATCCGGAAGCGCCGATCTTCAGCGTGGCCGACTACGGCCTCGTGGGCGACCTGAACACCGTCGTGCCGGAGCTGGTGGCCGCACTGGGCTGATCGAACCACGCGGCGCGCTTCATCTGACGCGCGCCGCAACGCCCGACGCAAAGCCGTTTCCGACCCGTTTGGAAGCGGTTTTTTTGTACCCGAATAGAGCTGTTTGAACCTGTTCACGATCCGTAGCGAGCGGCCCGAGGTTGGCCCGAGAAGCGCAGCCGTACATGCGTACGGCGAGCATCACAGGGTCAAGATCGGGCCGCGCAGTAGGATCGTGGACAGGTTCTCGAGGATTGGAGAGAGACATGACGTATCAAGCCCCCGTCAAGGACATGCTGTTCGTGATGAACGAGCTGGCTGGCCTGGACAACGTCGCCAAGCTGCCCGGCTTCGAAGACGCCACGCCCGACACCGCCCAGGCCGTGCTGGAAGAAAGCGCGCGCTTCACCGGTGAAGTCGTTGCCCCGCTCAATGTGGACGGCGACCGCAACCCGAGCAGCTGGAAAGACGGTGCCGTCACGGCCACCGCCGGCTTCAAGGACGCCTTCCTGCAATTCGGCCAGGGCGGCTGGCAGGGCGTGCAGCACCCGCTCGAATACGGCGGCCAGGGTCTGCCCAAGCTGATCGCCACGGCCTGCATCGAAATGCTGAACGCCGCGAACCTGTCGTTCGCGCTGTGCCCGCTGCTGACCGACGGCGCCATCGAGGCGCTGCTGACGGCCGGCACCGAAGCACAAAAGCAACGCTTCGTGCCCAAGCTGATCTCCGGCGAGTGGACCGGCACGATGAACCTGACCGAGCCGCAGGCCGGCTCCGACCTTGCGCTGGTGCGCACGCGTGCTGAGCCGGTGGGCGACGGCACGTTCAAGATCTTCGGCACGAAGATCTTCATCACCTGGGGCGAGCACGACATGGCCGAGAACATCGTCCACCTCGTGCTGGCGCGTACGCCGGGCGCGCCGGA
>CAJXMR010000381.1 GCA_913056305.1 uncultured Ralstonia sp.
TGCTGCCGATCGCGGGCGGGCTGGGTGGGGCGCTGTTCGGGGTGCTGTTCGGCTATGTCACCACCAAGAAGGCCGGCACCACGTTCTCGATGATCACGCTGGGCATCGGCGAGATGGTCTTCGCCAGCGCGCTGATGTTCCCGGACTTCTTCGGCGGCGAGGGCGGGGTGTCGACCAACCGCAGCATCGGTGATGCGCTGGCGGGCATCAGCTTTGGTCCGGCGCGGCAGGTGTATTACCTGATCGCCGCGTGGTGCTTGATCTCCATGGCATTGATGTACGCGTGGACGCAAACGCCGCTGGGCCGTATCGCCAACGCCGTGCGCGACAACCCCGAGCGCGTGGAATTCATTGGCTACAACACGCAGCGCGTGCGCTTCCTGGTGGTGATCCTGTCGGCGTTCTTCGCGGGCATCGCCGGGGCGCTGTCGTGCATCAACTTTGAAATCGTGACGGCCGAGAACGTGTCGGCGGTGCGCTCCGGGGCGGTGCTGCTGGCGGCGTTCATCGGCGGCATGGGCAGCTTCTTCGGGCCGATCATCGGCGCGGTGCTGACGGTGTTCTTTACCGTGGCGCTGTCGGGCATCACCAAGGCGTGGCTGCTGTATCTGGGCCTGTTCTTCGTGCTGATGGTCATGTACGCGCCGGGCGGCATCGCCAGCCTGCTGATGATGCACCTGCCGATCGCGCGGCGCGGCAAGCTCAAGACGCTGCTGCCGGCCTACGGCGTGGCGATCGTGCCGGCAGCGGTGCTGCTGGTCGCGCTGATCGCCTCCGTGGAGATGATCTACACCGTGCAGGACGACGGTTCGGGCGGCGTGATGACGCTGTTCGGCGTGTCGTTGGAACCGACTACCTGGAAGCCGTGGGCCGTGACCGCCGTGCTGTGGGTGGTGGGGGCCGTCGGCCTGCGTGCCGCAGCGGTCAAGCTGCGTGCCGCCTGGGACAATGCATTGCAGGAGCGTCAGCCATGAGCCAACCCAAGTCTGGGCCGATCCCCGCGCTGGAACTGCGCGATGTCCGCAAGCGCTTTGGCGCGACCGAAATCATCCGAGGGGTCAACCTCACCATCGGCAAGGGCGAGCGGCACGCGCTGATCGGCCCAAACGGTGCTGGCAAATCGACCACGTTCAACCTGATCTCGGGGCGTTTTCCGGCCAGCTCCGGTTGCGTGCGCCTGAACGGCGAGGACATCGCCGGCATGGCGCCCTACGAAATCAACCGCAAGGGCCTGTCGCGCAGCTTCCAGATCACCAACATCTTCCATCGGCTGTCGGTGTTCGAGAACCTGCGCTGCGCGGTGCTTTGGTCGCTGGGCTACAAGTATTCGTTCTGGCACAAGCTGGCCGAGCTGCGCGATGCGCGTGAGCGGGCGGAGGAGGTGCTGGAGCAGATCGGCATGGCGCACCGTCGCGATGCGGCGGCCGGCATGCTCACCTATGCCGAGCAGCGCGCGCTCGAGATCGGCATCACCATCGCCGGCGGGGCGGATGTGATCCTGCTCGACGAGCCGACCGCCGGCATGAGCCGCTCGGAAACCGAACATGCGGTCGACCTGATCCGCAAGGTGACGGTCGGCAAGACGCTGGTGATGGTTGAGCACGACATGAGCGTGGTATTTGGCCTGGCCGACCGCATCTCGGTGCTGGTCTACGGCGAGGTGATCGCCACCGATACGCCCGAGGCCATCCGCAACAACCGCCGCGTGAAAGAGGCCTACCTGGGCACCACGCTGGATGAACCTGCAGGAGCGCATTGATGGCAACCAACACTCCGATGCTCGAAGTGCGCGACCTGCACGCGTACTACGGCAAGAGCCATATCCTGCATGGCGTCGATATGCACGTGGGCGAGGGCGAGATCGTTGCCCTGCTCGGGCGCAATGGCGTGGGGCGCTCGACGCTGGCCAAGTCCATCATGGGCATGGTCCGGTGCGAGGGACATATCCTGCTGCGCGGCAAGGACGTGCGCGGCTTGCGGACCTTCGAGGTGGCACATCAGGGGATCGGCTATGTGCCCGAGAACCGCGATATCTTCCCGACGCTGACGGTGCGGCAGAACCTGCTGCTGGGTGAGAAACGCAATCCGAGTCAGCCGAAGCCGCGGTGGCAGCTGGAGGATATGTATCGGATGTTCCCGCGCTTGAAGGAGCGCGAAAACACGCCAGCGGGCGTGCTGTCCGGTGGCGAGCAGCAGATGCTCACGCTGTGCCGCACGCTGATGGGCGATCCGGATTTCATCATCATCGATGAGCCGACTGAGGGGCTCGCGCCGCTGATCGTGACGCTGGTCGGCGAGTATCTGAAGACGCTCAAGGAGCGGGGGATTTCTGTGCTGCTGGTGGAGCAGAAGCTGGCCATTGCCCTCGATATCTCACAGCGTGTCTATGTGATGGGGCACGGGCAGATTGTGTTTGAGGGGACGCCTCAAGATCTGAAGGCGGATTGTCGCGTTCGGCAGGAGTGGTTGGAGGTCTAGTGTTTGGACTAGGGGTGGTCTTTTTTTTTTGTTGTTGGTCCATCCCTTGTTTCATCCCCTGCCGGGGCTGACTCACTT
>CAJXMR010000382.1 GCA_913056305.1 uncultured Ralstonia sp.
TGCAGGGTCATCATGACCATGCGCGCCACCCAGAAGAAGATGATGTCGTAGCCCGTGACCAGCACGGTGGAGGGCAGGAAGTGCTTGAGCTCCGGCGTATCGGCCGGCCAGCCCAGCGACGAGAACGGCACCAGCGCCGACGAGAACCACGTGTCGAGCACGTCGTCGTCGCGCGTGAGCGTACCGCTGTAGCCCTTGGCTGCAGCCCGTGCGCGGGCTTCCTCTTCGGTGCGGCCAACATAGACGTTGCCGGCCTCGTCGTACCACGCCGGAATCTGGTGGCCCCACCACAGCTGGCGCGAGATGCACCAGTCCTGGATGTTGTTCAGCCACTGGTTGTATGTGTTGACCCACTGCTCGGGTACCAGCTTGATCTTGCCGCCCTGCACGGCGTCCAGCGCCACCTCGGCGATGGAGCGGCCCGGGAAGCGCGTGCCTTCCGGCGCCGGCTTGCTCATGGCGACGAACCACTGGTCGGTCAGCATCGGCTCGATGATCACGCCGGTACGCTCGCCGCGCGGCACCATCAGCTTGTGCTTCTTCACTTCACCCAGCAGGCCGAGCGATTCGAGGTCGACGACAATGCGCTTGCGGGCTTCGAAGCGGTCGATGCCGCGGTAGATCACGGGCGCGTTGTCGGCGATCGTCGCCTCCAGCGTCAGCACCGAGATCTGCGGCAGGTTGTGGCGTTGGCCGACGGCGTAGTCGTTGAAGTCGTGGCCCGGCGTCACCTTGACCACGCCGGTGCCGAATTCACGGTCGACGTACTCGTCGCCGATGATGGGGATCTCGCGCCACTGGGCGGCGTCCAGCGCGTCAGTATCGGCACCAGCAGCGCCCGAGAGCGGCAGGCGCACGGTCTGGCCGATCAGGTGGGCATAGCGTTCGTCTTCCGGGTGGACCATCACGGCCGTGTCGCCGAGCATGGTTTCCGGGCGCGTGGTGGCCACCGTCAGGTGCGTGAGGCCGGTCTTGGTGTCCGGTTGCGACAGCGGGTAGCGGATGTGCCACAGGGCGCCGTCTTCCTCTTCGCTCACCACTTCCAGGTCCGACACGGCGGTGCCCAGCACCGGGTCCCAGTTGACCAGGCGCTTGCCGCGGTAGATCAGGCCTTGCTCATACAGACGCACAAACACGTCGCTGACCGCGCGCGACATCTTCGGGTCCATCGTGAAGTATTCGCGCTCCCAGTCGATCGAGGCGCCCATGCGGCGCACCTGGCGCGTGATGGTCGAGCCGGATTGCTCCTTCCATTCCCAGACCTTCTCGACGAAAGCCGGGCGGCCGAGGTCATGGCGGGACACGCCTTGCGCATCCAGTTGGCGCTCCACGACGATCTGCGTGGCAATGCCGGCGTGGTCGGTGCCCGGCACCCACAGCGTGTTGGCGCCCAGCATGCGCGCGTGGCGCGTCAGGCCGTCCATGATGGTCTGGTTGAACGCGTGGCCCATGTGCAGCGTGCCCGTCACGTTCGGCGGCGGCAGCTGGATGCAGAAGTCCGGACGGCCGGCTTCGAGCGTCGCACGGGAGACGCCCATCGCTTCCCACGCCGCGCTCCACTTCTGCTCGATGGTGGCGGGTTCGAAACTCTTGGCGAGGGACTGGTTTTGATCGGTCATGCTGACAGGAGGCGCAAATGGGCGCAAAAAGGCGTTTGGCCCGGAAAAAAGGGCGGGCGAAAGCTTGGAATTATACGACCTGTCCGTGTCAGGTACGGGCGAGGCGGGGGAGGGGGCCGGTATAATTTTAGGATTCCGCTAAGGCTTCCCTCGCATGTCCGACCTGCTCGCCAACCTGAATCCCGAACAACGCGCTGCCATTACGCTTCCTGACGAATCGGCGCTGATCCTGGCGGGGGCGGGCAGCGGCAAGACGCGCGTGCTGACCACGCGCATCGCCTGGCTGATCCAGAGCGCGCGGGTGTCGCCGTCGGGTGTGCTGGCCGTCACCTTCACCAACAAGGCGGCCAAGGAGATGACCGCCCGCCTGCAGGCCATGCTGCCGATCAACACGCGCGCCATGTGGATCGGCACCTTCCACGGCCTGTGCAATCGGCTGCTGCGCGCGCACTACCGCGATGCCGGCCTGCCGCAGACCTTCCAGATCCTGGATACGCAGGACCAGCTTTCCGCCGTCAAGCGCCTGCTCAAGTCGCTCAATATCGACGACGAGAAATTCCCGCCCAAGAACGTCCAGTACTTCATCAACGGGGCCAAGGAGCAGGGCCATCGCGCGGGCGACCTGGAAATCGCCAACGAATTCGACCGCCGCATGGCCGACCTCTATGCCGCTTACGACGCGCAATGCCAGCGCGAAGGCGTGGTCGACTTTGCCGAGCTGCTGCTGCGCTGCTACGAGCTGCTGCGCTACAACGACGCCATCCGCGCGCACTACCAGCGGCGCTTCCGCCACATCCTGGTCGACGAGTTCCAGGATACGAACAAGCTGCAGTACGCCTGGCTGAAGATCCTCGCAGGCCATGGCGAAGCCGGCGTCACCCCCAACGCCATCTTTGCCGTGGGCGATGACGACCAGAGCATCTACGCGTTTCGTGG
>CAJXMR010000383.1 GCA_913056305.1 uncultured Ralstonia sp.
TCAACATGATGAACATGCTGATGGGCAAGGGCGAAGCCGGCGCGCGCCGCACGTGGCTGGAAGCGCGCGGCAACGAGGTCGAAGCCGATATCTGATAGCCGAACGATCACGATGAAGTTCGTACGACGTATCGCATTGCTGCTGACGGCGCTGGCCTTGCTGGCCAGCCAGCCGGCGCGCGCGGACGTCTACGGCTACATCGACGAGAACGGTCTCGCACACTTTGCGGCGTCGCGTCTGGATGACCGCTACGTGCTGTTCATGAAGGGCGCGGCTGTCGCCGGCGGACAGGAGGGCAGCGCCATCGCCCAGCCGGCTGGTGATCCGCCCGATGCCGATGCTTACATTGCCGCCGGCAAGCGCGACGCGCTCGACAACGCCGGCATGCGCCAGCGCCTCGTGCGCGCGGTGCTGCAGCATCCGAACGTGCCGACGGTCGAGCCGCTGATCCGCCAGGCGGCGAGCAAGCACGGCGTGGACCCGGCGCTGGTGAAAGCGGTGATCGCCGCCGAATCCGGTTTCAACCCGCAGGCAGTGTCGCCCAAGGGCGCGATCGGGCTGATGCAGGTGATTCCCGAAACCGGTGAGCGCTACGGCGTGACCGGTGACGCCCGCCGCTCGGCCGCGCAGAAGCTGGCTGACCCGAAGATCAACATCGCCACCGGCGTGCGCTACCTGAGCGATCTGCTGCGCATGTTCTCGGGCAACCTCGAACTTGTTCTGGCCGCCTACAACGCCGGTGAGGGCGCGGTGCAGAAGCACGGCAACGACATCCCGCCCTATGCCGAGACGCAGAACTACGTGAAGACGGTGCTGCAGTTCTACCGTTACTACAACCCGATGGCCACGGTTGCCGGTTCAGCCCGCCTCATGAACGTGAGCGCCAATGGCGCCATGGTCACGGGCAAGCCTGGTCGCACGGGGCGGCACGGGCGCATCGAACTGGTACTGGACCCGGCCACTGGCCTCGCCACGAACGCACAACAACATTGATCCTGGCGGCGCCGCAACCGATGCGCGCCGCCCTCGCTTGAGCCTCCATGGAACAACAAGACATCCTCTTCGACCCCAGCGAGCCGGCCGAAGCGCTCACGCTTGGCGCCTATGCCGAGCGCGCCTACCTCGACTACGCCGTCAGCGTGGTCAAGGGTCGCGCCCTGCCCGAGGTGGCCGACGGCCAGAAGCCGGTGCAGCGCCGCATCCTGTTTGCGATGCACGAGATGGGCCTGCGCGCTGACGCCAAGCCGGTCAAGTCGGCCCGCGTGGTCGGCGACGTGCTCGGTAAATACCACCCGCACGGCGACCAATCCGCCTACGACGCGCTGGTGCGCCTGGCGCAGGATTTCTCGCTGCGTTACCCGCTGATCGATGGCCAGGGCAACTTCGGCTCGCGCGACGGTGACGGCGCGGCAGCGATGCGTTACACCGAAGCGCGCCTGACGCCGATCTCGCGCATGCTGCTCGAAGAGCTGGACCAGGGCACCGCCGATTTCGTCCCCAACTACGACGGCTCGATGGACGAGCCCAAGCTGCTGCCGGCGCGCCTGCCGTTCGTGCTGCTCAACGGCGCCTCGGGCATCGCGGTGGGCATGGCGACCGAGATCCCGTCGCACAACCTGCGCGAAGTGGCCATCGCCGCCGTTGCGCTGATCCGCGACGACAAGCTCACCAGCACCGACCTGATGCAGTACATGCCCGGCCCGGACTATCCGGGCGGCGGACAGATCATCTCGTCGCCGACGGACATCGCGCAGGTGTACGAGACTGGCCGCGGCAGTCTGAAGGTGCGCGCGCGCTGGAAGATCGAAGAGCTCGCGCGCGGCCAGTGGCAACTGGTGGTGAACGAGCTGCCGCCCAACACCTCGTCGCAGAAGGTGCTGGAAGAGATCGAAGAGCTGACCAACCCGAAGGTGCGCACCGGCAAGAAATCGCTCACGCCGGACCAGCTGCAGATGAAGCAGACCATGCTGGGCCTGCTCGATGCGGTGCGCGATGAATCCGGCAAGGACGCTCCGGTGCGCCTGGTGTTTGAGCCCAAGAGCAAGAACATCGACCAGCAGGAATTCGCTAACGCACTGCTGGCGCATACGTCGCTGGAGTCGGGCGCGGCCATCAACCTGGTGATGATCGGCACCGATGGCCGGCCGCGCCAGAAGGGGTTGGTCGAGATCCTGCGCGAGTGGGTCAAGTACCGCTTCGAGACGGTCACGCGCCGCACCCGGCACCGTCTGGGCAAGGTGGAGGACCGCATCCACATCCTTGAAGGCCGGCAGATGGTGCTGCTGCGCATCGAGGAGGTGATCCGCATCATCCGCGAAAGCGACGACCCGAAGATGGCGCTTATCCAGGCCTTCAACCTGACCGACCGTCAGGCCGAAGACATCCTGGAAATCCGCCTGCGCCAACTGGCGCGCCTGGAAGCCATCAAGATCGAGCAGGAGCTGAAGAACCTGCGCGAAGAGCAGGGCGAGCTGGACGTGCTGCTGAAGTCCGAGACCATGATGCGCCGTCGCATCATCAAGGAGATCGAGACCGACGC
>CAJXMR010000384.1 GCA_913056305.1 uncultured Ralstonia sp.
GCAAACTGGAGTTGCTGCAGCAGGCGCTCACCCATCGCAGCCACAGCGCGATGCACAACGAGCGCCTGGAATTTCTTGGCGATTCGATCCTGAATTGCGCTGTCGCTGACATGCTCTACGGCATGTTCGGCAAGCTGGATGAAGGCGATCTCTCGCGCGTGCGGGCCAACCTGGTCAAGCAGCAGGCGCTGTACGAGATCGCGCAGATGCTGCAGTTGCCCGACGCGTTGCGCCTGGGCGAGGGCGAGCTGAAGAGCGGTGGCTTCCGCCGGCCGTCGATCCTCGCCGATGCGCTGGAAGCCATCTTCGGCGCGGTGTTCCTCGATGGCGGTTTCGATGCCGCCCGCACGCTCATCCGCAAGCTGTACATCCCGATCCTGGAACAGGTCGACCCGCGCACGTTGGGCAAGGACGCCAAGACGCTGCTGCAGGAGTACCTCCAGGGTCACAAGATCGCGCTGCCGCTGTACACGGTGGTCGCCACCCATGGCGCGGCGCATAATCAACAATTCGAGGTCGAGTGCACGATCCCGAAGCTGGAGATTCGCGTCTCTGGCGGTGGGGCATCGCGGCGCGCGGCTGAACAATCGGCGGCCAAGCTGGCCCTGGAAGAAGCGCATCGCCTGGTGCCGCAGCTCGTCAAGCGCAGCCGCGCCGAGCGCACCGGCAAGACGCGCAAGCAGGCCACGCCGCCCGATCCGCAATTGTCTCTCAGGTTGAAGGAATAATCAGGTAAATGAGCGACACCCCATTGCAGCCTCCGCAACCGACGTCTGGTGTGCCGGAGGGGTTCCGTTGCGGCATGGTCGCCATCGTCGGGCGGCCGAACGTCGGCAAGTCCACGTTGATGAATGCCCTGGTGGGCCAGAAGGTCAGCATCACGTCGCGCAAGGCGCAGACCACGCGCCACCGCATCACCGGCATCCAGACCACCGACGACGCGCAGTTCGTCTTCGTCGACACGCCGGGCTTCCAGACGCGCCATGCCACCGCGCTGAACCGCTCGCTCAATCGCGCGGTCACCTCCACGCTCACCTCGGTCGATGCCGTGCTGTTCGTGGTCGAAGCCGGCCGCTACGGCCCGGATGACGAGAAAGTGCTGTCGCTGCTGCCGCGCGAGACGCCCGTCATCCTGATCGTCAACAAGGTCGACCGGCTCGACGCTTACACGCGCGCCGAGATGGTCGCCGTGTTCCTGCAGGAAATGGCGCAGGTGTTTCCGTTCAAGGAAATCGTGCCGATGTCGGCCAAGAACCGCGACGACATCGTTCGCCTGCTCGGCATCGTGCGCCCGTACCTGCCCGAAGGCGAGCCGATGTACGACCCGGAAGCGCTGACCGACCGCAGCGAGCGCTTCCTCGCCGCCGAGATCGTCCGCGAGAAGGTCTTCCGCTGGACCGGTGACGAACTGCCGTATTCCAGCACCGTCGTGATCGACAAGTTCGAGACCGAAGGCCGCCTGCGCCGCGTGTTCGTCACCATCCTGGTCGACCGCGACGCGCACAAGGCGATGATCATTGGCGCGAAGGGCGCCAAGCTCAAGCAGATCTCCACCGAAGCCCGCATGGACATGGAAAAACTGTTCGACGGCAAGGTGTATCTGGAGGTCTGGATCAAGGTCAAGAGCGGCTGGGCCGACAACGAGGCCGGCCTGCGCGCCTACGGCTACGAGTAACCGCTTCTAGCCGCGCGACTCTACACACGCTCGATGGCGGGACGATCCGATCCGATTCCGGACGAGGCGGCCGAATGGCTGGCCGAGGAAGGCGTTGCCGGTGCCGCGCAGCGCAAGAGCTTCCCGGCGGGGCGTTCCGAGACGCGCGTCGCCGCGCAGCCGGCCTTCGTGCTGCACAGCTATCCGTACCGCGAGACCAGTCTCATCATCGACGTCTTCACGCCGGATTACGGCCGCATGGCGTTGGTCGCGAAGGGGGCGAAGCGGCCGCATTCTGCGTTGCGTGCCGTGTTGCAGACGTTCCAGCCACTGTCGCTGTCCTGGAGCGGGCGTGGTGACGTACGCACGCTCACGCGCGCCGAGTGGGTCGGCGGGATGCTGCCACTGGGTGGGGAGGGGCTGCTGTCGGGCTTCTATCTGAACGAGCTGCTGGTCAAGTTTGTCGCCCGCGAAGACGGACACCCGGTGCTGTTCGCGCATTACGTCGAAACACTCAACAAGCTTGCCCACGGCGAACCCGCTGCCTTCACGCTGCGCGCCTTCGAGCGCGTGCTGCTGCGCGAGACCGGCTTTGCCGCCCAGCTTGATCGCTGCGTCGACGGCGAGCCGGTGCAGGCCGATGGCGACTACGTCTACCACCCCGAGCGCGGCATCCGTCGCGCGTTGCCGAGCGATCCATCCTCCTGGCCCGTGCTGCGCGGCCAGACCCTGCTGGACATGGAGCGCGACGACTACGGCTCCCGCCCCACCACCGCTCAGCAGAGCCGCAGCCTGATGCGCTTCCTGCTGCATTATCATTTGCACGGCACGCCGCTTTCGACGCGCCAGATCCTGATCGACTTGCAGAAACTATGATCTT
>CAJXMR010000385.1 GCA_913056305.1 uncultured Ralstonia sp.
CACCGTCGCGATCAGCCGGGTACGGGTGCGCGCGGTCTTGACGGCCCTGGTCATTGTCCTCGTCTTCGGCGCCGTCGGCACCATCCTATGGATCGGCGGCCACGACGTCATGGCGGGGCGCATTTCCGCCGGCGAACTTTCGGCCTTCGTCTTCTATGCCGTGGTGGTGGCCGGGGCCGCCGGCGCCATCTCCGAGGTCGTCGGCGATCTGCAACGCGCCGCCGGAGCGTCCGAGCGGCTGATCGATCTGCTTGCCACCAAGGCCGACATCACCGCGCCGGCGAGGCCCGTCGCGCTTCCCAGCCCCGCCCGTGGCGAGGTGTGCTTCGATAACGTCACATTTCACTATCCATCGAGGCCCGATACCCCGGCGCTCGTCGATTTTACGCTTGCGCTCGAGCCCGGCGAGAAGATCGCCCTGGTCGGCCCGTCGGGCGCCGGCAAGACCACCGTCATGCAGGTGCTGTTGCGCTTCTATGACCCCCGGTCGGGCCGGGTGACGCTGGACGGTGTCGATCTTCGCGACGCCGTTCCCGCCGAGGTCCGCGCCCGCATGGGCCTGGTGCCCCAGGACCCGGTGATCTTCGCCGCCAATGGCTGGGAAAACATCCGCTATGGCCGACCGCAAGCCGACGACGAAGAGGTGCGCGCCGCCGCCGAGGCGGCAGCCGTTGCCACCGCCGTTGCCGGAACCGTTGCCCTGCGCCGACGCCCCTTGGCCAGCGCCTTGCTGGTTGAAGTCACCTGTGCTGACGGAGGTTTGTGCGAGCTGCATGCCGCCTTGCTGCATGGCGTCGCGCAGGCGCGGCATGGCGTCCTGCACCAGCTCGGCCACCGCCTGGTGCTGGCAGACGAAGCTGGCGTTGACGGCGCCGTTGTCGACATCGAGCTTGACGCGCAGCCCGCCCAGCTCGGCCGGGTTGAGCTGCAGCTCGGCCGACGACTGGCGATGCACCTGCATGTAAGCGAGCTGGCTGGCCATGGAGTGCGGCCAGGCGGCATCGCCGAAGGTCGGCAGCGTGTGGGTTTGCGCCGGCGTGATCGACGCGTCGTTTGCGGTGCCGGCGGTGCCGCTGACACCCGTGGCGCCGACGGCGAAGGTGGGCGCCGACGTGCTGGCATCCCCCATTGCATGTGCGAAGACGCCGCCGAACTTGGCGCCCGCACCCTGTGCATCGGCCTGCGCGCTGGCGTTGCCGCCGGAGCCGGCATTGCTGGTGGCATCGGCCACGGCTTGCGTGGCGGCTTGCGTGACGTTGGTGTGCGCGAAGGACTCCGCGCGACGCGCTGACGCCGACGCGTGCTCTGCATTGGCACCCTGCGTTGATGCGCCGGCCATCTGGCGGGCGGTTGCCGGAGCGTTGTCGCCCAGCGAGCGCGTGCGCGCCATCTGCTGGACGAGCGCGTTGGCGTCCGGCAGCGGTTGCGTCTGCCCGCCCTTGGCGGCGGCCTGCTGGGCCGCCTGCGACTCGGCTTGCGCGGCAGCAGCCGAACCCGTTGTCGCCTGCACCTGAGCCGCCTTGGCGGCAGCACTCAGTCCAGCCAGCGCCGCCGCACCGGCGTCAATCTTGGACGCTGCGGCCTGGCTGGCGGCATTGCCATCCGCCGCAACGGCCTGTGCGGCCTGCGTAGCCGGCGGCGTGGCGGCCTGCTGCGCTGCCTGGCGCGCGGCTTCAATCTGCGCGGCCAGCAGTGCGGCCGGATCGGTCGGCTGCGCGGCGGCCCCGGTCGATTGGCTGTCGTCCTGCTGCCCATCCTTGCCTGCGGTCACGCCGGATTTGCTGGTGGCGGTGCCGGTGGCGGGCGTTGCCGCAGCGGCGGTTCCAGCGTGGTCGGCCTGCTTCGTGCCCTGATTGGCGTCCGCATTGCCGGCGTTGGCACCGGCGGTGTTCTTTTTGGCTGCGTTGGTGCTGCGGTTGGCAGCATCGGTGTTGTTGCTCGCGGCATCCTGGCTCATGCGGCCCGACAGGATGTTGCCGAACGAATCGCCGCCCGAAGCAGTGTTTTGCGACGCGGCAGCCGGCGCACTGCTGGCCGACAGCATGGCGCCCAGATCCTGGGCGGCGGCGTTGGGGGTGGCACTCAGACCCACGATGGCTCCGTCTTGGTCGTTCACTGGCCAGCCTGCGCGGCGCGCATGCGGATAAGCTTGGCAGCATGTTCGTCGTTGTCGCGCTGGGCGCGGCGCTCCTGGTCCTGGCGCTGCTCTTCCAGATGGCGCTGGCGCAGGACGTCGAACGACTGCTCGCGGCGCTGCTTTTCCAGCCAGTTGGCGCGGCTGGCCTGCAACTGCGCTTCCAGGGCGTTGATGGTGCCCTTCTGCTGGTCGACGGCATTGCCCAGCCGGTCGATGAAGGCGGTGTAGTTGCGCAGCCGGGTGATGTCGATACCACCCTCGGCATTGGCGTTGGCCAGCAGCTGCTGGTGGTAGTTGCTCCGGTAGTCGGACAGCAGCGCCAGCTTTTGCGTGGCGGCCTCGCGCGTGTTCATCAGGCGGCCGACTTCCTGCGTGG
>CAJXMR010000386.1 GCA_913056305.1 uncultured Ralstonia sp.
GCCGAGTGACATTGGTAGCACCGTGCGGTAACGACTGCCTGTACTTTGGCGAAGTCCGAACCGCCGGCGGCAGCCGGAGCGGCGCCTTCAGCGGCCGCCACTGCCGGCGTAGCGGCTTGCGCCACCGGCTCGGCCGGACGCGGCACCGGCGCCAGCCATACGGCCACGCCCAGCAGCACAGCCACGCCACCTGCCGGATACGCCCAGTTCACCACGCCCTTGTGCTTCAGGATGAAGAACTGGCGGATCAGCACGCCGGCCAGCATGATCAGCACCAGCACGACCCAGTTGTGCTTGTTCGCGTACGTCATGCTGTAGTGGTTCGACAGCATCGCGAACAGCACCGGCAGCGTGAAGTACGTGTTGTGCACGCTGCGCTGCTTGCCGCGCTTGCCGTGGATCGGGTCCGGCTTCTCGCCGGCCTTGAGCGAGGCCACCACCTTGCGTTGCCCCGGGATGATCCAGAAGAACACGTTGGCGCTCATGATGGTCGCGATCATCGCGCCGATCAGCAGGAATGCCGCGCGGCCCGAGAACAGGTGGCACGCCGCAAACGCCGCGATCACCACATAGACCGCCACCAGGATGCCCACCACGCGGTCGTTCTTGCCGAACACGCGGCAGATGGTGTCGTACACCAGCCAGCCCACCGCCAGGAACGCCAGCGCAAGCAGCACCGCGGTCGTCGCCGTCATGTCGAACACGCTGCGGTCGATCATGTAGACGTTGGCGTTGAACAGGTACACCACCGTCAGCAGCGCGAAGCCCGACATCCAGGTCGAGTACGACTCCCAGTAGAACCAGTGCAGATGATCCGGCAACTGCTTCGGCGCCAGCAGGTACTTCTGCGGGTTGTAGAACCCGCCGCCGTGTACGGCCCACAGCTCGCCGTCGACGCCCTTGTCCTGCAGGTCCGGCGCGGTCGGCTTGGTCAGGCTGTTGTCGAGCCAGACGAAGTAGAACGACGAACCGATCCACGCGATCGCGACGATCACGTGCAGCCAACGCAACAGCAAGTTGGCCCAGTCGAGGATATAGCCTTCCATGATGTGCTCCCCTGCTCGATTAGCTGCCGCGATAGGTCGAGTACGACCACGGCGACACCAGCAGCGGCACGTGGTAGTGCGCGCTGGTATCGGCCACGCCAAAGCGCAGCGTCACCACGTCCAGGAACGCGGGCTCGGGGAGTTTGACGCCGGCCGCGCGGTAGTACTCGCCCACCGCGAAGTCCAGCTCATAGACACCGGTCTGCAGCGCCTCGCCTTCCAGCAGCGGCGCATCGCAACGGCCATCGTGATTGGTGCGGACCGATTTGATCGGTTGCCGCTGATTGTCGACAATCTTGAACAGAGCGATCGCCAGGTTTTGGCCCGGCGTGCCTGCAGCGGTGTCGAGCACATGGGTAGTCAAGCGTCCCATTTGTCTTCCTCTATCGTTCGAATTTTCAGAAGCGCCGCTGCCTCCACTTGCACCTCGCGCCAAACCCTTGTGTCCCATACAGGACAAGGGCTGGCGCCGGGGCCCGCTCGGTACGTGCTGTGCACGCATCCCGGCGCGCGTCCAGCCGGTTTACGCCTGCCACCCGCGCCTGTTACACAGACTGGAGGGGGCATGCCAAACCGGCAAAGCCGTCGCTCGTTCTGGGGCCGACTCCGCATCTCTGTGGGGACATGAGACAGGGATTTCCCTAGTTTGTCGGCTTCCTGAACGCATTTTGTTGACAATATTGAAGGCGACGCCAAATAATTGTCAACAGATTTTCGCAGTTGCTTATGCTGCGTCGCACTGTCCTGAAACGGGTCTGCCATGTCCAAAAGTCTCAAGCTGGTCTCCACGGAAACAACGCCGAAGTTGGGTGCCAAGGCATCAGGAGCGACGCGTATGTCGGTCGAAGAACGGATGTACCACGAGATCTACGACGCGATCATGGAGCATCGCCTGCCGCCGCGCACCAAGCTGACGGAGCATGCGCTTTGCGAAATCTATGCCACCGCGCGCCACACCGTGCGCAAGGTGTTCTCCCAGCTGGCCGCCGACGGCCTGGTCGACCTGGAACCGAATCGTGGCGCCTTCATTGCCGCGCCCTCCATCGACGAAGCCCATGCCATGTTCGAGCTGCGCCAGATCCTGGAGCGCGCGGTGCTCGACAAGGTCGGCCACAGCCCCAACCCGAAGGCTGCAGTCGCGCCGCTGCTGGAGCTGGTCAAGGAAGAGCGCCAGGCCTTCGTCACGCATGACCGCCCGCGCTGGATCCGCCTGTCGGCTGAATTCCACGTCGCGCTGGCCGAGCAGGCCGGCAACCCTCTGGTCGTGGAGATGATGCGCCGCCTGGTGTCCCGCACCACCCTGATGATCGCCAGCGTGGAAGCGCCGGGCCACAACGCCTGCTCCTTTGACGAGCACCTGGACATCCTCAGCGCGCTGGAGCGCGGCGACGCCAGCGCCGCCCAGGCCCACATGGCCCAGCACTTGCAATGCTGCGCCGACCGCGTGCGCCCCGAAGCGCCCG
>CAJXMR010000387.1 GCA_913056305.1 uncultured Ralstonia sp.
ACCACCATTTCCGACAGGGCGATGCGCATGCGGGCGATGGCCTGCTCGCGCGTGGCGCCGTACGAGATGACCTTGCCGATCATCGAGTCGTAGTTGGGCGGCACGAAGTAGCCGTTGTAGGCGTGCGAATCGACGCGGATGCCGGGGCCGCCCGGCACGTGCCACGACGTGATGCGGCCCGGCGACGGCGTGAACTTGAACGGGTCTTCAGCGTTGATGCGGCACTCGATGGCGTGGCCCTTCAGGACGACGTCCTTCTGACGGAAGCGCAGCTTCTCGCCGGCCGCCACGCGGATCTGTTCCTGCACGATGTCGATGCCGGTGATCATTTCCGTGACAGGGTGCTCGACCTGCACGCGCGTGTTCATCTCGATGAAGTAGAACTCGCCGTTCTCGTACAGGAACTCGAACGTGCCGGCGCCACGGTAGCCGATCTTCTTGCAGGCGTCGGCGCAGCGGTCGCCGATGCGCTCGATCAGGCGGCGCGGGATGTGCGGTGCCGGCGCTTCCTCGATCACCTTCTGGTGGCGGCGCTGCATCGAGCAATCGCGCTCGCCCAGCCAGATGGCGTTGCGGTGCTGGTCGGCCAGGATCTGGATTTCCACGTGGCGCGGATTCTCCAGAAACTTCTCCATATAGACTTCCGGGTTGCCGAAGGCGCGGCCGGCTTCTTCGCGCGTCATGTTGACGGCGTTGATGAGCGCGGCTTCCGTGTGAACCACGCGCATGCCGCGGCCACCACCGCCACCGGCAGCCTTGATGATGACCGGATAGCCGACCTTGCGGGCAGTGGCCAGGATTTCCTTCGGGTCTTCGGGCAGCGCGCCTTCCGAGCCCGGCACGCACGGCACGCCGGACTTGATCATGGCCTGCTTGGCCGAGACCTTGTCGCCCATCAGGCGGATGCAGTCCGGCGTCGGGCCGATGAAGGTGAAGCCGGATTGCTCCACGCGCTCGGCGAAGTCGGCATTTTCCGACAGGAAGCCGTAGCCCGGGTGGATGGCCTGGGCGTCGGTGACTTCCGCCGCCGAGATCAGGGCCGGCATGTTCAGGTACGACAGCGGCGACGGTGCCGGGCCGATACACACGGCTTCGTCGGCCAGCTTGACGTATTTGGCTTCCTTGTCCGCCTCGGAATAGACCACCACGGTCTTGATGCCGAGTTCGCGGCAGGCGCGCTGGATGCGAAGCGCGATCTCGCCGCGATTCGCAATCAGGATCTTGTCGAACATCGTGTTCTCGCTACAAAAAGGGGAGGCGAGGGCGCTATGGCTGGGCCGTACTCAGTGGGCCCGCGCGCCGGCTCGCGCTCGGATGCAGCGCCGAGAGCGCCGCACGAAGAGGGTCAGATGCCGGAAGATCAGCCGATCACGAACAGCGGCTGACCGTATTCCACGGCCTGGCCGTTCTCGATCAGGATGTCCTTGATGACGCCGGCCTTGTCCGCTTCGATCTCGTTGAGCAGCTTCATGGCTTCGATGATGCAGATGGTCTGGCCTTCCTTGACGGTGTCGCCCACCTTGACGAACTCGGCGGCACCCGGCGACGGCGCGCGGTAGAACGTGCCGACCATCGGCGAGGTCACGATGTGGCCGGCCGGCAGGGCAGGCGCGGCAGCTTCAGCGCTGACGGCGGCCGGGGCGGCCGCAGCGGCGGCCATCGGAGCAGCCTGCATTGGCATCGGCGCATATTGCATCGGGGCCAGCACTTGCGGCGCCGACTTGACGATGCGGACCTTGCCTTCGCCTTCGGTCACTTCGAGTTCCGAGATGCCCGATTCGGCCACGAGGTCGATCAGCGTTTTCAGCTTGCGCAAATCCATGAACGTTCTCCTGCAGCGTCGGCGTCTGGGGCAAAAGGGCGGTCGCGCGCGAATGGCTCTTCGCTGCGTCGGCCAAAAAAGGCGCTCCAGGCGCTGGCGTCGTTGCGTTGGTTTAAATGGGTTGAGAGGGAAAAAAATACGGCGACTGGTCAGCCGCCGTGTTGATCCATGACGAAATCCAGCGCGGCCAGGTAGCCGCGCCAGCCGAGACCGCAAATCACGCCCACCGCTTGGTCCGCCAAGTACGAATGGTGGCGGAACGGCTCACGGCGGTGCACGTTGGACAGATGAACCTCGATATACGGGATCACCACGCCGGCCAGCGCGTCGCGCAGGGCTACGCTCGTGTGCGTATAGGCGGCCGGGTTGATGATGATGAATTCGACGCCTTCGCTCTTGGCGGCGTGGATGCGGTCGACCAGTGCACCCTCGTGGTTGGACTGGAAGTGCGCCAGCGTGACACCGCGCGCCTGAGCCCGTTCGGCCAGCGCGGCGTTGATGTCAGCCAGCGTGGTTGCGCCATAGACTTCCGGTTCGCGCGTTCCCAGCAGATTGAGGTTCGGGCCGTGCAGGACCAGCACGTTGCGAAGCGCTTTGGCGATCGGTTTGTCAGCCACGATTTGACTGGTTGAGCGAAGTTGGGCGCAATTTACAGCAACTTAGAATGCTTTGTCTAGTTTTTG
>CAJXMR010000388.1 GCA_913056305.1 uncultured Ralstonia sp.
ACCTGACCCGCTACTCCGGTCTGGACGCGACGCTGGGCCTGGCCTTCGCCCACACCGGCGTGCTGTACCCGCTGTTCGGCACCATGCTGGGCTGGCTGGGCGTGGCGCTCACGGGATCGGATACCGCCTCCAACGTGCTGTTCGGCGGCCTGCAGAAGACCACTGCCGAGCAGCTCGGCCTGCCGCCGCTCTTGATGGCCGCGGCCAACAGCTCGGGCGGCGTGATGGGCAAGATGATCGATGCGCAGTCCATCGTGGTGGCCTCCACCGCCACCAAGTGGTATGGGCACGAGGGCGACATCCTGCGCTACGTGTTCTTCCACTCGATTGCGCTGGCTTTCCTGGTGGGTCTGATGATCACACTGCAGGCGTATGTGGAGCCGTTCACGCACCTCGTGATTCAGGTCGCGCACTAAACCCGCTCGCAACCAAAAGTAAAGGCCACTCGCTCGAGTGGCCTTTTTTTCGCGCGTATGATGTGTCGCATCACCTGCGCACGCCCCGTTCTGGGACGATGCCCTCCCCCCCCCCGATCTGATATGCCGCTGCGCCGCCTCGAAAGACTGATCGACCCATTCCTCCGCCTGCCCGACAGCAAGCCCCCGGGCGACGTGTGGCGCTTCTACGTGTACTTCCTGCGCGAGGTGCGCGGCGTCTTCGTGTTCCTGCTGGCCGTGGGGCTGGTGGGTGCGCTGATCGAGGTGGCGCTGTTCGACTTCCTCGGGCGCCTGATCGATATGATCCAGGCCACGCCGGGCACAGACTTCTTCGCCCGCCACCGCGATGTGCTGCTGTGGATGGCATTCGTGGCACTGATTGCCCGGCCCATCGTCTTCGGCCTGCACGATGTGCTGGTGCACCAGGTCATCAACCCAAGCCTGTCCAACCTGATCCGCTGGCAGAACCACCGCTACGTGCTCAAGCAGAGCCTGTCGTTCTTCCAGAACGACTTTGCGGGCCGTATCGCCCAGCGCATCATGCAGACCGGCTTCTCGCTGCGCGATTCGGCGGTGCAGGCCGTAGACGCGATCTGGCACGTGCTGATCTACGCGATCAGCGCGCTGGTGCTGTTTGCGCAGGCTGACTGGCGGCTGATGCTGCCGCTGCTGTTGTGGATCGCTTGCTACGTGGCCGCGCTCTGCTACTTCGTGCCGCGCTTGAAGGCGCGCTCGGTCATCGCCACCGAGGCGCGCTCCAAGCTGATGGGCCGGATCGTCGATGGCTACACCAACATCACCACGCTCAAGCTCTTTGCCCACACGCAGCACGAAGAGACCTATGCGCGCGACGCGATGTCGGAGCAAACCGAGAAATCGCGCATGGCCGGGCGCATGATCAGCACCATGGACGTCGCCATCACCGCCATGAACGGCCTGCTGATTGCGGGCACCACCGGCCTTGCGCTGTGGCTGTGGAGCCAGGGCCGGATCAGCGCCGGCACCATCGCGCTGACGACCGGGCTGGTGATCCGCATCAACAACATGTCGGGCTGGATCATGTGGGTGGTCAACGGCATCTTCGAGAACGTCGGGCAGGTGCAGGACGGCATGCAGACCATTGCCGTGCCGCGCACCGTCACGGACCGCCCGAACGCCCCGCCGCTACGCGTGGCGCACGGCGAGGTGCGTTTCGAGCAGGTGGGCTTCCACTATGGCAAGGGCAGCGGCGTGATCGAGGGGCTGGACCTCGTGGTCCGCCCTGGCGAGCGCATCGGCGTGGTCGGCCCATCGGGTGCGGGCAAGTCGACACTGGTCAACCTGCTGCTGCGCCTCTATGACGTCGAGCGCGGCCGCATCCTGGTCGACGGCCAGGACATCGCCGCCGTCACGCAGGAAAGCCTGCGCGCACAGGTCGGCATGGTCACGCAGGACACGTCGCTCTTGCACCGCTCCATCCGCGAGAACCTGCGCTACGGCAAACCCGACAGCAGCGAAGCGGAGCTGATGGAAGCCGTGCGCCGTGCCCGCGCCGACGAGTTCATCCCACAGTTGGTCGACACGCACGGGCGCCACGGCTTCGACGCCCTGGTGGGCGAGCGCGGCGTGAAGCTCTCGGGCGGCCAGCGACAGCGCGTCGCCATCGCGCGCGTGCTGCTCAAGGATGCGCCGATCCTGATCCTGGACGAGGCGACCTCGGCGCTCGACTCGGAAGTCGAGGCCGCGATCCAGGAAAGCCTGGAGACGCTGATGCAGGGCAAGACAGTGATTGCGATTGCGCACCGCCTGTCGACGATCGCGCGCATGGACCGATTGGTGGTGCTGGATGGCGGCCGCATTGTCGAGAGCGGCACGCATGCGGAACTGCTGGAGCGCGGCGGCCTGTACGCCCGGCTATGGGCGCACCAGACAGGGGGCTTTGTCGGCGTGGATTGACCGTTGTGGTGCATCCCTTGTTTCATCCCCCTGCCGGGGGCTGACTCACTTTCTTTGTCTTGCCAAAGAAAGTAAGCAAAGAAAGGCGCGC
>CAJXMR010000389.1 GCA_913056305.1 uncultured Ralstonia sp.
ATCGGGCGCGCCTTTCTTTGCTTACTTTCTTTGGCAAGACAAAGAAAGTGAGTCAACCCCGGCAGGGGATGAAACAGGGGATGCCCCACCAACAAATAACCAAACCCATCCCATCAACCCAAATCAGGGCTTGCCCAACAACTCCCGCAGCCCCCCAGCCGGGCACTGCGCCACCAGCCGCTGCTCCGGATTCGGCCCATGCTCATTGCGAACATGAATCTCAGTGAGCGTCGCGCTTTCCCATTCCAGATGGGGCCCTGCACCCGGTGCAACAGGGTCCGAGGCAACGCCAGCGCTCCAGCGCACGATGGTGCGCTCTCGATCCCCACGCCGCACCGACAGCACATCCGCCACCATCCGATACGCGATCAGCCCAGCACCATCCGTCATCGGATGATTGAAGATCTCGTCCATCCGCGCCGGACGCGCAGTCGCCTCGAAACAGAACGGACCAAAGGCAGACGCCTGCGGCAGATCGAGGTTGACGCGCTGCTGCGCGAGCCACGCATCGAAGCGCCGGCAGGACGCCCCCGTGCGCGCAATGCGCGTCAGCCGCCAGATGATGCTGTGCGTGGGGGTGTTGGCCATGCGTGCCACATCCACGCCAAAGGGCTGGGCCAGCGTGCTGAAATCACTGCCGCTGCCCGCCAGCTTGGTCAGGAACGGCTGCTGCAGATCGAACAGCGCCCACAGGCTTTGCCCCAACTCCCCACCCACAGCCACGCCGGTTTTCGGCAGGTCGCCCGTGCGTTTGATGCTGACCAGCGCGTCGCAATGGCCGCTGAGCAGAGCTCGCTCCCATTGCGCAAAGCGGTCGGTCTCTGCCGATGCCGCTGCCACCGCCGCTGCCGCAAGGAGCGCACCGCCGGCAACGACAGCCCGCGCCAGCCGCATGCGTGACAGCACCATGACGGTTACACCATCCCGGTAATGTAGAACGTCGCAATCACGAAGAACACCGCCGCGGTCTTGATCAGCGTCACGCAGAACACATCGCGATACGCCTCGCGGTGGGTCAGGCCCGTCACCGCCAAGAGCGTGATGACAGCGCCGTTGTGCGGCAGCGTATCCATGCCGCCCGAGGCCATCGCCGCCACGCGGTGCAGCACGTCCATCGGAATGCCGGCCGATTGCGCGGCCTGCACGAACTGGTCCGCCATCGCGGCCAGCGCGATACTCATGCCACCCGAGGCCGAGCCGGTGATGCCCGCCAGCGTACTGACCGTCACCGCTTCGTTGACCAGCGGATTCGGGATCGCACGCAGCCCCTGCGCCAGCACCAGGAAGCCCGGCAGCGCCGCAATCACGCCGCCAAAGCCGTATTCCGACGCGGTATTCATCGCCGCCAGCAAGGCGCCGGACACCGCCGATTTGCTGCCCTCGGCAAAGCGCTCCTTCACGGCGCGGAAGCCGAACACGACCACCACGATGATGCCGATCAGCAGCGCCGCTTCCACCGCCCAGATCGCGGTCATCTTGTCGGCTTCCACCGTCAGCGGCTTGGGCAGGCCCGGCAGCGCAACGGTCACGACCTTGCCGTACCACGTGGGAATCCAGCGCGTGAACAGCAGGTTCATCACGCCCACCAGCACCAGCGGCGACAGCGCGACCAGCGGATGCGCGAGCTTGCCGTCGGCGGCGGTCTCCGGCTCGTTCGCCAGCTTGGCCAGGCCGTGGTCATAGCCATGACCGGCGCTGGCGGCCACGCGGCGGCGCCACTCCAGATACGCCATGCCCACCGCCAGGATAAAGATCGCGCCGGCCGTGCCCAGCCACGGTGCCGCCCACGAGGTGGTGTGGAAGAACGTGGTCGGGATGATGTTCTGGATCTGCGGCGTGCCCGGCAGCGAATCCATCGTGAACGAGAACGCACCCAGCGCAATCGTGCCCGGGATCAGGCGCTTGGGGATATTGCCCTGGCGGAACATCTCGGCGGCAAACGGGTACACCGCAAACACCACCACGAACAGCGACACGCCGCCGTACGTCAGCAGCGCACACACCAGCACGATGGACAGCATCGCCCGCCTGGCGCCCACCACGCGGATGACGGAAGCGACGATCGCGCGCGAGAAGCCCGACAGCTCGATTACCTTGCCGAACACGGCACCGAGCAGGAACACCGGGAAATACAGTTTGACGAAGCCGACCATCTTCTCCATGAAGATGCCGGCAAACACCGGCGCCACGGCGGAAGGATCGGTCAGGAGCACCGCGCCCAGGGCGGCCAGCGGTGCAAACAGGATGACGCTGTAGCCGCGATACGCGGCGAACATCAAAAACGCCAGCGCAGCCAATACGACGATGACGGACATCGGCAATCTCCTCGCACTTTTACTTTTATGAGCGAGGGATTGTATGCCGCGTTGCAGCAGTGCTTGCTTACGCAATCACCCGTATTGAACTGCGTCCGGGATTGGCGTTCGGCGCAGGGCCAGTAGGATCAGCGAC
>CAJXMR010000390.1 GCA_913056305.1 uncultured Ralstonia sp.
GCTGGACGTGGCTGATCACGGCCTACCTGCTGATCGCCGTGATGCCGGTGCTGGCGGGCGCGATCACCATGGTGCTGACCGACCGCCACTTCGGCACGAGCTTCTTCTCGGCCGCCGGCGGCGGTGACCCGGTCATGTACCAGCACATCTTCTGGTTCTTCGGGCACCCCGAGGTGTACATCATGATCTTGCCGGCGTTCGGCATCATCAGCCAGATCGTGCCGGCCTTCGCGCGCAAGCCGCTGTTCGGCTACAGCTCGATGGTGTACGCCACGGCGTCGATCGCCATTCTGTCGTTCATCGTGTGGGCGCACCACATGTTCGCGACCGGCATGCCCGTGACCGGCCAGCTGTTCTTCATGTACGCGACGATGCTGATCGCGGTGCCGACCGGCGTGAAGATCTTCAACTGGGTGGCTACGATGTGGCGCGGCTCGATGACGTTCGAGACGCCGATGCTGTTCGCGATCGGCTTCATCTTCGTGTTCACGGTGGGCGGCTTCACGGGCCTCATCCTGGCCGTGGCCCCGATCGACATCCAGCTGCAGGACACCTATTACGTGGTGGCGCACTTCCACTACGTGCTGGTGGCCGGCTCGCTGTTCGCGCTGTTCGCGGGCTTCTACTACTGGGGTCCGAAGTGGTCGGGCTACATGTACAACGAGACGCGCGGCAAGATCCACTTCTGGGGTTCGATGATTTTCTTCAACCTCACGTTCTTCCCGATGCACTTCCTGGGCCTGGCCGGCATGCCGCGCCGCTATGCGGACTACCCGCAGCAGTTCGCCGATTTCAACCAGGTCGCGTCGATCGGTGCGCTGGGCTTCGGCCTGATGCAGGTGTATTTCTTCTTCTTCGTGGTGCTGCCGTCGTACCGCGGTGGCGAGAAGGCCGCCGACAAGCCGTGGGATGGCGCGGAAGGCCTGGAGTGGACCGTGCCGTCGCCGGCGCCGTTCCACACCTTTGAAGAACCGCCGCACGTGCACTAATGCAGGTGTCGCGGGGCTGGTTGGTGCCGGCCCCGCGATCCGCCCCGAGAACGATGTCGAATCCACAAAAAAGCCCAACGCCCGAGCAGCGTGCCAACAATCGCCGCCTCGCGTTCATCCTCGCCACCATCGCGTTGGTCTTCTTTCTGGGTGTGATTTTCAAGCGCGTGGTGTTCGGCAGCTAGCCGGGCACGCGCAGCGCTGATCCGAGACCGCATATGAGCCAGACCCCGGCGCAGCCGGACCCGACCCCGCACGACACCGAGCAGGCCGTCGAGCGCCGCCTGAACCGCTCCATGCTGGGCAAGCTGGCGGTGGTGGTGGTGATCATGTTCGGCTTCGGCTACGCGATGGTGCCGCTATACAAGAAGATCTGCGAGGTCACCAACATCAACGTGCTGAACACGCGCGATGAAGATGGCGGCGCGCTGCGCAACACGCAGGTCGACACGAGCCGCACCATCACGGTGGAATTCGATTCGAACAGCCAGGGGCCGTTCCGCTTCCGCCCGGTCAAGAACAGCATGGAAGTCCATCCGGGCGAGATCAACCAGATCGTCTACGAGGTGGTGAACAAGGAGGGGCGGCCGGTGTCGGCGCAGGCCATTCCGAGTTACGCGCCCAAGCAGGCAACCGAGTTCTTCAAGAAGATCGAGTGCTTCTGCTTCAAGCAGCAAACGCTCACGGCCAACGAGTCACGCGAGATGCCGGTGGTGTTTGTGATCGATCCCGATCTTCCGAAGGACGTGAAGACGATCACCTTGTCCTACACTTTCTTTGAAATCCACACGCCGGCGCCACAATCGCCGGCGATCCCGGGCAAGGGAACGTGAGGACATGGACGAACTGAAGCAAGCAACGAAACGACGCGCGTCGTTCGCGCAGACGATGAAGGCGGTGTTCTGGTCTTTCTTCGGGGTGCGTAAGGGCCGCGATCACGATCAGGACATGGCGCAGCTCAACCCGGTCCACGTGATCATCGCGGGTGTGCTGGGGGCGGTGTTGTTCATCGTCGTGCTGCTGTTGATCGTGCGCGCGGTGGTGGGTTGAGGAGGCGGTCTGGCGTGGTCTGAGGCGACCACGGTAGGCCGGGCAATTGGGTTTGATTCAATAAAAATAGCGCTGGAGAACAAGAGATGAGTGCGAATCGAGCGAACGCTCCGTACTACTTCGTGCCTGGGCCGTCGCGGCATCCGATTTCGGCCAGTATCGGCCTGCTGATCGTGCTGCTGAGTTCGGCGGCGTGGGTCAACGCGCAGCCGTGGGCGCCGTGGACCTTCCTGATCGGCATGCTGTGGTTCCTGTTCGTGCTGCGCGCGTGGTTTGCCGACGCCATCTCCGAATCCGAGGGCGGCCAGTACGGCGAGCGCGTGGACGCCTCGTTCCGCTGGTCGATGAGCTGGTTCATCTTCTCGGAAGTGATGTTCTTCG
>CAJXMR010000391.1 GCA_913056305.1 uncultured Ralstonia sp.
TGCTCTTGTATTCGAGCACCGTGTAGCCGCGCTTCATCGCCATCAGGATGCGGTCGGAGCCGTGCTGCACGGGCAGGTGCAGGTGGTTGACCAGCTTAGCGTTGGTGGCGTAGGCCTCGATCAGGCGCGCGGTGAATTCCTTCGGGTGGCTGGTCGTATAGCGGATGCGCTCGATGCCCGGGATCTCGGCCACGTATTCGAGCAGCAGGGCGAAATCGGCACGCTCGCTGGTGTCGCCCATCTTGCCGATGTAGGCGTTGACGTTCTGGCCCAGCAGCGTGACTTCACGCACGCCCTGTTCGGCCAGGCCGGCTACCTCGGCCAGCACGTCCTCGAACGGGCGCGAGACCTCTTCGCCGCGGGTGTAGGGCACCACGCAGTAGCTGCAGTACTTCGAGCAGCCTTCCATGATCGACACGAACGCCGACGGGCCTTCCACGCGCGCGGGCGGCAGGTGGTCGAACTTCTCGATCTCGGGGAAGGACACGTCGACCTGCGAGCGGCCGGTGCGGCGGCGCGCCTCGATCAGCTCCGGCAGGCGGTGCAGCGTCTGCGGCCCGAACACCACGTCCACGTACGGCGCGCGCGCCACGATGGAGGCCCCTTCCTGGCTGGCCACGCAGCCGCCGACGCCGACCACGAGGTCCGGCTTGAGCGCCTTGAGCGCTTTCATGCGGCCGAGTTCGGAGAACACTTTCTCCTGCGCCTTCTCGCGCACGGAGCACGTGTTGAAGAGGATCACGTCCGCATCTTCGGGCGTGTCGGTGGGGACGAGACCTTCAGCCGCATTGAGCACGTCGGACATCTTGTCCGAGTCGTACTCGTTCATCTGGCAGCCGTAGGTTTTGATGAAGACTTTTTTCATGTGCCGTTCGCAGTGGTTGACCTGGGGGCACGTGTTTCGTGGGGCGTCTTGACTACTGAGACTTCGACTGCGCGGCCGCTGCGGCCTTGTAGTCGTCGTCGCTGACGACCCAGGCGGTCAACAACTGCTGGTACAGGTCGAGCTGGTAGCGGACCTTGAACGTCTGCCCGACCACCGAGCCCGGCGGCAGCAGGCGCCCATCCAGCGACAGGATCCGCACGCCCGGTGCGAAGCGGATATCGGCGCTGGTGGTCCCGAAGCCGAACAGCAGGAAGCTGATCAGGCCGCCGCCGGTGCTCAGCGTGCCCGTGTTGACCGAGGTGACGGCCAACTGGGCGGCTGGGGCCGTCGCCGGAATGTTGCGCAGCACCTGCGCGTGGGCGGACAGCAGCGGAACCGATGCCGCCACGGCGGCAAAGGCGAGTGCGAGGACTTGACGTCGGGTGCGCATGGCGTCGTCAGGAGAAAGCCACCGCCGGGTGAGCGACCCGGCACACGAAACACGAGACAACCCGCAATTGTAACGCCCTGGGGCGCGGGGTGGCGTTTCCCTACAGCGTCTCGGCGATCTTGGCGGCCAGCGCCACACCGCTGAGGAAGGCGGCCTCCACGCGCGGGCCTTCGCACCAATCGCCGCAGGCGCCCAGGCGGGCGGCGGCGTCCCAGTGGCAGGGCGTGCCGGCCGATTGTTCCACCAGCGCGTGCGGCCACAGGTGGGCGGCCATCAGGGTCGGCTCCGGCGTGCCGGGGAAGGCCTCGGCAAAGCGGGCGTGCATGGCGTGCAGGGCTTGCTCGGGCGTGTCGCCGGCATGGGCGGCCGACCAGCCCGGCGAGGCGTGCACGACCCATGATTCGTCGACCATCACCCGGCCCGGCTTGGCGTTGTCGCGTGCGGCCCAGGCGAGCATGTCGTCGTCGATGCGGATGCCGTCGTACGGTACGTCCAGCGGCTGTGCAAAGCCCATCATCAATGCCCAGCACGGCGCGTAGCGGACCGGAGCGATGGTGTCCTGCAGTGCGGCCGGCGCGGCCGCGCCGTTGAACAGTGCCGGCAGCTCGGGCGCGGGCAGGGCCAGGGCGACGATGTCGGCGTGCACGGTGTCAGCGCCATCGCGCGTGAGCGTCCAGCGCTTGCCTTCGTGCGCTACGCGTGTGACGGCGTGGCCGAAGCGCACATCCAGCGGCGTGGCCAGGCTGCGCACCAGCGCGCCCATGCCGGGCAGGCCGACGTAACGCGCCTCGTCGCGCGTGTCGGCCACCAGGCCGCTGGCCGTGCGGTGGCCCCAGCGCGCCGGCCACGGCAGCACCGTGCCCTGGCGACGGGCGGCATCGACCGCGCGGCGGAAGGCTTCCGTACGCACGTTGAACGACTGCGCGCCGTGGTCAAAGGCGTAGGCCGGCGCGCCTTCCGGCAGCACCGTCGTCGCCAGCCGCCCGCCTACGCCGCCACTGCGCTCGTAGACGGTGGCGGCGATCCCCTCCGCGGCAAGCGCGTTGGCACAGGCAACACCGGCAATGCCGGCTCCGACGATGGCGATGGAAGGCTGG
>CAJXMR010000392.1 GCA_913056305.1 uncultured Ralstonia sp.
GTAAGCACCCGGTGAACCCGTCTTGAAGGGGACCCGCGTAGCAAGGAGCATCGTGTCCATCTAGTTCTAGGTGGACACGTGGACACTATCGAAGAGAGCGCGCCAATACGGCGCCGACGTCGGCATAGCGCCGAGTTCAAGGCCAAGGCAGTGCAGGAGTGCATGCAGCCGGGTGTTTCGATCGCGGCGATAGCCCTGCACCATCGCCTCAATGCGAATCTGCTGCGGCGCTGGGTCGCCGAGCAGGAAGCAAAGAATGGCGCGCCTGAGGACCGCGAGTTGATGAGGGTGCCGCAAGGCGAGTTCATCCCGTTGCGGATCGGCGAGCCGACCACTGCCGTGCCGGACATCCAGATCGAAGTCCGCCGTGGCGCGACGACGATCAGTCTTCGCTGGCCGGGATCGGCCGCAGCGCAGTGCGCCCAGTGGCTGCAAGGGTGGTTGCGTTGATTCGGGTGGACGCGATCTGGTTGGCCGTGGAGCCGCTGGACATGCGCGCCGGTACCGAAACGATCCTCGCGCGGGTCGTCAAGGTGTTCGGCGCGGCACGCCCCCACCACGCCTACCTGTTTGCCAATAAGAGTTCGACGCGCATGAAGGTGCTGGTCTACGACGGCTTCGGCATCTGGCTGGCCGCGCGGCGCCTCAACAAGGGGCGCTTCATCTGGACGAACGGCGACCAGGCGATCGCCACGGCGCTCAATCCCGAGCAATTGCGTGCGCTGGTGACGGGGCTGCCTTGGCAGACGCTCACCCACGACCACGCGATCACGGTCGTGTAATACCCCCAAAGCCGTAAACTGGCTTCCTTCCAGAGGACTTGGGGTTCTGGCAGACTCGCCGCATGAACCTACCCACCAACCTCGATGCCCTGAGCCCGGACGAACTGCGCACACTGGCTGCGCAGTTGATGGCCCAGGTCGGCGAGAAGGACCGGGAGTTGCGGTACCGGCAAGCCAAGATCGACCAGCTCACACACGAGCTGGCCATCCACAAGCGCTGGAAGTTCGGCAAGCGCAGCGAGCAACTGACATCTGAACAGGCGAGTCTGCTGGACGAAGCCATTGACGCAGACCTCGAGGCGATTGAGACCGAACTGGAAGCGCTCCTGCCGTCGTCCAAATCTGAAGCCAAGAGCAAGCCCAAGCGCCAGGCATTGCCGCCGCAGTTGCCGCGCACCGACATCCACCACGAGCCGGACGCAGAGACCTGCACCTGTGGGTGTGCGCTCAAGCGCATTGGCGAAGACATCAGCGAGAAGCTGGACTACACGCCGGGCACGTTCACCGTGGAGCGTCACATCCGCGGCAAATGGGTGTGCGATCAGTGTGAGACGCTGGTGCAGACGCCGGTGCCACCCCACGTCATCGACAAAGGCATCCCGACGGCCGGACTGCTGGCACATACGCTGGTGTCCAAGTTCGGCGACCACCTTCCCCTGTATCGGCAGGAGCGCATCTATGCGCGCGCCGGTCTGGCCATCCCGCAATCGACACTGGGCGCGTGGGTGGGCATCTGTGGCGTGCGTCTGCAACCGCTGGTGGACGCCCTGCAAGAAGAGGTTCTGAGCCACGGTGTTCTGCACGCCGACGAAACGCCAGTGCAGATGCTCGCGCCCGGCAATGGCAAGACGCACCGCGCCTACCTGTGGGCCTATGCGCCGAGCGAGTTCGAGAAGATGCGCGCGGTGATTTACCAGTTTGCGCCCAGCCGCAGCGGCGAGCACGCTCGCGCGTTCCTGGGGCAGTGGCAAGGCAAGCTGGTATGTGATGACTTCGCCGGCTACAAGGCCAGCTTCGACGGTGGCGTCACTGAGATCGGTTGCATGGCCCATTCGCGGCGCAAGTTCTTTGAACTGCACGACAAGCACAAGAGCGAATTGGCGGGCCAGGCACTGCGCTACATGGTGAGCTTGTACGAGATCGAGGCGCAAGTGCGGGATGCTGAGCCAGACCAGCGCCTGGCAGCGCGGCAACAAAGGGCTGGCCCGATTCTAGAGCGGCTGCACGCCTGGCTCGAGGAACAGCGACGCCGCGTCCCAGACGGCTCGGCGATCGCGCGGGCCATTGACTACAGCCTCAAGCGGTGGCCGGCTCTCGTGCGTTACCTCGACGACCCGACGGTGCCCATCGACAACAACCACGTCGAGCGACAGATCCGGCCGGTTGCCCTGGGTCGCTCCAATTGGTTGTTTGCAGGCTCACTGCGCGCCGGTCAACGCGCGGCTGCCGTCATGAGCCTGATCCAATCGGCCAAGCTCAACGGGCACGATCCCTACGCCTATCTGAAAGACGTCCTCACGCGACTGCCGACCCACAAGGCGGCCGACATCGCCGAACTGCTCCCGCATCGCTGGACGCCCAGCGCCACCTAGCTGGCAAGACGGGTTCACCGGGTGCTTAC
>CAJXMR010000393.1 GCA_913056305.1 uncultured Ralstonia sp.
TCTTTGCTTACTTTCTTTGGCAAGACAAAGAAAGTGAGTCAGCCCCGGCAGGGGACGAAACAGCAGCAGACCACCAACAACAAACCAAAACCAAAGACCAAAAATTTCAAGGCACCTTATGCGTATCCCCCGCCCGCTGCGGCGGCAATTTGATCGCCATCGCCTTGAAATCCGTACTGGTCACCAGTGTCCCATGCACCACCCCATGCGGAATCACGATCAGATCCCCCGCATGCACCTCCCGCGACCCGCTGTCGAGCCAGAACGTCGCCGTGCCGGACATCACGTACTGGATCTCATCGGAATAGGTATGCGTGTGCTTGGCCACGGTCCCGACCTGGATGCCCACCGTACCGCTGGCGGTGCTCACCAGCCCCTTGGTGCGCAGCGTCCCCATGTCGGCGATGACCGGGCCGATCTCGTCCGCAGTCATGCCACCCATGTTGATGATCTGCGGCGTGAGCGGTGGCGGCACGGCCGGGGTCGCAGCCGGTGCCGACGCTTGCGCAAACGCACCGGCGCAACCGGCCAATGCAGCGGCGGCGCAGACTACCCGGAATGCCCGGATGACAGCAACAGGACGATGGCGATGCATGAGGCCTCCTCAGGGTGCGGCGGTTCGTGGCGAACCCGGCCGATTGTCGCACCGCCCAGCGCACGCCGAGACCTAGGACGATTCCGGAGCCAACGCCATCCGCCTGCAAGAATGCTCGCCTATAGTGGAGCGCGCCAATCGCCACACCACCAGGAGATCAGCATGTCGCACAAGGGAAGCTGCCACTGCGGGCGCATCGCCTTCGAGGTCCAGGGCCATCCGGAGAGCGCCATGGCGTGCAACTGCTCCATCTGCCAGCGCAAGGGCTCGCTGCTGTGGTTCGTGCCGCGCGAGCGGGTGCACCTGCTCACGCCGGAGGACAGCGCCAGCACCTACACCTTCAACAAGCACGTGATCCGCCACCGCTTCTGCCCGGTCTGCGGCATCCACCCCTATGGCGAAGGCGCGATGCCCGACGGCGCACCCATCGTCGCCGTCAACATCCGCTGCCTGGAAGATATCGACCTGGCCAGCGTGCCCGTCACACATTACGACGGGCGCTCACGCTAGCCGTCCGCCTCAGCCCGCGCGCAGCTTGAACAGCCCCACCGTGCGCGCCAGGCCCTGCGCCTGCTCGTTGAGCATCGCCGACGCGGCGGTCGATTGCTCCACCAGCGCCGCGTTCTGCTGCGTGGCCTGATCCATCTCGGCGACGCTGCGGTCGATCTGGCTGATGCCGACGCTCTGCTCATTCATGGCGCCATCGATCTCGCCGATGATGCGGGCCACGCGCTCGATGCCGGCCACGATCTCCTGCATCGTCGCGCCGGCGGCCTGCACGCGCTGCGCGCCGGTCTTGACGCTGGCTTCCGAGGCCTGGATCAGGTCCTTGATCTCACGCGCGGCGGTGGCGCTGCGCTGCGCCAGCGTGCGCACCTCGCCGGCATTGGTTGCGCGCACGCATTCCAGACTGGGCAACTTCGTGCGCAGGAAATCGAGGACTTGGGGCAGGAGGCGCGCGGCCCGGCCCCCGGCCGCCTCATGATTCGCCAGCAGGAGTGCTTTCAAGAGTGCTCGAACCGATACTTAACTAATCTTGACTCGAAAGTAATTGTCCTTTTTCTTCTTGCCCACGCGCAGCACAAACTCGCGCGGAACATCGTAGTCGATCTCAAAGCGCGGGTCGGTGATGCGCTTGCCGTCAATCTCCACCGCACCCTGCTTGATCAGCCGCTCCGCCTCCGCACGCGAGGGAACCTCCGCCCACTGCACCAGCGCGCGCGCCAGCTTTTCCTTCCCACCTGGAACCTTGGCTTGGCGTACCTCTCGCATCTCTGCCGGCACCTCGCCCTTCTGGACCACTTGCGCAAACTCCCGCTCGGCGCGGGCGGCGGCCTCGGCGGAATGGAAGTCGGTGACGATGCGGCGGGCCAGCTCTGCCTTCACCTTCATCGGGTGCGCCTTGCCGCTCTCGACCTCGCGCCGTCGTTGTGTCAGCTCAGCAGGGGTGAGGTCGGTGAGCAGCTCGTAGTAACTCCACATCAACTCATCGGAGACCGACATCAGCTTGCCGTACATCTCCGCCGGGGACTCGGTGATGCCGACGTAGTTGTTGAAGGACTTGCTCATCTTCTGCACGCCGTTCAGTCCCACCAGGATCGGCAGCAGGAACGCCACCTGCGAGGTGTGGCCGTAGGCGCGCTGAATCTCGCGCCCCGCCAGCAGGTTGAACTTCTGCTCGGTGGCGCCCAGCTCGACGTCCGCCTCCAGCGCCACCGAGTCGTAGGCTTGCAGCAGGGGGGAGAGCAGCTCGTGCAGCGCGATGGGTT
>CAJXMR010000394.1 GCA_913056305.1 uncultured Ralstonia sp.
GCGGCGATGGTTTGGGCCCGTGCCGACCGCCAGCTCACCGGCACGCCCGGCCGGTCCAGTTCGAAGATCCTGATTTCGCGCATGATGGAGACTCCTTGTGCCGGGGTTCGTGGTGGATGTTGTTTTGGGTAAAGCAAGTCGGCACGACCCCATCTTGCGTGGCGCGTTGTCACATTGACATGAACAGTTGCGAACAGTTTTCCTGAACTGTTCAGAATCTTTCGCGAACAGTTCGGGCGGCGGAATCGCATTTGGATATGTAGAACGCTTCGTTTCCCGGCCCGCGACGCGTGGCTAGCATGGGCCATCCCTGTTCTTGCCGGAGCGCGCATGCCGAACGATCACCCCACCGCCATCGACACCACCTTCGGAGCCCTGCGTGTGCGCAGGGTGGCTGGGCACATCGGCGGCGAGGTGCTGGATCTCAAGCTCGGCGCGGCGCTGCCTGACGACACGTTCGCCAGCCTGTATGCCGCCCTGCTCAAGTACAAGGTGCTGTTCTTCCGTGGCCAGGCGCACCTTGACGACGACCAGCACCAGGCCTTCGGCAAGCGCTTCGGCCGCATCGTCGCCCACCCGACGGTACCGGCCCCCAGCGGCACACAACTGTTCGAACTGGATGCATCAAAAGGCGGCGGCCGCGCCGATTCGTGGCACACCGACGTGACCTTCCTCGATGCGTTTCCGAAGGTCTCCATCCTGCGTGGGGTCACGATTCCCGCCTACGGTGGCGACACCGTGTGGGCCAACACCGCGCGCGCCTACGCGCAATTGCCTGACACGCTCAAGCAGCTCGCCGAGCAGCTCTGGGCCGTGCACACCAACGACTACGACTACGGCGCCGAACGCACGCAGGTCGACGGCACGCGCCTGCTGCATCACCGTGACGTGTTTGCCGCATCCGTCTACGAGGCCTCGCACCCGGTGGTGCACGTGCATCCGGAAACCAACGAACGCGCCCTGCTGCTCGGGCACTTCGTCAAGCGCTTCGCTGGCCTGCCGGGCAGCGAATCGGCACGGCTGTTCGAACTGCTGCAGCACCGCGTCACGCGTCTGGAGAATACGGTGCGCTGGCAGTGGCGGCAGGACGACGTCGCCATCTGGGACAACCGCGCCACCCAACACTACGCTGTCAACGACTACGGCAACCAGCCGCGCGTGGTGCGGCGCGTGACGGTGCACGGTGTGACAGCCGTCTCGGTGGATGGCCGCCGCAGCACGCAGCTACGCCGGCCCGAGGCCACCAACGACGCGCAGATCGACGCGCTGGTCGCGGCGGCGCATTAGTGAAGCGACGGCCCGTCAGGCGCCGGCCGCCTGCTGCACCAGCCGGTGGTAGAAGCGAATCAACTCCACCAGGTTGGCCTCGGAAATCCGCTCGTTGGTGCCATGGAAGCGGGGCAGGTCTTCCGGCTTGGCGCGCACCGGTGAGAAGCGATAGACGTGATCGGCAATCCCAACCATGTGGCGCGAGTCGGTGGCACCGATCATCAGCCCCGGCGCCACCACCGTGCCCGGAAACAGCTCGCGCACGGTCTTGTTGATCAGCTGGTACGACGCGGACTGCGTGGGCGACACCGGCGAGGCTTCGCTCACGCCGGGCAAGGTGCTCACCTCGAAATGCCCCTTGGGCGCGGCGGCCTTGGCAGCGTTTTCCACGTGCGCCGTCACTGCGGCCACGGTGTCACCCGGCAGCAGGCGGAAGTTGACCGTGGCCTCGGCGCGGCCGGGCAGGACGTTGTCCTTGTTGCCGGCCTGCACGATGGTCAACGCGGTGGTCGTGCGCAGCATCGCGCTGGAACTGGCCGACGCCTCCAGCTGCTTCTGCACCATCGGGCCAAACAGCCACAGATTGGACAGCGCGACGCGGCTGAAGCCCTGCATCTCGGGCGCCAGCGTCTCGAACATCTCCTGCGACACGCCACGGATGCCCGCCGGCAGTTGATCGTCGTCCAGGCGCTTGAGCGCGGCGCTCATCATGGCGATGGCGCTCTGGCCATGCGGCGGCGGCATCGACGAGTGCCCCGGCGTGGCCGACACCTTGAGCGCCACCGACAGGAAGCCCTTCTCGGCAATGCCGATGAGCGCCGCCGGCTTGGTCAGGCCCGGCAACACACCCTCGGTGATCAGCAGCCCTTCGTCGATCACGAAATCCAGCCGCTCGCCGCGCGACTTGAGCAGCGCGGCGATCTGCTTGGCGCCGCGGTCGCCGCCCACTTCCTCATCGGCGCCAAAGGCGAGGTGGATGGTGCGCCGTGGCTGGAAACCGCTGGCGGCCAGCAGCTCGATCGCCTCCATCTGCGAGATCAGGTTGCCCTTGTCGTCCCACGCGCCGCGCCCCCAGACCATGCCGTC
>CAJXMR010000395.1 GCA_913056305.1 uncultured Ralstonia sp.
TACACCACCCGGTTCAAGCCACGCACTTCATTGATGATGCGGTTCGACACCCGACCCAACAACGCATACGGCAGATGCGCCCAGTGCGCCGTCATGAAGTCGGTGGTCTGCACCGCGCGCAGCGCCGTCACGTAGTCGTACGTGCGGCCATCGCCCATTACGCCGACGGACTTGACCGGCAGGAACACCGCAAACGCCTGGCTGGTCAGGTCGTACCAGCTCTTGCCGACCTGGTCTTCAGCGCACAGGCCTGCAGCGGCATCTTGCGCCGTCGCCTTGGTACCGCGCAGCTCTTCGATGAAGATCGCATCAGCGCGGCGCAGCAGCTCCGCATACTCACGCTTGACCTCACCCAGGATACGCACGCCCAGGCCCGGGCCCGGGAACGGATGGCGATACACCATCTCGTGCGGCAGGCCCAGCGCCACGCCCAGCTCGCGCACCTCGTCCTTGAACAGGTCGCGCAGCGGCTCGAGCAGCTTCAGGCCCAGCGTTTCCGGCAGGCCACCCACGTTGTGGTGGCTCTTGATCGTCGTCGCCTTCTTGGTCTTGGTGCCGCCCGATTCGACTACGTCCGGGTAGATGGTGCCCTGGGCCAGCCACTTGGCGTTCGACAGCTTCTTCGCCTCCGCCTGGAACACCTCGACGAACTCGCGGCCGATGATCTTGCGCTTGGCTTCCGGGTCCGTCACGCCGGCCAGGTGGCCGAGGAACTGCTCCGAGGCATCCACGTGCACGACCTTGGCGTGCAGGCGGCCCGCGAACATGTCCATCACCATCTTGCCTTCGTCCAGGCGCAGCAGGCCGTGGTCGACGAACACGCAGGTGAGCTGATCGCCGATCGCGCGGTGGATCAGCGCGGCGGCCACGGACGAATCGACGCCGCCCGACAGGCCCAGGATCACCTCTTCATCGCCCACTTGCTCGCGGATGAGCTTGACGGCTTCCTCGATGTGATCGCGCATGACCCAGTCCGGCTTGGCGCCGGCGATCTCCAGCACGAAGCGCTCAAGCAGCGCGCGGCCCTGTAGGGTATGCGTGACTTCCGGGTGAAACTGCACGGCGTAGTAGCCGCGCGCCTCGTCGGCCATGGCGGCGATCGGGCAGCTCGGCGTGGAGGCCATCAGCTTGAAGCCCGGCGGCAGCTCGGCGACCTTGTCGCCGTGGCTCATCCACACCTTCAGCATGCCGTGGCCTTCGGGCGTGGCGAAGTCCTGGATGTCCTTGAGCAGGCGGGTGTGGCCATGGGCGCGCACCTCAGCATAACCAAATTCGCGGTGGTCGCTCCACTCGACCTTGCCGCCCAGCTGCACGGCCATGGTCTGCATGCCGTAGCAGATGCCGAGCACCGGCACGCCGAGGTCCCACACGGCTTGCGGCGCGCGCAGCTGGTGGTCTTCGTAGGTGCTGGCGTGGCTGCCCGAGAGGATGACGGCCTTGGGCGCGAACTCGCGCACGAAGGCGTCGGACACATCGTTCGGGTGGATTTCGCAGTAGACGTGCGCTTCGCGGACGCGCCGCGCGATCAGCTGCGTGACCTGCGAGCCGAAATCAAGGATGAGGACTTTGTCGTGCATGTTGTGGAGGAATGGAATCGGCAATCGTGTCGACTTCAGTGCCGGGGCCGTAGCCCGGCGGCGGCATGTAGGCGGGTTCGTTGCGCTCGGTTTCGGTACGCTGGCGTTCACGCGTGGCAGCGGCTTCATCGCGCGCCTTCTGCGCGCGCTCGCGCTCATTGGTGCGCACGCGGCGCGAGGCGGGAATCTGCACGGCCGAGAACAGCGCCAGCACCGCGGCAAAGGTCGGCAGCCAGATGCGGCCCGCGCCGTCCACCGGCAGGTGGAAGAACAGCAGCCACGCAATCACCAGCACGGCCACGGCCAGGTTCACGTGGCCCATCACCTGCGCCACGGCGGTGGTGAGCTGCCCGTTGACGGTGGCATGCCACAGCAGCCAAGCCAGGCCGATCAGCGTCACGCCGAGCAGCTGGCCGTACATCGCCGGATCGGGCTGCGGCAATTGCAGCGCGCCGAAGACGGACGCCATCGGTGAAGCCAACAGGACGAGACCGACGCACAGTGCGACAGCCGCATCCAGAAACAGAACGAGTCGCAAAAGCGCTTTCATCATCGTCTCCAGTTGCGGGTGGCCGCCCCGTGCACCGGCCACCGGATTGAATGCGGTCGGGGCACCCGCGCGCCCCGACGCCAGAACTGCATACCTTCTATCTTTTGATGCAGCAACCGAGGATCAGTCGCGGTGATAGTTCGGCGCTTCCTTCGTGATCTGCACGTCGTGCACGTGCGATTCGTTCATGCC
>CAJXMR010000396.1 GCA_913056305.1 uncultured Ralstonia sp.
TTCGCGGTAGGCGGATTTGACGATCTCGGCGTAGCGCGTGTCGCCGGTTTCATCGGCGTTGGGCAGCGTGGTGTCGTAGACGAAGCGGATGAACGCGGCGGTGGTCTCGTTGGTCTCGATCGTCATGGTGAGCGAGCCACCGGCGTGGCCGTCGGCAGCGGGCGTGGTGTAGGTCACGCGCGTGTGCGGTTCGAGCGTCACGCGATCATGGATGCGGGCCTCGCCAAAACGCAACTCGCGCTCGACCCAGCCGTCGCCCTGGGCGGTGATGACAGCCTCGTCCAGGCCCAGCACGAATTCGGTCGGTTCCTGCACCCGCAGCACCAGACCCTGCCAGATCTGGTTGGGGGTGAGCGCATCGATGAGGGGGTTGAGTGGATCGTTGACTTCCACCAGGTGTTCAAAACGCAAAGCGGCCTCCGCAAGATTTCCTGACATTATGGCGCGGCTCGCGGGGCAATGCGCCAAATGAAAAAACGCCGGCGGGTTGCCCCTGCCGGCGTCTTTCATCCGAACGGATCGCTGCTTAAATCTCTTCGTACAGCGGCAGCGTCAGGAATTCAGCAAAGTCTTCCGACGTCGACATCTGCTCGAAAATCTCAGCCGCGCGGTCGAAGTGACCCGCAGCGCCGCTGGACTTCACCTTGGCCAGCTCTTCCGGGATCAGCTTGCGCACCAGCTCGGCCGTGACCTTGGTGCCGTCTTCCAGCTTGCCCTTGGGCGAGCGGATCCACTGCCACACCTGCGAGCGCGAGATTTCCGCCGTGGCGGCATCTTCCATCAGGTTGTGGATCGGCACGCAGCCGTTGCCGGCCAGCCAGGCGCCCAGGTAGTGGATGCCGACGTTGATGTTCATGCGCAGGCCGGCTTCGGTGATGGGCGTTTCTGGCTGGAAGTTCAGCAGGTCGGCGGCCGTCACGTTCACGTCCGGGCGTTGCTTGTCGAACTGGTTCAGCTTGTCGCCCAGCACCTCGACGAACTCCTTCATGGCCGGCTCGACCAGGCCCGGGTGGGCCACCCAGCCGCCGTCATAGCCGTCGGTGGCGTCGCGCTTCTTGTCGCCGATGATGCCGGCCATGGCGATGGCGTTCTTCTCCGGATCGTTCTTGATCGGGATCAGTGCGCTCATGCCGCCGATGGCGGGCGCGCCGCGCTTGTGGCAGGTCTTGAGCAGCAGCAGCGCATAGGCGCGCATGAACGGCGCGGTCATCGTGACCTTGGCGCGGTCGGCCAGGCAGAAGTCCTTGTCGTTCTTGAACTTCTTGATGCACGAGAAGATGTAGTCCCAGCGGCCAGCGTTCAGGCCCGCGCTGTGCTCGCGCAGCTCATACAGGATCTCTTCCATCTCGAACGCGGCGAGGATGGTCTCGATCAGCACGGTGGCCTTGATGGTGCCTTGCGGCAGGCCGATCTCGTTCTGGGCCATCACGAACACGTCGTTCCACAAGCGCGCTTCCAGATGGCTTTCCATCTTCGGCAGGTAGAAGAACGGGCCGGCGCCGCGGGCGATCTGCTCCTTGGCGTTGTGGAACAGGAACAGCGCGAAGTCGAAGATGCCGCCCGACACGCGCTGGCCGTCGATCGTGACGTGCTTCTCGTCGAGGTGCCAGCCGCGCGGGCGCACCTGCAGCGTGGCGATCTTGTCGTTGAGCTTGTACGTCTTGCCGACCGACACCAGCGTGAGCGTGCGGCGGATGGCGGCCTTCAGGTTGACCTGGCCCTGGATCTGGTTGTGCCAGCTGGGCGCGTTGGAATCCTCGAAGTCGGTCATGTAGCTGTCCGCGCCCGAGTTGAACGCGTTGATGACCATCTTGGCTTCCACCGGGCCGGTAATTTCCACGCGGCGGCAGTGCAGTGCCGGCGGGATCGGCGCGACCTTCCAGTCGCCTTCGCGCACGGCCTTGGTTTCAGCCAGGAAATCCGGGCGCTCGCCGGCGTCCAGGCGCTTGGCGCGCTCGACACGGGCGGCCAGCAGCTGCTGGCGACGCGGCTCGAAGGTACGGTGCAGCTTGGCGACCAGCGCCAGTGCTTCGGGGGTCAGAATGTCTTCGTAAGCCGGGAGGATCTCGGCCTTGATCTCCATGCCTTGGGGCAGCGTGAGCGCCATGGTGCTTCTCCTGAGGATGATGTGAGGGTTGAACGGGTTCGGTCCTATGCGTGGGCCGATTTGGAATGTCTTACGTCGATTGCCTTGCTTCTACGAATTGCAGCAGGTCGCGCATGTCGTGGCCGGTGGCCGTAGGCGATACGTCCAGCGCCTCGGGCGGATGCCCCAGGCGGTTGATCCAGAAGGTCGTGAAGCCGTACCACGTTGC
>CAJXMR010000397.1 GCA_913056305.1 uncultured Ralstonia sp.
AAAGAAAAGTAGGTCGGCCCCGGCAGGGGGCGAAAGGGAGGCAGACCACCAAGGCTCAACCCCAAAGAATCAGAGCAGCACCAAGTTATCCCGGTGCACCAGCTCAGCAGCGCTGACGTAGCCCAGCACAGATTCAATCTCAGAAGACGATTTCCGCGCAATCAGCCGCGCCTCGGCAGACGAGTAGTTCGTCAGCCCGCGCGCAATCTCGCGTCCATCCAGATCCACGCAGGAAATCACCTCACCGCGCGCAAACTCGCCCTGCACTTCCGTCACGCCAATCGGCAGCAACGACTTGCCACCGGCGGTGAGCTTCTCCACCGCACCAGCATCCAGCACCACGCGCCCACGCAGCTGCAGATGATCAATCATCCACTGCTTGCGAGCCGCCATGCGCCCGGTCGGCGCACGCAGTTGCGTACCGATGGCCTCGCCGCCAGCCAGCCGCGCCAGCACGTCCGCCTCGCGCCCGGAGGCGATGATCGTATGCGCACCAGATTTGGCCGCCCGCTTGGCCGCCAGGATCTTCGTCAGCATGCCGCCTTTGCCAATACTGCTACCGGCACCGCCAGCCATCTGCTCCAAATCCGGCATGCCGGCCTGCGCCTCATCGACGAAACGCGCGTCCGGATCCTTGCGCGGGTCCGCCGTGTACAAGCCCCGCTGGTCCGTCAGGATGATCAGCGCATCGCCTTCGATCAGGTTGGTGACGAGCGCGCCCAGCGTGTCGTTGTCGCCGAACTTGATCTCGTCGGTGACGACCGTGTCGTTCTCGTTGATGATCGGCACCACGCCCAGGCTCAGCAGCGTGAGCAGCGTGGAGCGCGCGTTGAGATAGCGCTCGCGGTCGGCCAGGTCGCCGTGCGTGAGCAGCACCTGCGCCGTGCGGATGCTGTGCCGCGCGAATTCGGATTCATACACCTGCGCCAAGCCCATCTGCCCGACCGCGGCAGCGGCCTGCAACTCGTGGATTTCCTTCGGCCGCTTGGCCCAGCCCAGCCGCTGCATGCCCTCGGCGATGGCGCCGGAGCTGACCAGCACGACTTCCTTGCCCGCCGCCCGTAGCGCCGCGATCTGCGCGGCCCAGCGGGCGATGGCTGCCTGGTCGAGGCCGCGACCATCGTTGGTGACCAGGCTGGAACCAACCTTGACGACAAGGCGGCGCGCATCGGCAATCAGCGAACGCAGGGCCATGGTGGGCGTGTCTCCGAAGGATGTTGCGGTGTTAGGCTTGATTGTCGTGATCGACGTTGTGCAGGGCCGGGTCCAGACGTTGGTCAGGTGCGGCCGCTGCTGCGTCCTCTTCCGCACGCAACTCGTCGAGGTATTCCTGGATCGCGTGGACCAGTGCCTGCGTGCCATCGTGCGTGAGCGCCGAGATGCGATGCACCGGGCCCTTCCACTTGAAGCGCTTCACGAAGTCCTTCACGCGCGCTTCGCGTTCGTCCTCAGGCACCACGTCGAGCTTGTTGAGGATCAGCCAGCGCGGCTTGTCGTACAGCTCGGCGTCGTATTTCTTCAGCTCGCCGACGATGGCCTTGGCTTCGGCCACGGGGTCGACGCTCTCGTCGAACGGGGCGAGGTCCACCACGTGCAGCAGCACGCGCGTGCGCTGCAGGTGACGCAGGAACTGATGGCCCAGGCCCGCGCCTTCAGCCGCGCCTTCGATCAGGCCAGGAATGTCCGCCACCACGAACGACTTCGACGGGCCCGTGCGCACCACGCCCAGGTTCGGGTGCAGCGTCGTGAACGGGTAGTCGGCGATCTTCGGGCGCGCGTTGGAGATGGCGGTGATCAGCGTCGACTTGCCAGCATTCGGCATGCCGAGCAGGCCCACGTCCGCCAGCACCTTCAGCTCCAAGCGCAGGTTGCGGCGCTCACCGGGCTTGCCGTCGGTCTTCTGGCGCGGGGCGCGGTTGGTACTCGACTTGAAGTGGATGTTGCCCCAGCCGCCTTCGCCGCCCTGCGCCAGGCACAGACGCTCGCCGTCCAGCGTCAGGTCGGCGATCTGCTCGTCCGTGTCCGAGTCATAGATGACGGTGCCGACCGGCATGCGCAGGGTGATGTCTTCGCCGGCGGCGCCGTAGCAATCGGCGCCGCGGCCGTTTTCGCCATTGCGCGCGAGGTGCTTCTTGGCGAAGCGGTAGTCAATCAGCGTATTGATGTTGCGGTCAGCCACGGCCCAAACGCTGCCGCCGCGCCCGCCGTCGCCGCCGTCTGGGCCGCCGAACGGGACGAATTTCTCGCGGCGCATCGAAGCGCTGCCGTTGCCGCCGTCACCAG
>CAJXMR010000398.1 GCA_913056305.1 uncultured Ralstonia sp.
GCACCCTCCAGTGGGTACGATATTACTTCCTAATTAAACGTTACGGTTCACTAGCCGCCATAGAGCGGCGGGGCATCGCCCAATAACCATTGATTGACGCATTCCCGAGACGGGCGGGAGTGCCAGCCGAGCGGGCCATCGCCAGCCGCCTGCGCGGCGCTTCAGTAGACCGACGCTTGGCCGTCCGGCCGATGCTTGAAGCGCCGATGCACCCAGTAGTACTGCTCCGGCATGCGCAAGATCTGCTGCTCCAGGAAGGCGTTCATGCGCGTTGCGTCAACCACGTCGTCTCCGGACGGAAAGCCCGCGAGCGGCTCGAATATTTTCAGCGCGTAGCCTTGGTAGTCGGGCAGGACTTCGGTCACGAACGGCACGACGCGTGCCTTGCTGGCCTGCGCCAGGCGCGCGACCGACGTGAGGGTGCAGGCCGGCACGCCAAAGAACGGCGCAAACACGGAATCGCGCCGCCCAAAATCCATGTCTGCCGCCAGCATGACCGGCGGCCCACTGCGCAGCACGCGCACGGTCTGCCGCGCGCTGTTGGCACGCGGCATCATCACCGTACCAAAGCGACCGCGCTGGCGCAGGGCGACGTCGTCCAGCGCCGTGTTCGACATCGGCGTGTAGAGCGATGCCACAGGCCGCCCGATCGAATACCGCATGCAGCCGGCCTCGATGCCGACAAAGTGGAAGCCCAGGAAGATGGTCGGCTCGGTGGCGGCCGCGTCGAGGTTGATGGCGGACTCCACGCGCACCAGCTTCTCCAGCCGCCGCGCAGAACCGAACCACTGCACGCCCCGCTCCACATAGCTGCGCATGACATGCTGGAAGTGCGCACGCGCCAGGCGCTGGCGCTGCGGCGCCGTCATGTGCGGGAAGCACAGCGCCAGATTGACGTCGACGATATGCCGGCGCCGGCTCGGAATGCGATGCAGGAGCGTGCCGAGCGCCATGCCCATGCGCGCGACAACACCATAGGGCACCCACGCAACGGCGCGCAGCATGCCCTCTGTCAGCAGACGACCAAGAAACGATTGCAATGAGACTCCAGGGCTGGGTTCGCTTGCGGCGCACACCCTGAAGAGAGGAATGCTAGCTGCGTGAATCGGGCATCGGATCAGCGCTCACCCGGCTCGGGCGCGCTGGTGTCGCCGTCTGGCGCAACCGGGCTTTGAAGCTGCCACCCGGGGTTCAGCGCGCGCTTGCCTTCGCGATAGGTCCAGCAGGCGCCGCACGCCTGGCAGCGGAAGGTGCTGACCGTCACGATGCCTTCGTTCGGGAGCTTGCTGCGCCGCGTGTCCGTGATCTGCAGGACCGCATGGCGAGCGGTGTCGCCGTCACCCGCGCGAACCGCCAAACACGCCGAGCAAAGTTGCATAGGGAATCCGATATGAGGCCGGCGATGCTAGCACGGGCATGGTCGGCGTGCTTAATAATTCGGCACAAACATAGCCTAAGCGTACCGTGGAGCACAATTTTCTGGTTGACACGGCCCGCCAAGGTGCTTATAAGGGCTGGGCAGGATTTTCGAGCGGCGAATTCGACGAAGTGTTTTCGGCCAGCCGTCACAGCGACCCATCATCCGTTCCATGTTTGCGTCTTGATCATCAGGCCCGATTGGCATTCGCCCGTCGGAATCATCAGGAGCTCCAATATGGAAATCGGTACCGTCAAGTGGTTCAACGAAACGAAGGGTTTTGGCTTCATCTCGCCTGAGGCGGGTGGCGACGACCTGTTCGCGCATTTCTCTGAAATTCAGGGCAACGGCTTCAAGACCCTGGCCGAAGGTCAGAAGGTCCGCTTCGTGCGCAGCGTGGGCCAGAAAGGCCCGGCAGCGACCAAGATCGAACCGATCTAACGGCCACTGCAGCACCCAGCATCAAAGCCCTTTCGAGGGCTGAATAAGCTGGTCATCACACCCTACGAGCGGTCACGCTGGTAGGGTGTTTTGCTTTGCGCAGGCCATCCTGCAGAACGCGCGCTGGTTGGGGTCGACCTGGGCAGGCGCGCGTTTCACCTTCAGGGCCAGGCCGGCGGCGTTGCTCGGTCAACGTTGAACGCTTGGTTCGCTCAACCACGGCAAGGCGTATGCCAGAGACGGGGGGATGCCATTCAACCCGGCGTACTTGCGCCCACGCACTGCAGGGCATCGCACAGGCCTGCCGCGCCTCCATCGTGCCCGCCCCGGTTGTGCCCAACTGCCCCAGCCGGCCCGCCCGATCAATC
>CAJXMR010000399.1 GCA_913056305.1 uncultured Ralstonia sp.
TGGGCGTGTACGAGAACCTCGACCCCGAGCTGCGCGACCGCGTGGAAGACGTGGTGCTCAACCGCCGCCCCGATGCCACCGACCGCCTGCTGGAGATCGCCGACCGCTTCAAGGGCGGCGGCGCCAAGCGCGAAGAAAACCTCGCCTGGCGCCAGGAGCCGGTGGAAAAGCGCCTTGCCCACGCGCTCGTGCACGGCATCAACGACTACGTGGTCGAAGACACCGAAGAAGTCCGCGCGAAGATCTTTGCTGCGGGCGGCCGCCCGATCCAGGTGATCGAGGGCCCGCTGATGGACGGCATGAACATCGTGGGCGACCTCTTTGGTGCCGGCAAGATGTTCCTGCCCCAGGTGGTGAAATCCGCCCGCGTGATGAAGCAGGCGGTGGCCCACCTGATCCCGTTCATCGAAGAAGAGAAGCGCCAGATCGCAGCCGCCGGCGGCGACGTGCGCTCGCGCGGCAAGATCGTCATCGCCACGGTCAAGGGCGACGTGCACGACATCGGCAAGAACATCGTCACGGTCGTGCTCCAGTGCAACAACTTCGAAGTCGTGAACATGGGCGTGATGGTCCCGTGCAACGACATCCTGGCCAAGGCGAAGGTCGAGGGCGCGGACATCATCGGCCTGTCGGGCCTGATCACGCCGTCGCTCGAAGAGATGGCCTACGTGGCCTCCGAGATGCAGCGCGATGACTACTTCCGCGTGAAGAAGATCCCGCTGCTGATTGGCGGTGCGACCACCAGCCGCGTGCACACCGCCGTGAAGATCGCGCCGAATTACGAAGGCCCGGTGGTCTACGTGCCGGACGCCTCGCGCTCGGTGAGCGTGGCCTCCAGCCTGCTGTCGGACGAAGGCGCCGCGCGCTACGTCGAAGAGCTGCATGCGGACTACGACCGCATCCGCACCCAGCACGCCAACAAGAAGGCCCAACCGATGGTGTCGCTGGCCGCCGCGCGCGCCAACAAGACCAAGATCGACTGGAGCAACTACACGCCGCCCAAGCCCAAGTTCATCGGCCGCCGCGTGTTCCGCAACTACGACCTGAACGAACTCGCGCAATACATCGACTGGGGCCCGTTCTTCCAGACGTGGGACCTGGCCGGCAAATTCCCCGACATCCTCAACGACGAGATCGTGGGCGAATCGGCGCGCCGCGTGTTCTCCGACGGCAAGACCATGCTCGCGCGCCTGATCGCCGGGCGCTGGCTCACGGCCAACGGCGTGATCGCGCTGCTGCCGGCCAACACCGTCAACGACGACGACATCGAGATCTATACGGACGAGTCCCGCTCGGAAGTCGCGCTCACCTGGCGCAACATCCGCCAGCAGAGCGAGCGCCCGATCATCGACGGCGTGATGCGCCCGAACCGCTGCCTGGCGGATTTCGTCGCGCCCAAGGACACCGGCATTGCCGACTACATCGGCCTGTTTGCCGTCACGGGCGGCATCGGGGTCGACAAGCGCGAAGCCGCCTTCGAGGCCGATCACGACGACTACAGCGCGATCATGCTCAAGGCCCTGGCCGACCGCTTTGCCGAAGGCTTTGCCGAATGCCTGCACGCCCGCGTGCGCCGTGATCTGTGGGGCTACGCGGCCGCCGAGACGCTCGACAACGACGCGCTGATCCGCGAGGAATACCGCGGCATTCGCCCCGCGCCCGGCTACCCGGCCTGCCCGGAGCACACCGTCAAGCGCGATATGTTCCGCGTGCTCGACGCGCAGGAGATCGGCATGCACCTGACCGAAGCGCTGGCGATGACGCCGGCCGCGTCGGTCTCGGGCTTCTACCTCTCGCACCCGGACAGCACCTACTTCACACTCGGCAAGATCGGCCAGGACCAGGTGGACGACATGGCCGCGCGCAGTGGCGAAGAGCGTCGCAATGTGGAGCGCGCGCTCGCGCCCAACCTGTGAATCTGTGACAAGACGTGTAAGACATGGCGTTTGAAGCGCCCTGTCTTACGTCTGCAAACCCTTGCGGGCATTGGCTGCGGCGGCATTTCAAGAGGTACGCGGCTGACATTACAAAGGCTTACACCCCCTAACAGTCGTAACGAAAGGGGCTCCCTACACTGAAGCCTCACTCAAACACACAGAGTGAAGCCGCGACGAATTCTTCGCGTGGCCGTTCAGAACGAAAGGAGTCTCCTCCATGAACAAGCTGCTGATCTCCCTGTCCGCCATCGCCATCGCTGCTGCTTCGGCTTACGCCAA
>CAJXMR010000400.1 GCA_913056305.1 uncultured Ralstonia sp.
ATGGCGATCATGGTGAGATGGCGCGCGCGCAAGGTGCGGCGCAAGCCCGGCGTCTGTGCAGACGGGGTAGCGTGTTCTGACATGGATACAGAGTGGCCGATCTTGCTCGGATCGCGAGCGGAATCGACGAAATGTGACGAGACGTCCATGCACCGGATAGGTGCTCGGTGGACGAAATGCGCGACTCTATCAAAACCGTCATGTGGCGGGCAAAAAATCGGGGGTGGGGAACAGCTGTTTGAGTCAGCTGATTGCCCGCCAAAGCCCGCTGTGCAGCGCAAAAATAAAAATTGAACGACCGTGCTATTTTGTGTATTCTTTGTCGAGTCGCGGGCCCACCGCGCGCAGAAAAACGATACTTGAGAGACAGTTCAACCGCGAGGCACGGTGCACCATTCAGCGCCTTTCAGCCGGCCGTCGCATCACCAAAGGAACCAGCATGACAGCGGAGTACAAGGTACAGGACGGCGTTGCCGTGATCACGCTCAGCAACCCGCCGGTCAACGGTCTCGGCCATTCCACGCGCCTGGGCATCGTCGAGGGCATGGTCCGCGCCAGCGATGACCCCAACGTCAAGGCCGTGGTGATCACCGGGGCCGGCAAGGCCTTCTCCGGCGGTGCTGATATCCGCGAGTTCAACACGCCCAAGGCCACCCAGGAGCCGACGCTGCACGCCGTCATCAAGGCGGTCGAGTTGAGCAGCAAGCCGGTCGTGGCCGCCATCCACTCGGTGGCGATGGGCGGCGGGCTGGAGCTGGCACTGGGTTGCCACTACCGCGTCGCCGCACCGGGTGCGCAGATCGCGCTGCCGGAAGTGAAGCTGGGCATCCTGCCGGGCGCGGGCGGCACGCAGCGCCTGCCGCGTGCGATCGGCCTGGAGCCGGCTCTGAACATGATCGTCTCGGGCAACGCCATCCCGTCGGAAAAGCTGGCCAAGAGCGGCTTGTTCGACCAGATGATCGAAGGCGATCTGATGGCCGGCGCCATCGACTTCGCGCTCAAGGCCGCCGCCGAGGGCAAGCTGCCGAAGGTGCGTGATCGCAAGATCGAGCATGACAACCCCGAAGGTTTCCTGCAATTCGCCCGCAACACCGTGGCCGCTGTCGCCAAAAACTTCCCAGCCCCGGGCAAGTGCGTCGACGCCGTGCAGGCCGCCGTGCAGAAGCGCTTTGACGACGGCATCAAGTTCGAGCGCGACCTGTTCATCGAGCTGGTGAACACGAGCGAATCGCGCGCGCTGCGCCACGCCTTCTTCGGCGAGCGCGCGGCCAGCAAGATCCCCGACGTGCCGGAAGACACGCCGATCCGCAAGGTGGAGAAGGTCGCCGTGATCGGCGCCGGCACCATGGGCGGCGGCATCTCCATGAACTTCCTGAACGCGGGCATTCCGGTCACGATGCTGGAAACCAAGCAGGAAGCGCTGGACCGCGGCGTGGCCACCATCCGCAAGAACTACGAGAACAGCGCCAAGAAGGGCAAGCTGACGCAAGAGAAGGTGGAGCAGCGCATGGCGCTCCTGACCCCGACGCTGTCCTACGACGACATCAAGGACGCCGACCTCGTGATCGAGGCCGTCTTCGAAGAAATGGGCGTCAAGGAAGTCGTGTTCAAGAAGCTGGACGAAGTCGTCAAGCAGGGCGCGATCCTGGCGTCGAACACCTCCACGCTGGACGTGGACAAGATCGCCAGCTTCACCAAGCGCCCGCAAGACGTGGTCGGCATGCACTTCTTCAGCCCGGCCAACGTGATGAAGCTGCTGGAAGTCGTGCGCGGCAAGGACACCGCCAAGGATGTGCTGGCCACCGTCATGAAGCTGGCCAAGGCGATCAAGAAGACGGCCGTGGTCTCGGGCGTGTGCGACGGCTTTATCGGCAACCGCATGATCGAGCAATACAGCCGCCAGGCTGGCTACCTGCTGGACGAAGGCGCACTGCCCGAGCAGGTCGACAAGGCTGTCGAAAAGTTCGGCTTTGCCATGGGCCCGTTCCGCATGGGCGACCTGGCCGGCAACGACATCGGCTGGGCCATCCGCAAGCGCCGCGCCGTGGACAAGCCGGACATCGTGTACTCCAAGAGCGCTGACCTGCTGTGCGAGATGGGTCGTTTTGGTCAGAAGACCGGCGGCGGCTGGTACGACTACAAGGCGGGTGACCGCAAGCCGTATCCGAACCAGCAGGTCAACGACATGATCGTCCAGCACTCGAAGGA
>CAJXMR010000401.1 GCA_913056305.1 uncultured Ralstonia sp.
ACTGACATGGCTTTCGGCATGATCATCATCGGCGACGAGATCCTCTCCGGCCGCCGCGAAGACAAGCACCTGCGCAAGCTGATCGAAGTCTTGGGCGCACGCGGCCTGGCGCTCGAATGGGCCGAGTACGTCGGCGACCAACCCGCGCGCATTACCGAGGTGCTCAAGCGCACCTTCGCCGCCGGCGATGTCGTGTTCTGCACCGGCGGCATCGGTGCCACGCCCGACGACCACACGCGCCAGTGCGCGGCGGCTGCGCTGGGCGTGCCGCTCGTGCTGCACCCCGATGCGCGCGAGCAGATCACCTTGCGCATTGCCGAGACGGCGGCGGGCGATGCGGTCAAGGGAGACCTCTCCATGCCGGAGAACCAGCACCGCTTCAAGATGGGCGAGTTCCCGCAGGGCGCGCGCATCATCCCCAACGTCTACAACCGGATCCCCGGCTTCTCGGTAGGCGATCATCACTTCATGCCGGGCTTCCCGGTGATGGCCTGGCCGATGATGGAGTGGGTGCTCGACACCTACTACGCGCACCTGTTCCACACCGCGCCGCGCGAGGAGCGTTCGTTCCTGGTGTTCGGCCTGCCCGAGTCGCGGCTGACGCCGCTGATGGAGCGCATCGAAGCCGAGTTCGATGGCGTGAAGGTGTTCAGCCTGCCCAGCGTGGGCGATGCGTCGCGCGGCGAGCGCTATGCCCGCTCGCACATCGACCTGGGGGTGAAGGGGCCGCCCGAGGCCGTGGCACGTGCCTACGTGGTGCTGCGCGAAGGCGCGCTGGCGCTGGGCGGCGAGATCATCGAGACGGACGCCGCGGCGGCGTCCTGATGCCGTGAGTGCTGGCCGGCAGCATGTTGGCCAGCAGAGTGTTGGCCAGCAGAGTGTTGGCCAACGTCATGCGCCGTGCCAGGGCAGGCCGCGGAAGCACCAGCCTTCCACGGTCTTGCGGTGGCCTTCAGTATCCTTGGCGCCTTCGAAGCCTTCGAGCACATCCATCGCCAGCTTGTAGCCGGCCTGCGCGGCGGCCATGGCCGCATGCTTGGAGCGCGCGGCGCTGCGGCACAGGAATAGCACCGGCGCATCCTTGGGCACGGCGGCTTCCAGCACGTCCAGGAAACTCGGGTTGCGCACGCCGCCTGGATACTGGTTCCACTCCACATGCACGAATTGGTCGGGCGCGACATCCGGCGTGCCGACCCAATCCAGCTCCGCGCGGGTACGCACATCGACCAGGCGGGCCCGTGGGTCGGCGGCCAGCAGGGCGGCGGTTTCCTGCGGGGTCAATGCACCGAAGTACGGCAGCTGACCGGCATCGCGGCGCGCGGCGGCAGCGTCGAGCAGGGACTCACGGGTGGCGGTGGTAGCGGTCATGGCAATCGACGGGGTGGAAAAGCGCATTTTAACGCTGCGGTCACATCAACCGGCGTCATTTCCCCAAAACAGGGCGCGCACGCCTCAAGTGCACTATATGTGTGCGTAAACGTTCTCGGTGCACTGTTCGCGTGCATTGCCTATCCTGCCTGAACAGCTTGTGGCGCAGAATCGGTGAAAGCCAACCGCCGACTACCGCCGATTTCCGATGCCGGCCGCACCGCGCCTGACACGGCTTGCCGCCAGCCTGCACTATTTGCGGGAGGCAATGCGCGACATGGGGCAGCAATTGGCATGCTTTCTGCTAAGATTTCCCCGGTCTTTTTCAGGGGCGTCCAGCGGTGTCGGACGGCCTTGTCAGGAAGAAGATGTTTCGGCGTGTGCGGGCGGTTCACAGCGATCCGTCACACAACCGGCTCACAATGATTTGCGTTATTGCGCTACCAGGAGAATGGCATGTCCCACAGCATTGCAGACGTGATGAAGCTCGTGAAGGAAAACGACGTCAAGTTCGTCGATTTCCGCTTCACCGATACCAAGGGTAAAGAGCAGCACGTCTCGGTCCCCGTGTCGCATTTCGACGAAGACAAGTTCGAAAGCGGCCACGCGTTCGATGGCTCGTCGATCGCCGGCTGGAAGGGCATCGAAGCGTCGGACATGCTGCTGATGCCGGATTCGAACACCGCCCACATCGACCCGTTCTACGAAGAGCCGACCCTGGTGCTGACCTGCGACGTGATCGAACCGTCGGACGGCAAGGGCTACGATCGCGACCCGCGCTCGATCGCCAAGCGCGCTGAAGCCTACCTGAAGAGCTCCGGCCTGGGCGACACCGCCT
>CAJXMR010000402.1 GCA_913056305.1 uncultured Ralstonia sp.
CAAGCAGCATCGCCCGCTCATCCAGGTGCAGTCCGACCTCACGCCGATGACGGTGCGTCTGCCGGCGCCGCTCAACAAGGCCGCCGGGCAGCCGTTGCCGGTGCGTTTCGAGATGCAGCCGCTGGCTTCCAACAACGCCATCGACGAAATCGTTTTGCAGGTCGGCAATATCGTCAGTGCGCGCTACGAGCAACGCAGCACGGGCAACGGCGTCGAGGTGCTGCGAGGCGGGATCGGCGTGCGGCAACCGGTGCCGCAACCGCAGGAGGGCGTGCAGGCCAACCTGGCGCTGGATCAACTGGACATCGACGCCTGGCGCCATGTCTTTGCCGCACCCGCCGCAGACAAGAGCGCCGGCCAGATTGCCGCCGAACATGCCACCAATGCTCCAAACGCCTCCGACAGCCACAGCGCGTATCTGCCCAGCCACCTGAGCGCCCGCGCGCAAACGCTGCGCATCCTGGGCCGCGACTTCAACGCCGTGCGCATCGATGCGACGCGCGACGGCCCCAACTGGCAATCGACCATCGATTCGCGCGAGATTGCAGGCAGCGCGCGCTGGCACGCCGAAAGCGCCGCCGTGCCCTTCGGCGAGCTGACGATGCGCCTGTCGCGCATGAGCATCCCAGACGCCAAGGAAGAGACGGCGCTCACCGAATCGCTGGCCAGCAGCTCGCAGGAAATTCCATCGCTCGACCTCGTCGCCGACAAATTCGACCTACGCGGCAAGGCGCTCGGCAAGCTGGAGATCAAGGCGCGCAGCCAGATCACCGACGGCGCGCCGGTGTGGACGCTGGAGACGCTCAAGATCGAGCAGCCGGCCGCCACGCTCACCGCCCAGGGCACGTGGCGCATCCCGCGCCGCCTGCACGGCAGCGATGACCCCGAGCGCCGCACCCTGCTCGACTTCCACCTCGACCTGCGCGACTCGGGCGAGCTGCTGCAGAAGATGGGCTTCGCCAAGGTACTCGACGGTGCCAAGGGCAAGTTCGAAGGCCGCGTGGTGTGGCGCGGCTCGCCCATGTCGCTCGATCTGCCCACGCTCAACGGCCGCATGGCGCTGAACCTGGAACGCGGCCAGTTCCTGCCGGTCGATCCGGGCCTGGCCAAGCTGGCCGGCGTGCTGAGCCTGCAGGGGCTGCTGCGCTTTGCCACCGACCTGCGCGGCGCCACCGGACGCGGCACGCCGTTCGACAGCGTGGAGGCCACCGGCACCATCGCCAACGGCGTCGCGCGCACGGAGGATTTCTCCGTCAAGGGCCCGCAGTTCCAGGTGGCGATGCAGGGCTCGGCCAACATCCTCGACGAGACGCAGGACCTGCACGTGAACGTGACGCCCAAGGTGAACGCCACCTCGGCCTCGCTGGCAGCCGCCTTCATCAACCCGGCCATCGGGCTCGGCACGCTGGCGGCCCAGCTGCTCCTGGGCGACCAGATGTCCAAGGCGTTCGCCACGCAGTACCACATCACCGGCAAGTGGGCCGACCCGAAGATCGACAAGGTCGCCGCGAACTTGGGCAAGCCTCCGGAGAACCATCCGGGCACCAAACCGGAAACCTCGGCAAAATAGGCGCCATGACTTCCACGACCGTCGCCCCCGCCCCCGCCGCATCCGGCCTGGATGCGCCCTTTAGCGCACCCTTCCGCGTGGCGGCCGTCCAGACCGTCACCGGCATCGACGTTGATGCCAACCTGGCGCGCGCCGATGCGCTGCTCGCCGAGGCGGCCGGCCAGGGCGCGCAACTGGCGCTGCTGCCGGAATACTTCTGCATGATGGGCCGCAAGGACAGCGACAAGGTCGCCATCCGCGAGGACGACCACGATGGCCCGATCCAGGCATTCCTGGCCGATGCCGCCCAGCGCCACAAGCTGTGGCTCGTCGGCGGCACGCTGCCGCTGTGGTGCGAGGACGAACAGCGCGTGCGCAACACGTCGCTCGCGTACAACCCGGCCGGCCAGCGCGTGGCCCGCTACGACAAGATCCACCTGTTCAACTTCGTGCGCGGCGAAGAGCGCTACGACGAGGCCCGCACCATCGAGCCGGGCGCCACGCCGGTGGCATTCGATGCGCCGTGCGGGCGCGTGGGTATGTCGGTGTGCTACGACCTGCGCTTTCCGGAGCTGTACCGGGCGCTCTCGGCGCAGGGCAACCTGAACTTGATTCTGATGCCGGCGGCCTTCACCTACGTGACGGG
>CAJXMR010000403.1 GCA_913056305.1 uncultured Ralstonia sp.
ACCTGTCGGACGGCATGTGGTTCCTCACGCAGCACAAGCGCTGGGGCCTGCTGAAAACGCATCCGGATTACCTGGCCATCGCCCGCCAGGTCAACCGCGTCGACATCTTCAAGCAAGCCGCCACCGCCACCGGCACGCCCGTGCCCAAGAGCGACATGCGCACGGCCAAGCTGATCGACGGCGTGGTGTGGGATGCCAAGAACCCGGCCGCCTACGCAGACGGTTTCAAGATCAAGGCCTGAAAACCTGCTCATGATCCTACTGCGCGCCCCGATCTTGGCTCTGCGATGCTCGCCGTACACGTGTACGGCTGCGCTTCTCAAGCCAACCTCGGGCCGCTCGCTACGGATCCTGAACAGGTTCTGACGCCCCTCTCCTTCTGATTGCGGTCCTTCACGTCGATGGAGCCCGACATGAACACGCTTGTCAAAGCTGTGCCCGGCGTGCAGTCCGACGCCGCCCCTGCCCGTCGCCGCATCGTGTTGCGCGACTGGTTCGTTGCCGCCGTGGTGCGCGGCTTTCCGCCCGTGCTGGGCTTTGCGATCTTCGTGCTGGCGTGGCAGGGCATCGCTGCCGCCATCCCCGCGCTGCCCACCCCGGCCGTGACATGGAAAGCGGCCGTCGCCCTCTTTGCCGATCCGTTTTACCGCAACGGCCCCAACGACCAGGGCGTGGGCTGGAACGTACTGGCGTCGCTGGCGCGGGTGGGCGCGGGCTTCGGCATGGCGGCGGTGATCGGCATTCCGGCCGGCTTCCTGATCGGGCGCTTCGCGTTTCTCAATGCCATGGCCTCGCCCATCATCAGCCTGCTGCGGCCGGTGTCGCCGCTGGCGTGGCTGCCGATCGGGCTGCTGCTGTTCAAATCTGCCAACCCGGCGGCGATCTGGGCGATCTTCATCTGCTCGATCTGGCCGATGGTCATCAACACCGCCGTGGGCGTGACGCGCGTGCCGCAGGATTACCTGAACGTGGCGCGTGTGCTGAACCTGTCGGAGTGGAAGGTGTTCACGCGCGTGCTGTTCCCGGCGGTGCTGCCCTACATGCTGACCGGCGTGCGCCTGTCGATCGGCACCGCGTGGCTGGTGATCGTCGCCGCCGAGATGCTCACCGGCGGGGTCGGCATCGGCTTCTGGCTGTGGGATGAGTGGAACAACCTGAAAGTCGAGCACATCGTCATCGCCATCTTCGTGATTGGGGTGGTGGGGCTGCTGCTGGAGCACGCGCTGCTGGCGATTGCGCGCCGGTTCTCGTATGACGCGGTTTGAGAAAGAGGGGATGGCCATGACAGACAAGCTCCTGCGCATCGAACACGTGGGCCAGACGTTCAAGACCAAGAGCGGCCCGTTCGTCGCCTTGCGCGACATCGAGCTGACGGTGGCGCGTGGTGAGTGCATTGCGTTGATCGGGCACTCAGGCTGCGGCAAGTCGACCTTGTTGAACCTCATTGCCGGGCTCACGCGGCCGACCAGCGGTGGGCTGATCCTCGCCGAGCGCGAGATCGCCGGGCCGGGGCCGGATCGGGCGGTGGTGTTTCAGAACCATTCGCTGCTGCCGTGGCTCACGTGTTTTGACAACGTGTACCTGGCCGTCGAGCGCGTGTTTGGCAAGACCGCATCGAAGGCTGACTTGAAGGCGCGCACGCATGCGGCGCTGGCGCTGGTGGGGCTCACGCATGCCGAGCAGAAACATCCGCATGAGATTTCTGGGGGGATGAAGCAGCGGGTCGGGATTGCGCGGGCACTGTCGATGGAGCCGAAGGTGCTGCTGATGGACGAGCCGTTTGGGGCGTTGGATGCACTGACGCGTGCGCATCTGCAGGACGAGCTGCTGAAGATCGTCGCTGCCACGCAGAGCACCGTCGTGATGGTCACGCATGACGTGGATGAGGCCGTCTTGCTGGCGGACCGCATCGTGATGATGACCAATGGGCCGGCTGCCACCATTGGCGAAATTTTGGCGGTTGGCCTGCCGCGGCCTCGGGAGCGGATGGCGTTGGCGGATGATCCGACTTATCACGCGTGCCGCGCTGCTGTGTTGGATTTTCTGTATCGGAAGCAGCGGCATCCGGTGATTGAAGAAGCGGCTTGATGTTTTTTTTGGGTGGGGTTTTGGTGTTGGTGGTCTGCTCCCGTTTCGTCCCCTGCCGGGGCCGACTCACTTTCTTTGTCTTGCCAAAGAAAGTAAG
>CAJXMR010000404.1 GCA_913056305.1 uncultured Ralstonia sp.
AAGCCGGGTCCATCATCAGCGTGCGCAGGTACGCCGTACCGGCCAGCTTGACGGGGATCGGCGCAGTCGGTTCGATCGGCAGCACGGCGCGCTGGATGGAGATGCGCGGCCCCAGCTGCGGCGGGTCATCCGCATCGGCCCCGAACTGCTGCAGCCACTTGGCCGCGTTGAACGACACCATGGTCTGCGACTGCGCCAGCTTGAAGCGGCCCTCCTGTCCCATGCCCTTGAGCGCCTGGCCCAGGCCCGGGACGGTGCCGCCCTCCTTCAGGTCCTGGCGCATGGCGGCCATCATCACGCCGGGCTTCTGCGCTTGCGCCTGGGCCGGCGGCGCCTTCATCTCGGTGGAGCGGAACAGCTGGTCGAGGAACTGCTTGCGGCTCAAGAGTGTGGTCGAGTTGATCCACGCATCGCCACCCGGCCAGCCCTTCACGTTGGGCGGCGCAAACAGGTTCTGCCCAAGCTGGGCCGACTTGATCGCGAACGGCGTCGGATCGGAGTACTGCACGTTGAATGCCTTGAGCGTGCCGACAATCATCTCCACCGGCGATTTCACCAGCGTCGCGCGCGTCTGCGGCGCCCAGAACGCCGGCGTCATGAACAGCTCGCGCAGCGCCACCTTGATGTCGTAGCCGCTCGATCGGAACGCGTTGGCGACGCGCTCCACCTGCGCCGTATCCGGATCGGGCGAGACAAACTCGCGCCACAGCTTGGTGACGATGAAGGTGGCGGTCTCCGGCCGCGCGAGCAGGATGTCGAGCATCTGGTCGCCGTCGTAGTCACCGCTCTGGCCGAAGACGGTCTTGCTGCCGGTGTCGTGGATCTGCGGGCGCCAGAGGTAGGCGAAATCGTGGTCGCGATCGACGCTCCAGCCGGTGTAGGCGCGCGCCGCTTCCTTGATGTCCTGCTCGGTGTAGTGGCCCTCACCCAGCGTGAAGAGCTCCATCACCTCGCGGGCGAAGTTCTCGTTGGGCTTGCCCTTGCGGCTCTCGGCGCCATCGAGGTAGACCAGCATCGCCGGATCTTTGGCCGTAGCGTGCAGCATGGCGCCGAAGTTGCCGACGGCATCCTGGCGCAGCAGCACGTTCTGGCGGTACATCAGCTGCGCGAACGGCACCTTCTGCGAGCTGGAGACGAAGTGGTTGTGCCAGAACAGCGTCATGCGCTCGGTCAACGGCGACGGCGTCTTGATCATCTCGCCCATCCACCAGGCGCGCAGCTCCAGCTCACGCGCACCGTTCTTCTGGCGCGCGGCCTTGCGGGCGTCTTCGTCGGGCAGCTTGTTGTAAGGGACGATCGGTTCTGTGACCCAAGCCGGCGGCGGCTGGGTGGCGACGGTGCCGGTCTGGGCCAGCAGCCGGTCGACGGCCTCGCGGCGGGTCAGCCCGGCGTAGGCATCGAGTTCGCTCTCGGCGGGGGAAAAACCGGTGCGGGTGAGGAAGAAGCGCGCGTCTTCGCGGTCCAGGCGCTGCTCTTCAGCGTCTGCGGCCGGCGCCTGGGCGTGGCCGGCGCGGTGCGCGTGGCGCGTGGCCGTCGGCGGCTGGGTCTGCGCCTGGGCAGGAAGGTTGTTGACGATGCCGGCAAACGCCAGCGCCACGGAAATCGTCGTCCAGCCGATGACTCTCATGTCGGTCCCCCGAGTCGACCCCTGCCCACTTGCCGGGGCAGCAACTGGTGCGCCGTTCCCCGGGGCTGACCTACTTACCCGCCACGGTGATAGATATCGCGCGTGACGTCGTAGATGTTCTGACGCAATTGCTTGCGTTCCTCGGGAGACAGCTTGCGCTGCGGGGGTGGCCGGTCGGGGTTCTCGCCACGGCGGTTTTCCATCGCGGCGGCGCGGCGGCCGCGCTCATCGCCGCCATTGCCGCGCCCTGGGCCCGGTCCGTTCCCTTTGTGCGGCCCGCCGGCCTGCATTGCATGCCCGCCGCCGAAAAAGCCGCCGAATCCGCCAAATCCGCCTGACCCGCCGCGATCGTTGCGTGCGTGCGCCGGCAATCCGGCCGCGCACAGGGCGAGCGCACAGGCCAGCAGCGCCAACCGCTGCCGGAACGTCATTGACCGAGTCGAAAAGGGGAGTTGAGAAGCCACGTCCTTGTTGCTGGAAACCGATGCGCCATGCATCATTGCGCGACAATCGATAACAGGCA
>CAJXMR010000405.1 GCA_913056305.1 uncultured Ralstonia sp.
AGCAGCATCGTTCTGGCCTCACCATTCAATGACGCTGCCGTCGTAGTTGCGGAACGCGCCGTTATCCGCGCGCGTTGCCGAGGCGATCACGCGGCGAATGCCCGCCACGCTCACCTCCGGCGTGATGGCCGCGCTGGCGCCGCCCATGTCGGTCTGCACCCAGCCCGGGTGGAAGGTCAGGCACGTCGCCTGTTCCGCGTCGAACGACAGTGCATGCAGCACGGCATTCGCCGCCGCCTTGCTGGCGCGATACAGCCAGCCGCCGTTGCCTTCCATGTCGCCGATGCTGCCCATGCGGCTGGAGATCACAGCCAGCACGCCGCCGGGTTCGTCCGCGCCCCCAGCACCATGATGGCCGGCTTCCACCATCGGCAGCACGGCGGGCAGTACGCCCATCGGTGCCCACACGTTGGTGTGCATGACGGCGTCAAAGTCGGCACGGCTGACCGGCTCGGCGCGCTGCGTGCGCGGGCCGTAGATGCCCGCCACGTAGATCGCCACGTCCAATGCCTCGCCGTCGAGCTTCCAGGCCAGGCCGGCGGTGGCGGCGGAATCGGTCAGGTCCAGCACGTGCGTTTCAGCGCCCAGGGCCTGCAACTCCTGGGCGGCCTCCTGCGACCGCACGGTGGCGATCACGCGCCAGCCATCGGCACGGTATTGCTTGACGGTTTCCAGGCCGATGCCGCGCGACGCGCCCAGGATGAGCGCGGTGCGCGTACGTCGGGACGGGCGCGAAGTTGCGTTCGTCATCGTGCGTGCCTTCGGTTCAGTAGAGTTCGATGCCCACAGCGGTGGCCTCGCCGCCGCCGATGCACAGGCTGGCCACGCCGCGCTTGCCGCCGCGGTGGCGCAGCGCGCCGATCAGCGTCGCCATCAGACGCGCGCCCGACGCGCCGATCGGGTGGCCCAGCGCGCAGGCGCCGCCGTTCACGTTCACCTTCTCGTGCGGGATGTGCAGGTCGTGCATGGCCGCCATCGGCACCACGGCAAAGGCTTCGTTGATCTCGAACAGGTCCACGTTGCCCGCGTTCCAGTCGAGCTTCTTGAACAGCTTGTCGATGGCCGTGACCGGCGCGGTGGTGAACCAGCCCGGCGCCTGTGCGTGCGTGGTGTGGCCGAGCATCACCGCCAGCGGCGTGATGCCGAGCTGCTTGGCAGTCGACTCGCGCATCATCACCAGCGCGGCCGCGCCGTCGTTGATCGACGAAGACGACGCGGCCGTCACCGTGCCGTCCTTCTTGAAGGCGGGCTTGAGCGACGGGATCTTGTCGACCTTGATGCGGCGCGGGCCTTCATCGGTGTCGATGAGGGTGTCGCCGGTCTTGCCCGACACGGTGACGGGGGCGATCTCCCAGCGGAACGCGCCGGTTTCCGTCGCTTCCTGCGCGCGGCGCACGGAGGTCATGGCGAAGTGGTCCTGCGCCTCGCGGGTGAAGCCGTACTTCTCGGCGCAGTCCTCGCCGAAGGTGCCCATGGCGCGGCCCTTGTCGTAGGCGTCTTCCAGGCCGTCCAACATCATGTGGTCGTAGATCATGCCGTGGCCGATGCGGTAGCCGCCGCGGCCCTTGGGGATCAGGTAGGGCGCGTTGGTCATGCTTTCCATACCGCCGGCGACGACCACGTCGAGCGAACCGGCGAGCAGGGCGTCGTACGCGTTCATGGCGGCGCGCATGCCGGAGCCGCACATCTTGTTGACCGTGGTGCAGCCGACCGACAGCGGCAGGCCGGCGCCCAATGCGGCCTGGCGGGCCGGGGCCTGGCCCTGGCCGGCGGGCAGGACGCAGCCCATGATGACTTCTTCGATCTGCTCCGGCTTCAGGCCGGCACGCTCGACTGCTGCGCGGATGGCGGTGGCGCCGAGCTGCGGCGCGGTCAGGCTGGCGAGTTCGCCCTGGAAGGCGCCCATCGGGGTGCGGGCGACGGAAGCGATGATGATGCGGTCGGACATTGCTATCTCCTGGATCGGTGCTTGCGACATGTTCTGCACTTGTGGTGCAGGGGTATGTGTCTCTTGCTGGGGATTGTTTGCTTTTGGTCCGTCCCCTGGTTTTGTGCTTCTACCCGGGGTTTGGGCTTGGTGGTCCACCCCGGTTTCGTCCCCTGCCGGGGCCGACTCACTTTCTTTGTCTTGCCAAAGAAAGTAAG
>CAJXMR010000406.1 GCA_913056305.1 uncultured Ralstonia sp.
GCGGTCATGGTGGTCAGGCCCATGCCGTCGCCGAGGAAGAACACGACGTTCTTGGTCGGGCCGTTCGGGCTGGTGGGCGCGCCGGCGTCCGGCATGGCGCTGCCGGTGGTGGACGTGCCGTCGCTGCCGCACGCCGCAAGCGTCGACAGCGCGAGCGCAGCCGCAACGGCGGCGGCATACATCGAAAGTTTGTGGTTGTGCATCGTGGCTCCCTGAACGATGCCCGGCACTTTGATGGGCGCGTGTTGCACAACCGTGATGCGGATGGGCCGCTTTCTAACCGGATCGAAAGTTTTGCGCAGCGCCCACGCATTGACAGCGCGGCCAGGCAGCCGTTAGGGGCTGCCGATGGCCCGAGCCGATGGGCCGCGCGCTCGCGGTACGATGCGAGCACATCCGACTGCCCTCACGGTGCACGCGCCATGCTCTCCCGCCAGTTCGTCAGCCACGTCACGCTGCGGCGCGATACGGTCGCTTCGTTCGACGCGTATCCGTTCTGCCTGCCCGCCGTGCGCGCGCTCGACACGCTCGAGCTGCACCCGAAGATCACCTTCCTGGTCGGCGAGAATGGCTCGGGCAAGTCCACGCTGATGGAGGCGATTGCCGTCGCGCTCGGCTTCAACGCGGAGGGCGGCTCGCGCAACTTCAACTTCAGCACGCACGCATCGCACTCCGAGCTGCATGCGCACTTGCGCATCGCCCGGGGTTTCCGCAAGCCACGTACCGGATTCTTCCTGCGCGCAGAGAGTTTCTACAACGTGGCCACCGCCATCCAGCGCATGGATGAGGAGCCGGATCCGGCACCGCCCATCATCGCCTCGTACGGAGGTAAGTCGCTGCACGCGCAGTCGCACGGCGAATCGTTCATGGCCTTGCTGATTCACCGCTTCGGCGGCAATGGCCTCTACCTGCTCGACGAACCCGAAGCTGCGCTCTCGCCACAACGGCAGTTGGCCGTGCTGTCGCGTCTGCACGACTTGGTCAAGGAAGAGAGCCAGTTCGTCATCGCGACGCACTCGCCCATCCTGATGGCCTATCCGGACGCGTGGATCTATCAATGTGACGGCGAAGGCATCCGTCGCATCGCCTATGCGGAGACCGAGCACTTCCAAGTGACGCGCGACTTCCTTGCCAATCCGCAACGCATGCTGGACATCCTGCTGGGCGAATAACCGGCGGTAGTGGCGTTCATTCGAATCCGCTACAATCCAGCCCATTCCGAGGAGCGTTGCAACGGACCGGCCTGTTTTTCCACCTGCCGGCCGCCAGGCTCGGAAGTTCAAACGGCGCTCGCAGTATCGTGGCTGACACGATGGCGAGAACGCATCCATCCGGCACTGGGGCTATCCCCCTGTCTTGCCGGCACTCTCCCCAGCGTGCGGTCACCCTTCTTACCGGAGTGATCCAATGAACGCTGTGACCGACCTGAAACACGATTACCTCGTCGCCGACATCAAGCTGGCCGACTGGGGCCGCAAGGAAATCGCCATCGCCGAGACCGAAATGCCGGGCCTGATGGCGATCCGCGAAGAGTTTGCAGTGACGCAGCCGCTGCGCGGCGCGCGCATCGCCGGCTCGCTGCACATGACCATCCAGACCGCCGTGCTGATCGAGACGCTCAAGGCACTCGGCGCCGACGTGCGCTGGGCCTCGTGCAACATCTTCTCGACGCAGGACCACGCCGCTGCCGCGATTGCGGTGTCGGGCACGCCGGTGTTCGCGTACAAGGGCGAGTCGCTCAAGGAATACTGGGACTTCACGCACCGCATCTTCGAATGGGCCGACGGCGGCACGCCCAACATGATCCTGGATGACGGCGGCGACGCCACGATCCTGCTGCACCTGGGCGCCAAGGCTGAGAAGGATGTCTCCGTCATCGCCAAGCCGACCAGCGAAGAAGAGACTTTCCTGTTCGCGGCCATCAAGGAGAAGCTCGCGAAGGACGCGACCTTCTACAGCCGCAACCTCGACGCCATCAAGGGCGTGACCGAAGAGACCACCACGGGCGTGCACCGCCTGTACCAGATGGCCCAGCGTGGCGAGCTGCGCTTCCCGGCCATCAACGTGAACGACTCCGTCACCAAGAGCAAGTTCGACAACCTGTACGGCTGCCGTGAATCGCTGGTCGACG
>CAJXMR010000407.1 GCA_913056305.1 uncultured Ralstonia sp.
TGCCCCAGGTCCTGCAACTGGCGCATCTTGTTGAGCACCACCGTGTGGCCGATGTGGATGTCGGGCGCGGTCGGGTCCAGGCCCAGCTTGATGCGCAGCGGCACGCCGGTGGCGGCGCTCTTCGCGAGCTTCTGCTCCCACTCGGCGGCGATCAGCAGTTCGTCGCAGCCGCGCAGCGAGATTTCCATCGCGCGCAGCACCTCCGGCGTCACCGGATATTTCGGTTTGGCCGGCGAGGTTTGTTCTGAGGCGGGTGCGGCGGAGGCGTCGGATACGGTCATGGCAAATAGGGAAAAGAGCCGCATGCGCCACAGTGGCGCGCGGACACGGCAATTCGGGAAACCAGCGGCATGCGCCCGGCGCGCACTTGGCGGCGGGCACGATCCGGCGATTTTACCGTGATGCGGCCACCGGCCCCAAAGGGCGCCCCAAGGCGCCCCAAGCTCAGCCCCCGCTGGTATGCTCACGCGCATGACGACACCCGCCCATTCCACCAGCGAGCGCTACATCGGCCTGATGTCCGGCACCAGCCTGGACGGTGTGGACGGCGTCCTGGTCGACTTCTCCGGCACGCGCCCGGCGCTGCTGACCGACGCCTACGTCCCGTTCCCGCCCGCGCTGCGCCAGGCGTTCTTCGACCTGCAGCACGCCGGCCACAACGAGATCCACCGCGAGGCGCTGGCCGCCAACGCCCTGGCCGATCTGTACGCCGATTGCGTCGCCCAACTGCTGCGCGAGAGCGGCAGTGCCCCACGCGACGTGCGCGCCATCGGCGCCCACGGCCAGACCATCCGACACCAGCCCGGCGCGCACGACGGCATCGGCTACACACGCCAGACCCAGCACGCAGCCTTGTTGGCCGAGCGCACCGGCATCGACGTCATCGCCGATTTCCGCAGCCGCGACATCGCTGCGGGCGGGCAAGGCGCGCCGCTCGTGCCTGCGGTACACCGCGCACTGTTTGCGCTGCCCGACGCCTGGCGCGTGGTCTGCAACATCGGCGGCATCGCCAACCTGACCGTGCTGCCCCCGCAGCAATCGGAGACGCGCGACGCCGTGCTCGGCTTCGATTGCGGCCCCGGCAATGCCCTGCTCGACTACTGGATCCACACCCACCGCGGCGAGGCCTACGACCACGACGGCGCCTGGGCCCGCAGCGGTTGGATCGACGCCGCGCTGCTCGACACCTTGCGCACCGAGCCGTTCTTCGCGCAGACGCCACCCAAGAGCACGGGCCGCGATCTGTTCAACCCAGCCTGGCTGCAACAGCGCGGCGGCGATGCGCTCGACCGCGCCCGTCCCGAAGACGTGCAAGCCACCCTGCTCGCACTCACCGCCGACACCATTGCCGATGCCGTGCGCAACTACGCGCCGCGCGCGGCGTCAGTGGTGGTCTGCGGTGGCGGTGCGCGCAATGGCGCGCTGATGGCGCGGCTGGCGGCGCAACTGCCCGGCGTCGCCATCGGCCCAAGCGACGAGCTTGGCGTGCCGGCACACCAGGTCGAGGCACTCGCCTTTGCATGGCTGGCGCGCCAGTGCGTGCGGCGCGAGCCGGGCAACGTGTATCACGCCACCGGCGCTGCCGGCCCGCGCGTGCTCGGCACGATCTACCCGGCCTGAATCACCGGCCTCGTTCGCGATCCTACGGGCAACAAAAAAGCGCACCGAAGTGCGCTTTTTCTTTGGCGATGCGAGGGCGTCAGACCGAGAACGATGAGCCGCAACCGCAAGTGGTCGAAGCATTCGGGTTCTTGATGACAAACTGCGCGCCGTTGATGTCTTCCTTGTAGTCGATCTCGGCGCCCACCAGGTACTGGTAGCTCATCGAGTCGATCAAGAGCGTCACGCCATTCTTGCTCATGGTCGTGTCGTCTTCGTTGGTGTCTTCGTCAAAGGTGAAGCCGTACTGGAAGCCCGAGCACCCGCCGCCTTGCACGAACACGCGCAGCTTCAACTCCGGGTTGCCTTCTTCTTCGATCAGTTGCTTGACCTTGTCCGCAGCGCTGTCGGTAAAGACCAGCGGAGCCGGAACCTCGTTCACATCGGGCGTGGCTGCCTGCGCGACTGCGTTCATGAAAATCTCCTGTGGGAACGTCT
>CAJXMR010000408.1 GCA_913056305.1 uncultured Ralstonia sp.
CGGCGCCATTGGAACGTGTCGTTGTGGTTCACCAGGTTGATGGCGATACCGCTGCGGCCGGCACGGCCCGTACGGCCGATCCGGTGCACGTAGTCTTCGGCTTGCTTGGGCAGGTCGAAGTTGACCACGTGGGTGATGTCGGGCACGTCGATGCCGCGGGCGGCCACGTCGGTGGCCACCAGCACGCGCAGCTGGCCGCGGCGCAATGCTGTCAGCGTGCGGTTACGCGCGCCTTGGTGCATGTCGCCGTGCAGGGCGCCGGCGGAGAAGCCGTGCTCGGTCAGGCGCTCGGCCAGCGAGTCGGCATCACGCTTGGTGGCCGTGAAGACGATGGCTTGCTTGAGCGACGAATCGCGCAGCAGGTGGTCGAGCAGCTGCTGCTTGTGCGACATGTCGTCGGTGAAGTGCAGGCGCTCTTCGATGTTGCTCTGGTCGACCTTGGCGGCGGCGATCTCGATGCGTTGCGGATCGCGCATCATGCGCTCGGCCAGTTGTTCGATGCGGCGGTCCATGGTGGCCGAGAACATCAGCATCTGGCGCGTGGCCGGCGTGGCGCCGACGATGGCTTCGATGTCATCCGAGAAGCCCATGTCGAGCATGCGGTCGGCTTCATCGAACACCAGCATGTCGAGTGCCGACAGGTCGATGCGGCCCGAGTCGATATGGTCGAGCAGGCGGCCCGGCGTGGCGATGATGATGTCCGGCATGCGGGCCAGCATGTCGAGCTGCTTCGGGTAGGGCATGCCGCCCAGGATGCTCGCGCAGACGATGCGGCGCAGATGGCGGCCGTATTGTGCGGTGGCGGTGGTCACCTGCAGGGCCAGTTCACGCGTGGGCGTGAGCACCAGCAGCGACGGCTTGGCCGGTTCCGGGCGGGGGCGGCGGCCCTTCACGCGTTGCGGTGCGCCGTCGAAGCGCGGGCGTTGCGGCTCGGGTTGCTCGCTGATGCGCTGGATGGCCGGCAGGATGAAGGCGGCGGTCTTGCCCGAACCGGTCTGGCTCGTGACCAGCAGGTCGCGGCCCGACAGGCAGGCCGGAATGGCTTGCGCCTGCACCGGCGTCGGGGTGGTGTAGTTCACCTCGCCCAGGGCGCGGACGATACGCTCGTCCAGGCCGAGTGCAGCAAAAGCGCTGGCGGCGGTGGCGACGTTGGCGATCAGGGCGTCGGAATGGGTGGTGTCGGATTCAGCGTGCGCAATCGCACCGCCGTCCAGTTGAGGCTGTGTCATGTCGAAAAGGTAGTAAGGCTGCCGCGCCGCTGCTTCAACGAAAGCAGGCGACGGAAATGGGATACGGCGACCGGTTAATCACGGGGCGTCGGCGCCAATCGGATAAGGCCGGTTTCGACAGACGGGCTGCAAAAACGGACAGGCGGGGGAGTGGGCCGGCCTCGCGCTGAGTTGGTCAGCGAGGTGGGGCGGCGGTCCCTGCGGCGTGATGTGAATCCACGCGGGAGATCGGAGACGATGCCAAGCACTATGGCAATCGGCTGCGCATGCTTTTGGGGCGGAATCCAGGGCGATGGGCGCTGGAATGTATTGACACCAGCACATCGGCCAACCGCGTAAGGGCAGTAAGCAGCCAAGCCGTGAACTATAGCACGATTTTTTGCAGTGCGTCAAAGCACAAATGAAGGCGCAAATACAACGGGTTGCCGGAACAGGCGCGCGGCCTATACTCGAAACACCGGCCACCCACGGTCGGCAAAGGGGCGGACGATGGAATTCCCGATGGCCTTCTCCAACCTGTACCTGTTGCTTGCCGTCTGCGTGGCGGGCGTGATCGGACTGGCGTCCGCGCCGCTGGTGATCCGAAGCGCGCGGGTAGGGATCCGCGTGCTATTGGCCGTCATCGGTGTGCTGATCGGGCTGCTCGTGCTCGAAGCGCTGCCGGTGCTGACCTAGATGCCCCGGGGCCATCTGCAGCCATAGGCCCGCCCGCCGGTGGCAGGCCTCGTCCATATTTAGCGTCGCAAAAACGAAAGCCAGGCACGGAGCCTGGCTTTGTCGTATGCGCTGGTCCCGCCGACAGGAATCGAACCTGTATCTCACGCTTAGGAGG
>CAJXMR010000409.1 GCA_913056305.1 uncultured Ralstonia sp.
CTCACCATAATTACGGACTTTCCTGCCCGTCAAAATGTTTTCGCTTACGGTCGCAACGATCTGCAAGCGGTGGCGGAAAGGAAATACGGCGAAATCGCCCGAGCACTTGCCTGGCTGCGTCAGTTCAGCACCCTGGCAAGAATGACCGGATCCGGCGCCTGCGTGTTCGCTCCGTTCGAGAACGTTGAGCATGCGCAAGCGGTGGCGGATCAGGTGCCTTCCGAGTGGGAAGGTCGGTGTGCGGCAGGTCTGACGCATCACCCGCTGGCGAGGTTTGCGGTATAAGGTTTGCAGCTTTTGCTTCTGCAATGGAAGCAAGGGCCGATCGGTTGTGTAGGGGAGTCGCCAAGTTGGTCAAGGCACCGGATTTTGATTCCGGCATGCGAGGGTTCGAGTCCTTCCTCCCCTGCCATTTTCTTCCTAGTGTTTCCAGCAAAGGCCCGGTTGGCGCATCAGCCAACCGGCGCGTCTGAAGTCGATAAAACAGGTGCCCCGATGAGCAGCGAAGGCTTGATGGTCTTTACCGGCAATGCCAACCCGAAACTCGCCGAAGCTGTCGTCAAGCACCTAGGCATCCCGCTCGGCAAGGCCCTCGTCGGCCGCTTCTCCGATGGTGAAGTCCAGGTCGAGATCCAGGAGAACGTGCGCGGCAAGCACGTGTTCATCCTGCAATCCACCTGCGCCCCGACCAACGACAACCTGATGGAACTGATGGTGATGGTCGATGCGCTCAAGCGCGCATCTGCCCGCCGCATCACGGCCGCCATCCCCTACTTCGGCTATGCCCGCCAGGACCGCCGCCCGCGTTCGGCGCGCGTGGCCATCTCGGCCAAGGTCGTGGCCAACATGCTGGAAGTCGCCGGCGTCGAGCGCGTGCTGACGATGGACCTCCACGCAGACCAGATCCAGGGCTTCTTCGACATCCCGGTCGACAACATCTACGCGTCGCCCGTCCTGCTCGAAGACCTGCGCAAGAAGAACTACGAGAACCTGCTGGTGGTGTCGCCGGACGTCGGCGGCGTGGTGCGCGCACGCGCACTCGCCAAGCAGCTCAATACGGACCTGGCCATCATCGACAAGCGTCGCCCGAAAGCCAACGTGGCCGAGGTGATGAACATCATCGGTGAAGTCGAAGGCCGCAACTGCGTGATCATGGACGACATGATCGACACCGGCGGCACGCTGTGCAAGGCCGCCCAGGTGCTCAAGGAGCGCGGCGCCCTGCAGGTGTTCTCGTACTGCACGCACCCGGTGCTGTCGGGTGGCGCGGCCGCCCGCATTGCGGATTCCATGCTCGACGAAGTGGTCGTGACCGACACGATCCCGCTGCGTGACGACGCCCTCAAGTGCGGCAAGATCCGCCAGCTGTCGACGGCGCCGCTGCTGGCCGACACCTTCACCCGCATCGTCAAGGGCGAATCGATCATGGAGTTGTTTGCCGAATGAATCGGCAAGTCACAGGCTTCCTGTTATAATTCAAGGCTTTACTGCAGAAAACGTCGATTAGACGGCTCTTCTGCGGTGTTTGCGGGGCGCAATGTTGCGCCCCGTTCACCAGACGGCTTGGTCGCGAGTCGTCTTTTTCGTTTGGAGCAATCATGAAAGTTGTCGCTTTCGAGCGTAGCGTTCAGGGCACTGGTGCGAGCCGCCGCCTGCGCAATGCCGGCAAGACCCCGGCCATCATTTACGGTGGCGGTGCCGAGCCGAAGATGATCGAACTCGATCACAACGCGCTGTACCACGCGCTGAAGAAGGAAGCCTTCCACTCGTCGATCCTCGACATCGAAGTGGCTGGCAAGGTGGAAAAGGCGCTGCTGCGCGATTTCCAACTGCACCCGTTCAAGCAGCTGGTCCTGCACGTTGACTTCCAACGCGTGTCGGCCACGGAAAAGATCCACGTCAAGGTGCCGCTGCACTTCCTGAACCAGGAAAATGCCCCGGGCGTGAAGCTGGGCCATGGCATCGTCAACCACATCCTGAACGACGTCGAAGTGTCGTGCCTGCCGGCCGACCTGCCGGAGTTC
>CAJXMR010000410.1 GCA_913056305.1 uncultured Ralstonia sp.
AGGAAGAACAGGATGCCGAAGCCCAGCATCGCCACCGCCAGCAGCAGGTTCAGCATGTGCTGGCCGGCAAACTGCACCGGCGCGCCCTGGAACAGGCGGAACTTGTACTTGCCCGACAGCTTGCCGAAGGCGATCACCGAACCGGAGAAGGTGATGGCACCGACGAACGTGCCGATGAACAGCTCGACGCGGTTGCCCAGCGGCAGCACGTTGTCGCCGGCCAGCGTGATGCCGAAGGCCGACGGCTCGGCCACCGCGGCCACGGCGATACACACCGCCGCCAGACCGATCAGCGAGTGCATGGCCGCCACCAGCTCGGGCATCTTGGTCATCTCGACCGTGCGCGCCACGTAGGCGCCGATGCCGCCGCCGACCACCAGGCCCGCGAAGATCAGGATGAAGCCCGTGGATGTGCCGCTCTCGGTGCCGGCAAACATCTCGGCCTTGAGCTTGACGATGAGGGCGATGGTCGTGACGGCGGCGATGGCCATGCCGCTCATGCCGAACACGTTGCCGCGTCGCGCCGAGGTCGGGTGCGAGAGCCCCTTGAGCGCCTGGATGAAGCAGACCGACGCCAGCAGGTAGAGCAGGGTGACGAGGTTCATGCTCATTGCTTGGCCTCCCCATTCGTACCAGCCTTGGCCTTCGGCTCTTTCTTCTTGAACATCTCCAGCATGCGCTGCGTGACCAGGAAGCCGCCGAACACGTTGACGGCTGCCAGCGCCACCGCCACCACGCCCATGGTGCGGCCCAGGCCCGTCTGCGTGAGGCCCGCCGCCAGCATGGCGCCGACGATGATGATGGCCGAGATGGCGTTCGTCACGGCCATCAGCGGCGTATGCAGCGCCGGCGTGACCGTCCACACCACGTGGTAGCCGACGTAGATCGCCAGCACGAAGATGATCAGGTTGATCACCGTGTGATTGACCAGCTCCATTTGCTCCTCCTCGCTTCTTGGTCGATGTGCCAAGCGGCCCCGTCGTCTTTGCGCGGGGCCGCTTCGGCGCGTCAGGTTTCCTTGATGGCCTTGATCTTGTTGCCCTCGCCCAGCAGCACCACCTTGGGCTTGTAGCTGGCGACTTGTTCTTCGTTCATCGGCGCGTAGGTGCAGATGATGAGCAGGTCACCCACGTGCGCACGGCGCGCGGCGGCGCCGTTGAGCGAGATCTCGCCCGAGCCGCGCTTGCCCTTGATGATGTAGGTCGAGAAGCGCTCGCCGTTGTTGACGTTGTACAGCTCGATCTTTTCGTACTCGCGCATGTCGGCAGCGTCGAGGAGGTCCTCGTCGATGCCGCACGAGCCTTCGTAGTCCAGATCGGCCTGGGTGACCGTCGCGCGGTGCAGCTTGGCGCGAAGCATGTTGCGTAGCATGAAGCTTTCCCTGAAACAAAAATAAGACAGAAATGAAATCGCCAGTCGCGGCAAGGCGAACCTTGCCGCGGTCTCCATAGTTATTTGGCGGTGCTCATGGCGGCAAGAGCACGCACCGTCTGGCCGCCCTGGCTCAAGAGGCAGGCGGCCACGATGTCGTCTTCGCGGTTGATGACCAAGCCGCCATCCTTGTCGAAGATCAGCTTGAGGAAATCGAGCACGTTGCGCGCGTAGAGGGCGGAGGCGTCGGCCGCCACCATCGACGCGAGGTTGGTGTAGCCCACCAGCGTGACGCCGTGCTTGACGACCACGCGATCGGCTTCGGTCAGCGGGCAGTTGCCGCCCTGCGCGGCGGCGAGGTCGACCACCACCGAACCCGGCTTCATCGCGCGCACGGTCTCTTCCGAGAGCAGCGTCGGTGCGCGGCGCCCCGGGATCAGGGCCGTGGTGATGACGATGTCGGCCTGGCTTGCGCGGGTGTGCACGAGTTCGGCCTGGCGGCGCATCCAGTCGGGCGGCATCGGGCGAGCGTAGCCGCCGACACCCTGGGCGATTTCGCGTTCCTCATCGGTGATGAAGGGCACGTCGAGGAATTTGGCGCCCAGCGATTCGATCTGCTCCTTCACGGCAGGCCGCACGTCGGACGCTTCGAT
>CAJXMR010000411.1 GCA_913056305.1 uncultured Ralstonia sp.
CCGGTCGAGTTCCTGGGCGCGCGCGAACGCTTGCGGGCTGAATGGGTACCAGTCCACCGGCTGGTAGGCCGCGCTGCGCAGATAGGGGCTGGCCTCGGAGATGAGGCGATTGGCTTTCTTCGCCCCCGGCGGGTCAGGGGTTCCGTAGCCGCCGGTGGCCGCCAGCGCCAGCGCGACGGTCGCAGCCAGCACCAGAGCCCAGCCGATTCGTTGCCGCCCCGGCGGGCGCCAGCTGGGTTGCGGTGCACCCGCTTGCGCTCGATTGCGGGGACGGTTTGCTTTTTGTTGCTGGTCGGGGGTTGCCATCCAGCTTCCTGACGCGCCGAGCTAGCGCAGGCGGTTCACTGCGAGCAGTTCACCGCACGCGAACAGTGAGTTGGGCTTCGCGCTTGGTGGGGCGCAAACAGATCTCGTCGTTGCAGGCCTGGTAATGGAAGGCCAGGCGCACGGTGTGACTGCCAGCGTCGGCCCCGCCTGCGGCGGGGTTCCGGGCACCGTCTTGCACCCGCAACGCAATCGGCAGGCGCAGCGTGCCGTCATAGACGGAAAGCTTCTCGTCGGGGGAAAAGCCGAACGACTTCAGTTCGCCCTTGGGGTAGTCCACCTTCTCCAGCGTAAACAGTTCGGTGGTGAGGAGCTCCACCCGGGTCGGGATCAAATACTCTTGCAGCGGTTGGTTGGAGTTGACGTGGAAGCCCTCGCGAATGGTGGCGACCAGCGTGAACGTCGCCTGCCCATCGGCGCGCGCTTCCACCCGCGCCGGCTCGACCCGCACCTGGACGACATCCTCCGGCTTGGGCGGGCGCTGCGCGGTGGCGGCCGTGGCCACCTCCTCCACGCGCTTGACCATCTTGTCCAGCGTCTTCTCGAAGGCCGCCGTATCGTCGAGCAGGCCGACGTTTTCCGCCGTGACGCGGCTGTCGAACTGCGTCGGGTCCAGCCCCTGCTTGTCGATCAGCGCAACGAAGTCGGTCATGCGCTTGCTCCACACGGGGTAGACGGCATCCACCTCGCGGATCATCTTCTTGCCTTCGGGCTGCACGAACAGCGGGCGGACGTTGTCGACGCTTTCCTGCAGGCGCTTCATGCCGGTGGTGATCTCGGTGCTCAGGGCCTTGCGCTCGTCCAGCGTGGTGGCAATCAGCAGCGAGGTCTGGGCGCGGCTCGCATGCGCCAGGCTGTTGGCGGCGGCGTCCATTTGCGTGATGGCCCGCATCTGTTTTTGCGACAGGTCGTCGCTGGCATTGCTCAGCTTGGTGATCGTGTAGATGCCCAGGGCACCGATGGCAGCACCGAAGGCCGCCACGATCAGAAACCCGGCGGTCAACACCGTCGACACCGGCATACGTTTCATCCAACCCATGTCTCGCTCCCCTCTTCCTTTGTCTATGCCCCTGTTTCCGGTATCGGCTGCAGGGTGCGGCTCTTTAGAACCGCCTTGGCGCCATGCCACCAGAGAGGGGGATCACCCCGGCCTCCGGCGGGCATGGTCTGCCCAGGCAAAAAAAAAACCTGCCCCGAAGGGCAGGCTGCACACCACAAGACACACGGGAGAGCTTTCGCGAGCAGCGAAGATCCCATGCATACATGGTTAAAACGTAGCCCAGTCGCTTTCGTCGCTGCCGGCAGCGACGCGCTTGGGCGATTCCATCATCGGCGCGTTGGCAGCGGGCTTGGCCGCCGCGCGACGCACGTGCTTTTGCTTGCTCGATACCGCCGCGACTGCAGGTGCCGGCCCTGCTTTCGCTTCCAGACGCGGCCCTGCCTGGGTCTTCACAACCGGGGCGCGTGCCACACCTTGCACGGGCGCATCGGCCTGCGTGCGGAATGCCGCCACCGCACCACGCAGGCCATCCGCCTGTTCCTGCAGCGACATGGCCGCTGCCGCCGCCTGTTCCACCAGTGCCGCGTTTTGCTGCGTCACTGCATCCATCTGGTTGACCGCCTGGTTGACCTGGGCGATGCCGGCGCTCTGCTCTTCCGACGCGGCGCTGATCTCGCCCATGATGTCGGT